>NZ_JBYIRL010000006.1:0-233964 GCF_057708125.1 Actinacidiphila sp. bgisy145
TGCGCGTCAGGCGTGGCGTCCGGGCGCGCAATGTCACGTCGTCACGTCGTCACGTGCGGAGCACGATCTCCCGGAAGACGTTCGCGCTGACCGCCATGCCGTCCCCGAACGGCGCCTCCAGGTCCCAGATCAGGAAGAGCAGGAAGGCGATCAGCGCACTGAAGAGCCCGGCGAGCAGCAACTCCCGCCCGGAGCGCCGGATCTGGAGGGTGAAGATCAGCCCGACGGTCACCAGAGCCCCGGTGATCAGGCCGAACCACACCATGCCCGGCATCGAGGACCCGAGGTCCTGTCCGCGGGCCGTCCGCGCCTGGTCCGCCGCGGTGACCTGGTCGAGCAGCGGCTGGTACGCCTGCTGGCCGAGGTCGTCCTTGGGGTCGTAGCTCGTGACGTCGCTGCGCACCTTGTCGAGCAACTGCGTGGCCTTGGGCGACAGTTCCTCGTGGTGGCGCATGTAGGGCCACTCCTTGTCGGCCACGAAAGCCGCGTACGTGTCGACGTCCGCGCGCACCTGGTCGCGTACGCCGGCCGGGTAGACCTGCACCCGCGCCTTGATCTCGTGCAGGGCCTGCGCCTCGGCGAGCGCCTCCGCCTGAGCACTGCCGCGGCTCTCCCACACGCCCGCGATGGCCAGACCGAGCACGATCGCGTAGACCACGCCGATCATCATGACCATGTACTCGATGACGTCCGGGGTCTCGGACGGGTCGTCGTCCGCGGTGATCCGGCGCTGCCGGAGCACCACGACACTGATCACCACAGCGCACACCGCGACCATCGCGATGACCAGCGCCAACCACTGTGACATGGATGAACTCCCCCTCTTCGGCTAGTGGTTACGGCGGTAGGTGCGGGAGCCGGGGCGCAGGACGGCCACGGCGAGCAGGGCGGGAACGGTGGTGAGCAGCATCGTCTCCATCACGGTGCGGGTGTGCCGGGCCGGTGTGTGCACGGCTTTCGGCGCAGGCGTGGGCCAGGCGGCCGGTTGCGGCGGGGCGGCGGCACGGGTCGGGCCGGGGGTGGGAGTGGGTTTCGGGGTCGGGGTGGCCGACGGTGTCACTGGCGGGGTGCGGGTGGGTGTCGGGGCGGGGGTGCTGGACGGGGTGGGGGCAGGTGGCGGTTGTGCCGGGGCAACGGCCTTGGTGCGCGTGGGTGTTGGAGTTGGAGTCGGGGTCGGGGTCGGGGTGGCCGTCTTCGTCGGGGTCGGGGTCGGCGTGGGTGACTGGGTGGGCGGCGGTGTGGGGGGCGCCGAGGGCGGCGGCTGCGGGTGGCACCATGGCCACGGCCAGCTCGGGGGGAAGGGCCATGAGCCGGACCAGCCGTCGTGCCGGTTCCACGGCCAAGGCCAAGGCCAAGGCCAGGGCCAGGGGACGCACTTGAGCGGCCCGGTGTGCGGGTCGGGGGCTCGCGTGGGTGTGGGTGTGGGCGAGGGCGTCGGCGCGGGGTGCCGCGTCGGGTGCGGTTTCGGTGCGACCGTACGGGTCGGGGCCGCCGTACGAGCGGGCGCGGCGGTACGGGTCGGCGTGGCCGTAGGCGCCGGGGCCGCTGTACGAGCCGGCGCGGCGGTACGGGCCGGGGCCGCCGTACGGGCCAGGGCCGCCGTACGGGTCGGCGTGGCCGTAGGCGCCGGGGACGGGGTGCGGGTAACGGTCGGGGACGGGGAGGGTTCAGGCGAACGGGCCGGGCCCGGGGGGCCGTCGGTGACGTGTTCGGTGCCCGGGCGGGCTGGTGGACGGGAGGTCGTACACGTGCGGGCCGCGCGTATGCCGTCGGCGCAGCCGGGTCCGGGGGTCGCCGCGGCGACGCCGCCCAGCCCCCACGAACCCGCTGCCACCACCACGGCGAGCGCCGCCCACAGTCGGGCGAGCCTCCCCCTTGAAGTTCTCACCCCCCAATGCTTCGCGGCGCCGCCGGGACCCGCCCGCGCGAAGGCCACCCGTTCACCCGAAAGGTTCACATCACCCGTAAACCTGCCTGTGTGATGTGCAACGCCCTTTTCGCCAGGCGCGGTTGAGGGCGTCCGCTACCGCTGCGCGCCGGCCTCCCCCAGCGCCTCCAGCAGCAGGTCCCAGGGGTACGCGACCGGTTCGTCGCCCTCCGGCGGGCCCGGTTCGTAGCCGCCCGGACCGTAGAGCACCCGCACGCCGGCCTGCCGCAGCTCCCCGATCGACCGTTCGAACGCCGGGTGCTGGGCATACGCCGAGTTCAGGCAGGGCATCGTGAGCAGCGGAATGCCCTTGCCGATCGCCTCCGCGGCCACCCCGACCACGAACTTGTCCGAAATACCCGCCGCCCACGCGTTGACCGTCGTGAACGTCGCCGGCGCCACCACGACCATGTCGGCCGGCGGCCAGACGTCAGGCTGCCCGGGCAACTTGTACTCCCAGCGCACCGGGTGGCCGGTCAGCACCGCCAGCCCCTCCAGCGACTCCGCCAACCACCGTGCCGCGGTCGGGGTCAGCCCTAGGCAGACGTCCCACCCGGCCCGCTGCGCGGACTCCACCACCCGCGCCACGTCGAAGACCGGGGGCGCGGCGGAGGCCAGCAAATAGAGCGTTCGAGCGATCATGACCACCACCCAACAGCCCCACCCGTCCCACCGCAACCCGCCCCCGCCTCCCCCGTAACGCTTCCGTCCCAAAGGCTGCCGCCCGCGGTGCTCCCCCGGCCGGGCCGGCGTGACACTGCCCACATGAGCAAACCTCCGGCAGTTCCGGGCGGGGTCCCGATCCGGGTGGACAACGCCACGATCAGCGCGGGTGCCTGGTCGGCTCCTGCGAAGGGCACGGTCGTCCAGACCGTCGACGGCACCGGCAAGCGGATCACCGCCACCCGGATCGTCGCTCTCGGCCCCCTCGCCCTCGCGGCCCGCAAGAAGACGGGCCGGCTGACGATGGTGCTCGCGGCGGCGGACGGCAGCACCACCACCGTCAGCGTCAAGCCCGGCAAGGCGCAGGCCGCCACCGCGTGGGCGATCGCCTTCAACGCCTGGAGTTCCGCGCCCTGACGCCGACCCGGTCGAACCCGGGGAGGCGGTCGCGTCGTCCCGCCGGCGGGCGGCCCGGTGGATACGCTGGAGCGCATGATCCACACCGTGGCCGTCGACATCGGCGAGACGCTAACGTCCGACACGCGTGTGTGGGGGATGTGGTCCGACTGGCTCGGGGTGCCCCGGCACACGGTGTCGGCCCTGGTGGGAGCGGTCGTCTCGCGCGGCCAGGACTGCAACGACGCGCTGCGGCTGCTCCGGCCCGGGCTGGACGTCGCCGCGGCGCAGGCCGCGATGGAGGCATCCGGCCGCGGCGAGCACTTCGACGAGACCGACCTCTACCCCGACGCGCGGCCCGCCCTCGGCGCCCTGCGCGCCGCCGGCTACCGCGTCATCGTCGCCGGCAACCAAAGCGCCCGCGCCGCGGAGTTGCTCCGCGCCCTCGACCTGCCCGCCGACCTCGTCGCCACCTCCGGGGAGTGGGGCCTCGCCAAACCCGACCCCGCCTTCTTCGCCCAGATCGTCGGCCTCGCGGGATGCGAACCCCACGACGTCCTCTACGTCGGCGACCACCCCCACAACGACACCTTCCCCGCAGCCGCCGCCGGCCTGTCCACCGCCCACCTCCGCCGCGGCCCCTGGGGCCACCTCTGGGCCGACGACCCCGACGTCGCCCTCACCGCCGACCTCCGCGTCGACTCCCTCACCGACCTCGTCAACAAGCTCACGAACCGCCGCTGAAACCGGCTCGGTTCCGCATCCCTCGGGCTCGGCCCGCCCCGGCAAACCTGAGACGTGCGGCCGCCCCGTCACCAGCACGGCCGGCACGGTGACGGGGCGGTCGTGTCAGCCGAGTTGGTGGGCGAGCACGTCGGATGCGACGGCGGATACCTCGTCTGCGGTGAGGCCCGCGCATTCCGGCGGCGTCGTCGGTGCCCCGGTGAGTTGCACCGTCCCGGGCGTGTACTGGTCGCGGATCGCCTTCCAGCACGCGGCAGTGCGGCCCTTGGCCAGTTTCGAGTCCGACGGGATCGGCGGCTCGGACGTAATGACGCTGAGCGGGGTGTACTTCCCGCTGTATGTGACAACGCGGTGCCCGTGGCTGCTGCTGGACGAGCAGCCGGCGAGCAGAAGCCCGGCAGCGGCGAGCAGCCCGAACACGGCGGTTGCAGTGGTGCGGTGCATGCGGTGCATGGTTCCCCCTCGTGTGGTCAGAGGGAGTGTGGCGCCGCGAGGATGTCGGGCGCTGGGATGTGGCCGAGCTGTGACGCGGGTCAGCGGTCCCAGGGCCGGCGTTCGGGACACCCGCCGGTGCCCCGCCGAGCCTCCCCTCCTGGCGGGGCGCTGCCATCACACCCGGCCGCTACTGTCCTTGCCCCCACTCGGCCCCTTCCTGGCAGGGCTTTCGTGCGTTCGCCCAAGGCACTCTGTCGTGTTTCTTGATCACCGGGCTACCGTGCATGCGCCGGCGATCGCCGGACCTACAAGGGAGGCGACATGGCCCGCAAGTTGCGCATGCTCGGCACCAACAGCAAGACCGGCGAGTGCCCCACGCTGTACGAGGACACCGAGACCGGCGACATCCTGGTGCAGGGCTACACCGTCACCGACCCCGACACCCTCGCGCAGATGGTCAACCCGTTGGAAGGCGAGTCGCTGGTCGTCGTAGACCGCGCCCTGCTGGTGAACTTCGCCCCGAAGTCGTGACCGGCGCAGTACCAGCCGCCGGCATCCTGGACTACTTCCGAGACGGCTTCGAGCACACGGCCTGGCGCTTGGAAGCCCAACGGGAGTACGCGGCCGACCAGCAGACCGAGGAGTATCAGCGCTTCCTCCAAGGCATCGCACCGCCTCGCGACAACGGCAGCCCGTGGTTCGCCAACGCCCGCGAGCAGACCGCAGCCGGCAAGCGCATCGAACGCGTCCGCCTGGTCGACGAGCCGCCCACCGCCAACCAGCGGTACCTCCTGGCCACCACACCGGACAACCTCCACTCCGGCGAAGACATCCGGTACCTGTTCCGCCGCGAGGCCCTACGGATCGGACTGCCCGCTGACGACTTCTGGCTCTTCGACTCCCGCACCCTGGCCCGCTTCAACTGGACCGACTCCGGGCGGCGACTGGAACTGACCACCGACCCCGACCACGTCCTGCGAGCCTGCCAGATCCGCGACGCGGCCTGGCACTATGCGAGCAGGTACGAGACGTTCAGGGCGCGGGTACCGTCCCCCATGTGAGCACCGACTTCCAGCAGGCCCGACAGGCCCTCGGCGTGCGGCTCCGCGAGCTGCGCACCGAGGGCCGCCTCACCGTACGGCAACTCGCCGGAGCATGTGGCTGGGCCCCGTCGAAGGTCAGCAAGCTGGAGACCGGCAAGCAGACCGCCACCCCGGCCGACCTTGAAGCGTGGGCCGCCGGAGTCGGCAAGCCGGAGTCCGCGGCCGAACTGAAAGGCCGCCTCGCCGGCCTCGAATCCACCTACCGTTCATGGCGCCGCGCACTGGCCGGCGGCCACCGCGCGGTACAGGACGCACTCGGCGCGCAGCACGAGAGAACACGCGTGTTCCGGGGCTTCACGGCATCGGTCATGCCGGGGATCTTCCAGACTCCCGAGTACGCCCGCTGCGTGCTGACCCGGTACGCCAACCTGCACGGAGTGACCCGGGACATAGAGGCCGGGGTGTCGTCGCGGATACGCCGCCAGGAGGGCCTGTACGCGGCGGGCAAGACCTACCGGGTGTTGATATGGGAGTCGGCCCTGCACGTCCGGATCTGCCCGCCTGCGGTCCTCGCCGACCAGTTGGACCGGCTGATGTCCATCAACGGCCTGTCGTCGGTGCGTCTCGGCATCATCCCCTTGACCGCCGACGTGCAGATCGCCGCCGGCGACGACTTCTGGATTCACGACGACCGGCTCGTCGTCGCTGAGACGTGGCACGCGGAGATGTGGCTCGACTCGCCTGAGGACGTCGCCTTGTACCGGAAAGTGTGGGATGCCCTCGACGCCTCGGCCGTCAGTGAGCGAGTCGCGCACCGCCTGATCAGCCGCGCGCGGAGCGCTCTCGACATCCCGTGAGGAACAACGGGAATCACCCGCCCGTCGTTTCGAAACACTGAGAAACACGGACGTCAGCGAGAAACACGCCGCCGTAGCGTCGAACTGCGCCCGTTTCACTGCGCCGACGTGGTGGGGCGGGCGGGGAGAGGCCCCGCGCCGTGCGAGCGGCGGCGCGGGGTGGGGCTACGTACGTGAGGGGCGCGGCATGCAGGGGTGCACGGTGCGGCGGTCCGCTGTCGGGCGGCTGCTTGACGAGGAGTTGAGCGCCCCGCGGGTGGGGTCGTTGGAGGCGACTTGCGACGTGATCGCGGAACGGCCCCTGACCGTCACGCTCGGCGAGATCCGCGGCGCGCTGGACGGCCCGCTCGACGGGGAGGGCAAGCGCAGCCTGCACGTGCTGGTCTCCACGCTCTACCACCGCGCCGGCGCGACCCTCGCCCTCACCGAGGAACTGCGCGCCGCGATCGAGGCGGCACCCGCCGCCCCGTCCACCAGGAAGCCGCGCGGGCGGGACGCGGTCCCGGCACGCACCGCCGCGTGATCAGGAAAGCCCCTCCCGGTCCAACGGGAGGGGCTTCGACCTGCGCTCGCGACGGGGGTGGGCGTGGACGGTTTCGAACCGCCGACATCCGCCTTGTAAGGGCGGCGCTCATTCTCCTGTGACCTGCGAAGCACCCATCAACGAAGATCATTTGGGAGATATCTGGGAGATCAACTCTCATCCCAGATCCTCGACCATCCGAGTGCCCACATCGTGCGCTCGAAGACCTCCTGAAGCCCGTCCAGCCTAGCCTGCCGCATGGCCGGCGTGGGGTGCTGATACACCGACTTGATACCCGGGCGCTTGTGGCCAGCCTGCTCGTAGGCCAAGGCCGGCTTCACGCCGATCTGCTCCTGCAGCGAGTCGTGGGTGTGCCGCGCCCCTCGCATCGTCGCACCTGGCTTGATGGGCTCCCATGCCGCCCGCGGGGCGTGCCCCTTGGTCGCGGGGAGCGCCGTCCGGCCGTCCGCGACGGGCCGCATCACCTGCCGCCCGAAGTTCGCCCGGCGCCAATGGCCGCCAGTCCGCGTACAGAACAGCCACTGGAACCCCGCCGCTTCGACCCGCTCGACCTGGTCAACGAGAAGTTCGTGGAGAAAGGGCGGCAGGTCCGCGTCCCTCTTGGACTCCGCCGTCTTCAGCGGCTCGATTCCGAGGAACTGACCGGCCTTCGTCCCATCGGGGTTACGCACGGTGTACTCGGCAACCTCATCTACGATGGCCAGCGTGGGACACGAGAAGTCCCCTTCTTGACGTATGCCGAGCGACTCCGGCCGCAGGGCCAGACCTTCCCCCCAGCGCGGTCCGGCGAACCCCGTGGTCAAGATGTGCGTCCCGTCGAGCGGCCCGGCTCGCCGAGCACACAGCAGCAGCTCCTTGGGTGGAATCCAGAGGTCCGTGTCAGCCTTCGCCCGCACCGATGCCTTCACCGAAGCCGGCCTCGATCGGCGTCGGTTCGCGAGCGGGTTGACGAGCAGCCGCTTCGCGTCGACCGCGCCGGTGAGGATCTGCGACATGATCGTCAAGCACTTCGTCGCCGTGCTGTCGTCGCAGGACAAGCCGTTGGCCCAGGACTCTGCGTCGTACCAGGTGATCCCCTGCAGCGGCACGTACTCCCAGCGGGGCAAGATGTGGGTCTCCAACTTCTCCCACATGGTGTTCCGCGTGCGGCCGCGCGGCTGTCGGTCGGCCATGTACTTCCGGGCCCACTCGCCGAACGGGCCGCGGCTCAACGCCGGGTCGATCCAGCGGCCTTCGCGGATCGCCGCTTCCTGGGCGTCCCCCCAGTCCTCGGCGGTCCTCTTGGTGGGGAATCCCGGCTCGCTCCCCCAGGTTCCGTCTGGTTTCAGGTATCGGGCTCGCCAGGTGACTTTGCCCTTGCTGCCCTTGGCTGTGCTGACCCGCTTCTCGGCATACGCCATCGGGTCACCTCCGTGAGGTGCGTGTGGGTGTGGGTGTGGTGTTGGGGACGGCGGCCCAGATACCCCCCGGGCCGCCGGTCTCCCCCATGGTCAGGCGCCGCCCTCGCGCGGCCCTTTGTGGCCGAGATCCGTCTTCCAGGGCGGGACGATCCCGGCCTGGGCGGCGGCGTCGGACACGTACATCACATAGTCGCCGATCCGTCCTGGCACCGGCCGCACCCACACCAGCACACCGAACGGCATGCTGGACACGCGTAGAACGCGGACCATCCTGCGGCCCCTTACCCCGAGCTGGGCGCCCCCCGTCGGTCCGGTCATGCTGGCACAGGTGTGTGCAGTGTGTGAAGGTTTCTGGCCATCTGATGACCAGAAAGATAATTCACGTATTTTCTGACGGTTCGTCTGATACGTCGCCGAGGCGGTCGAGGTGGCCCTCGCGCCGCTCCCACGCCTCCAGAGCCTCCCGGATCGCCTCCGGGCTGGCGCCACCCTTGCCCATGACGAGCACGACCATGTCGGCATCTGGAGTGAGCGGTACGACGCGGGTGTCCAGTGCGGTGCCCTCGGCGAGAGTCCGCACCACGCGCACCGGTAGGCCGTCGGGAAGGGCCTCGCGCGAGCCGTCCCGCGCGAGTTGACTTGCGCGGGACGACTCGCCCGTCTCGCCCGAAAGATCGCCTCCGGCGGACTCGCGGCCGTCGCGGATCGCCTCGATCGACCCCTCGGCCCAGCCGAAGTACCGCGCGATCGAGCGCAGGGTTGGCGTGATCTTGGCGTACTCGGTGCCGCGCTCGATCGCGCGGATTGTGGGCTCGCTGGTGCCTACCTCGGCCGCCAGCTCTCGCTGCGTCAGGTTCTGACGGTTGCGAGCGGTCCGTACCGCCGCACCCACCCGCGTCCAGTCGCTGTCCATGGTTGTCCATGATGCACCACCGTCATGCAACAGGCGAGTCAGGTTCCAGCCTTTGACCTGCGGATTGGCGGCGCATGGGGGGCGCGGGTGTTGCATGCCGTGCGCCCCGGCATGCAACCGCGATCGTTTCGAGCGGTGGTCACCGTTAGAAAATGTCGCCAGATTCCATCGTGCGACTTGCATATTCCACGAGTCGAGCGTTAGTTTCTGACGGTGAGACCGAACGGCATCGCCATCCGCACCATCCGCAAAGCGCAGAATCTGACGCTCCGCGGCCTGGCTCGCCAGGCCCGCTGCCACCCGAGTCACCTGTCCCGCCTGGAGCGGGGGTTGGCCGGCGCGAGCGACGAGACGATCCAGCGCCTGGCGGACGGGCTGATGGTGCCGGTCGGCGCCATCGCCACCCTGACCGAGGAGACGCTGTGACCGCCAAGGCCACGCGCACCAAGACGGCCCCCGCCGTCATCGAGCAGCCGACGATCGAGAGCCTGCTCCGGTTCACGCCGGAGGAGGCGTTCGCACAGAGGCTGACCACCTACAAGCCGAGCACGCTCAAGAAGCTGGCGCAGAGGCACCAGATCCGCCACCACCGCGAGGGCGGTGTGCCGACCGGTCGGATCTACTTCACGCTCGCCGACCTCGCGGCCATCACCGCCGCCGAGCAGGTCGCGCCGCTCGTGCTCAGCGCCTGACCACACGAAATCGGGGCCGTCCCGGACTGCCATCCGGACCGACCCCTCGGCTCCACCTCACCGCAGATCAAAGAGAGGTATCGCCTTGTCCGACCAGCCTACCGAGCGCCCGGCGGTCATCGCCGCGTTCGACTCCCTCATCGACACCCTGCTCGCCAACCCGGTGCTGGCGCCCTTGGCGCACGACGGGAATTGGACGGTGCACAGCAACAGCTTGGGCGCGTTCATCCGCCTGCTCCAGCACGTCCACGCGGCCGACCCTCAGTCGGTCCTCGACAGCGTGACGGCCACCTTTGGCGGCAAGCTCGTTCCGGACGGCCCGGCTGGCGAAGGCCAGGTGTGGCACAAGGCGACGACCCACTGGCAGGGCGCGCAGCTGGACTTCACGCTCGCGGCGCCCGGTCTGTCCACCGAGGAGACGCTGCGGGCGCGTGTCGCCGAGCTGGAGCAGCAGCTCGCCGCGCAGCAGCTGGCCGCGCCGACGGTGGTCGTGCCGCTGACCGAGCGTCCGGACCCGCTGGAGTCCGCGTTGCTCTCCGCCTGGAACAACTCCGAGCCCGAGATGCCCGAGTGCCACCGGTGCGGCAACCCGGTCGGACCGTGGGCACCGGACCCGTCCGGTGCCCGGTGGCCGTCCGGTGCGCAGAAGCTCGTGTGCCAGGTCGGCTGCAACGCGGGCGGTGCGCGGTGACCGGGTTGACGCCGGAGCGCGCCGAGGCCCTGCCGTGGCCCGCGCCGCCCTGGAGAGCAGGGACGTCGCGTACGGTCCCGCGGATGCGATCGTGACCGCCCTTCACCACGCCGGACTGCTCGCCCCCGCGCACACCGGGCTGTCGGTCTGGTGCGTCTGGGAGGAAGAGGGGCCCCTGCGCGGCCTGTACGCCACGAAGGCCGCCGCCGAGCAGGGCACGGTCGAGGTCTACGAGGAGACCGAGGGGCACTGCCCCGACTACTCGTGGCCGATCAGGGCGGGAGTGCGGGAGTTGGCGGCCGGCAGCCGGTGGGCGATTCTCGCGGGGCGCCGGTCGGGCGGGAACCGCATGGCGTGGGTGGGCGACCGCTGGCAGGCCCTGCCCGTCACCGGGCCGGTCGGGCGGTGGGAGTACGAGTCGGCGCAGGCCGCGCTCGACGCCGCCACCGCGCTCGCCGAGCAGATGGAGACGGGCGGTGAGCGCCCGTGATGTGGCTGATCGGCCTCGGCGTCGTCGTTCTGGTGCTGTTCGTCGCGGCCGGCGCGGACGACGCGCGCCGGGATCGGGCCGAGCGGCGCGACCGGAGCGGCCGATGACCAGTGCGGCCGGGGACACCCCCGGCCGCACGCCGGTCACCACCCGGCCCACCGACGGCTCGTGCTCCCACTGGATCGGCGCCCGCCGCCGGTACTGCTGGGCCCGAGAAGGCGTCCGCCCGTACATCCCCGGTCACCGCTGCCCCGCCCACACTCCCGCCGCGCTCCGTGGCCTGCCCGAACCCCCCGACAACCCGTCTCCGCTGCTCAACAAGGAATCAGCATGACCACGTTCACTTTCGCGCCCGCCACCAGGGAGCGCGCCTACGCCCGCATCGGGCTCCAGGGCCCGGCCGGCTCCGGCAAGACCATGTCCGCCCTCAAGATCGGTCAGCGGCTCGCCAACGGCGGCCCGCTCGGCGTCATCGACACCGAGCGCGGCTCGGCCCTCACCTACGCCCCCGTGCCCGGACGCCCCGACCTCGGCGGCATCGAGTTCCTGCACCTGCCCCTCGACAACTACGACCCCCGCAACCTCATCGAGGCGACCCGGGCCGCGGCCGCCGCCCGCCTGCCGGTCCTGATCATCGACTCGTGGTCGCACTTCTGGAACGGCAAGGGCGGCCTGCTCCAGATCGTGGAGGAAGCGGGCAACGCCCCCGGCGCGGGCGGCAGCTTCGGCGGCTGGCGCAAGGGCAACCCCATCGAGCAGGACATGCTCGAAGCGCTGCTGAACTACCCCGGGCACGTCCTCTGCACGATGCGCACCAAGGGCGACTACAGCATCGAGGGCAAAAAGGTCACCAAGCTCGGGGTCAAGGCCGTGCAGCGCGAGGGCGCCGAGTACGAACTCGGCCTGATCGTGGACATGGTCGAGGGAACCGGCACGGTCACCAAGACCCGGTACGCCCCGCTTGAGGGCATGACGGTTCACCACCCGGGCGCGGACCTCGCCGAGGTGATCCTCGACCAGCTCGGCCAAGGCGTCGATCCGGTCGAGGCCATCCTCGCCGAGTTGCGCGCGGACGGCCTGACGTACCAGGGCGCGCTGGAGATCTATGGCCGGGCGGAGCGCCGCGGGCAGCTCGGTCTTCCGGCTGCGCACCCGACCACGGGGGAGGTCATGCCGCTGGGCGACGCCATCAAGGCGGTGGGTGTCGCGCTCAAGCCGAACGCTGCCCCGGCGCCGACGGAGCAGCCGAGCCCGGCCCGGCAGGCGCTGGAGGAGCACGCGGACGAGCTGGCGGCCCCGGCGCCGGGCGAGCGTCCGGCCGCCTCCGGCGCGGTGTCCGCGCCGCAGATGCGGCGCATCTTCGCTCTGCTGCGTGCCGTCGGCGGCCCCGAGGACCGGACTGAGCGCCTGGACGTCGTCGGCCTGCTGCTCGGCCGCCCGGTCGGCTCGATGAACGAACTCGCGTCCGCGGACGGCCACCAGCTGATCGAGGTGCTGGGCGCGTTCGAGGGCGAGGGCGGCCGCGAGCGGTTCGCCGACACCGTCACCAAGCTGCGGCAACGCGCCGCCTGACCCCCGATTCCGGGTCCGGCGCCGCCTTCCCCCGGCGCCGGGCCCGCACCACCCCGAAAGGAGGTGCACTCGATGGTGACCCCAACTCCCGAGCAGCGCGAAGCGATCGAGACCTACGGCGACGGCGTCGACCTGGTCCTCCAGGCCGGGGCGGGCTGCGGCAAGTCCAGCACGCTGCGGCTGATCGCGGGCAGCGACCGGCGCCGCACGATGACGTACATCGCCTACAACAGGTCGATCGCGGCCGACGCGGCGAAGAGCTTCCCGACCAACGTGGTCGCGAAGACCGGCCACGGCCTTGCGTTCGACCCGCAGTACCTGCCGCGCATCCAACGCCCCCGCCAGACCGCCCTCGACGCGGCGAAGGCCCTCGGCATCGAGCGGATCACGGGCGGCATTCAGCGTGTCCTCACCGACCAGGGCAAGACCAAGGCCCTCACGTCCAAGCTCGTGATGCGCATCGCGCTCGACACCGTCGATCGGTACTGCCACAGCGCAGACGACGAGATCAGCCGCCGCCACGTGCCGCGCTACGACGGCCTGACCCTGCCCGAGACCCGCGACCAGATCGCCGAACTCGCCCTGCCGGTCGCCCGGCTCGCCTGGGCCGACCTGACCCGCGGCGACGACGGCGTGCTCAAGATGAGCCACGACGTCTACCTCAAGATCTGGGCACTCAGCCGGCCGACGCTGGCAACCGACGTGGTGCTGCTGGACGAGGCGCAGGACACCAACGACGTGTTGGCCAGGGTGTTGCTCGACCAGGAGCACGCGCAGCGCATCGCGGTCGGCGACTCCGCCCAGCAGATCTACGAGTGGCGCGGCGCCAAGGACGCGCTCGCCCAGTTCGAGCGCGAGCTGGGCGCCGAAGTCCGCGAGCTGTCCCAGAGCTTCCGGTTCGGGCCGGCCATCGCCGACGAGGCCAACCGGTGGCTATACCACGTCGGGACGCCGTTGCGCCTGACCGGCTGGCCCGCGGCCGAGTCCACCGTCGGCCCGGTCGAGGAGCCGGACGCGATCCTGTGCCGCACCAACGCCGGCGCCGTCGGCATCGTGCTGGAATCGCTGGCGGCCGGGCGGAAGACCGCCCTGGTCGGCGGCGGCGCGGAGCTGAAGCGCCTCGCCTGGGCCGCCGAAGCGCTCCAGGCCGGCCGCCCGACCGACCACCCCGACCTGCTCGCGTTCCCCTCCTGGGCCGCCGTGCGCGAGTACGCCGAGGAGGAAGACGGCTCGCTGAAGGTGCTCGTCAAGCTCATCGACGACTACGGCACCGCCGACATCATCAAGGCCGCCGACGCCCTCGCGGGCGAGGACGCCGCCGAACTGGTGGTCAGCACCGCCCACAAGGCCAAGGGCCGCGAGTGGCCGAAGGTGCGCATCCACACCGACTTCCGCGAGCCCAAGCCCGACCCCCAGACCGGCAACATCATCCTCCGCCGCGAGGAAGCCCGCCTCGCCTACGTCGCCGTCACCCGCGCCCGCCAGCAGCTCGACTGCTCCGCGCTCGCCTGGATCGACACCATCACGGCGGTGACCGGATGACCGAGATCACCCCGTGCCGGGGCCAGGGCGCCGTCTACGACGCCGCGCTCGACCCCCGCGCTTCCCGGGCACGCCGTACCAAGGCGCAGCTCACCGCCAGCTCCCTGTGCGCCCGGTGCCCGATCGCAGCCACCTGCGACGACCGGGTCACCCCGCCATCAAGCCGAGCACTCCGGAAGGCACACATGTCCATCACCGACATCACCCCGCACTCGACCCCGGTCGCCCCGGCACCACCCCGTGAGCAGGCCGCCCCGCAGCCGCCCACGCCGTCGGCCGCCGAGCCTGCCGGTATCCCGACCGACCCGGACGGGCTGATCCTCTGGGGCGCCGCGCACCAGTCCAGTCGCATGCAGACCCTCGCCGGCAAGGCCCGCGGGGCCCTCACCGACCTCCGCCAGGCCGCCGAGCGTGAGACCAAGGTGGCCGAGGCAGAGGCCCGGGTCGCCCGCCTCAAGGCGCAGTTGGAGAACGCGCAGCACGACCTGGCGTCCGCGAAGGGCGCCCCGAAGACGAAGGGCACCACGGCGCCGGCGGAGGACTACGCGGCGATCCGGGCCTGGGCGCGGGAGCAGGGCATCGAGGTCGGCCGGGTCGGCCGGCCGAAACGCGAGGTGGTCGACGCCTACCACGCCGCCCAGCAGCCCCAGCAGCTCGCCACCGCCAGCTGACCCCACCAACCGAGAAAGGACTTCCGACCATGGCCTACATCCGGCACCGCGACGACGAGACCCCCGTGCTGCGGCCCACGTTCGAGCTGAGCGGCAAGGAGATCGAAAGGGTTGTGCCGCCCGGCGACCGGCTCGCCACCGAGGGCGGCAACAGCGGCATGGAGACGTGCGGCTGCGACGCCTGCCGGGCGCTCTACACGGAGCTGACCGGCATCGAGCCGGAGCCCGCCGCGTAGACCGCCGGGCCCGCGGATGCCACCGGCCGCGGGCCCGGCCGCCAACCCCCGAACCACCGACCGACTGGAGCACCATGGCCTGGGTCCGAATCTCGGACGACTTCTACGACCACCCGAAGTTCGACGCCGCTGGCTCGCTCGGGATCGCGTTGTGGGTCGCCGGCCTGGCCTGGTGCAACCGCAACCTCACCGACGGCGTGATCCCACACCGGGCCGCCCGACGCCTCCTCGACTTCGAGGACGCAGCCGAGGCCGTGCATGCCGCCGACGACCGTAACGGCGTTACTAACGCCCCCCATAACAACGACGTCACCGCCAGCGTGGCCAAGTTCGCCGCTGATCGACTCGTCAAGGCTGGCCTGTGGATCGAGGAAGAGACCGGATATCGGGTCCACGACTACCTCGACTACCAGAAGTCAGCCGACCAGATCGGCGCCAGCCGGACCAAGAACGCTGCACGTCAGGCCGCCTTTCGCGAGCGCCACCAGAACTCGCCGAACGCCTCGAAACGTGACGGTTCGAGTAACGGCGTTACTAACAGCGGCGTAACGGGTGCTCCCAACCCCAACCCCAAAGAGAGGACTACGTCCTCTCCGAGCGAGACCCGCGACGACATCGAGCGCGTGTGCAAGCACCTCGCCGACCGGGTCGAGGCCAACGGCAGCAAGCGGCCGACCATCACCGACACCTGGCGGCGCGAGGCCCGGCTGCTGCTCGACCGCGACGGCCGCACCGTCGACCAGGTGCTGCGCGCCATCGACTGGTGCCAGCAGGACGCGTTCTGGCGAGCGAACGTCCGGAGCATGCCGAAGCTCCGCAAGCAATACGACACCTTGCGCCTCAAGGCCATGGGCGAGCGCGAGCGCGAACAGGCCGCCGCCTCCCGCGCTGCCCGCCAGGACCAAGGCGCCACCTACGCAGACCGAGGGATCTTCTGATGACCGACGACTACCAGGCGCCGTACGACGCCGACCCCGCCGACGCCGGCACCTCCGCGCCGCGCGACCTCGATGCCGAACAGGCGTACCTCGGCGCCCTCATCCTCACCCCGCCGCGCGACCAGCGCCGCGTGCACCAGCTGCTCGCCGCCGGCGACTTCTACCGCCTCGGACACGGCACCATCCACCAGGCCGCCGCCGCGATCCTCGACCGCGCCGCCACCATCGACCCCATCACCCTCGCCGCTGAACTCCAGCGCGTCGGCGAGCTGGAGAAGATCGGCGGCACCCCGTACTTCACCACCTGCATGACCCAGGTCACCCTGGCCAGCAGCGCCCCGCAGTACGCCGAGCGCATCAAGGCCCTCGCTCTGCGGCGGGCCCTGATCGAGGCCGGCACGGAGATCGCCCGCCGCGCCTTTGACCCGGCCGCCGAGCCGGACGACCTCGCCGAGAACGCGGTCACGCTCGCCCGCGAGGTGCGCGACGCTGGCCGCGCCGCCCAGGACACGCCCGTCACCGACATGTGGGACTTCCTCGACGCGGGCGACGACGAGCCCGACTGGATCGTGCCCGGGCTGCTGGAGCGCATGGACCGGCTGATCTTGACCGGGGGCGAGGGCGGCGGCAAGTCGGTGCTGATGCGGCAGCTCGCGGTGTGTCTCGCGGCCGGCATCCACCCGTTCCAGCACACCCCGAACCCGGTCGGTCCCGCGCGCGTTCTGGTGCTCGACTGCGAGAACAGCGAGCAGCAGAACCGGCGCCGCTACCGGCCGTTGATGAACTGTGCCGCTGCCGCGCACCTGCCGGTGAAGCGCGGCGCCCTGCACATCGACTGCCGACCGGAGGGCATCGACCTGACCCGCGCCGACGGCCGCGCCTGGCTGATGCGCCGGGTCGAGACCGTCATGCCCGACGTGCTCGTGATCGGGCCCGTCTACCAGTTGCACTCCGGTGACCCCGCGAGCGAGGAACACGCCCGCAAGGTGACCATCGCGCTGACCGAGGCCCGCGTCACCGCCGGGTGCGCGCTGCTCATGGAGGCGCACGCCCCGCACGCGAACGGGTTCGGCCCGCGCGCACTCCGCCCCGCCGGTTCGTCGCTGTGGATGCGCTGGCCCGAGTTCGGCTTCGGCCTGCGCCCCGTCGAGGACGAGCGCAGCGCCGAGGACGACCGCGCGCGCCGCCTCGTCCCGTGGCGCGGCATGCGCGACGACCGCCAGTTCCCGCAGTTCATCCGCCAGGGCTGGCTCGGCACCAACCCCTGGCCGTGGGTGGAGTACCGCCCGATCGACGCCGACCAGTTCACCGGCCGCTCCGCGACCGGCGCCACCAGCTGACCCACCCGAGAGGACACACCCTCATGCCCCTGCCCACCATCACCGGCACCGCCCGCCTGGTCGCCGACCCGGAGCTGCGCTTCACCAGCTCCGGGAAGGCCGTCGCGAGCATCCGGCTTGCCTTCAACTCCCGCCGTCTCAATCGGCAGACGAACGAGTGGGAAGACGGGGACACGTTCTTCGTCCGCGGCCAGGCGTGGGAACACCTCGCCGAGAACACCGTCGAGTCGTTGCAGAAGGGCGCCGAGGTCGTCGTCACCGGCGAACTGCGCACCGAACGCTGGGAGAAGGACGGCCAGAAGCACGAGATGCCCTCGCTGCTGATCCGCAGCATCGGCCCGTCGCTGGCGTACGCGGTCGCGCAGGTCGCGAAGTCGGCGCGCGAGAACGCCCCGGCGCAGGGCCAGCGGGCCCAGCAGCGGCCCCAGCAGGCCCGCCAGGCGCCCGCTGACGACCCGTGGGCCACCGGCCCCGCCGCCGGGGCCGAGCCCCCGTTCTAGATCCACACACGCCCGCACAGCACCGACCCTGACCCGGAGGAACCCATGCCCGAGCCGAAGACCACATGCAGCGGCGGCGCCGCCATCGACCACGACGAGACCGGCATCTGCAACCACGTCCCGCCCGCGCCCGCCGACGTGACCGTGCAGGAGTGGCACCCCGTCGGCGACCAGTCCGGCCCGACGCCGACGTGCGGCCGGCCCACCGCGACCGGCGAGCCCTGCCCCGGCCACCAGCCGGACGGCGACGGGCTGCCGCAGCAGCTCCGGTACCTGTTCGGCAGCGAGGTGCACATCCCGTGGGCCGACCTGGACCCCGAGGTCCGCCGGTACTGGGAGCACCAGGCGATCGCCGTGCGCGCCGCCGTCCAGTCCGCGCCGCTGCTGTCCGCGGCCGAGCGCACGTTCCTGTCGTGGGCGCTGGACGAGGCCGCCGACATCATGGCCGAGCGCGACGGGTTCACGGACGCGGACGAGGCCGCCCTCGCGTCCCTGCGCACGCTCGCCGGACCGGACGACGCGGCCACCGCCGACGTGTTCACCGAGGACGAGCTGCACGAGATGGACCGCGACGCCGAGTACGCGCACGACGCCGCCGAGGACGCCGCGCGGCCGTGAGGCGCCGCACCCGGACCCGCGCCCGGTCCTGCCTGGGCAAGCTCGCCCACCAGGACCGGGCCGCGGCCCTCCGGCATCGCGCCCGCCTGATCGCCGCTGGCGACACCCGACTCACCGTCTACCGCTGCCGGTTCTGCCGCCACTGGCACGTCGGCCACTACCGCAACCACTGACCAGCACCACCCGACAGGAGCACCACGTGGCCGACGCCGCCGCCCACCTCGCCACCGTCATCCGGCTGTGGCCCGACCTCGCCGACGCCCTGGTCGCCCGGCAGCAGGCCACGTGGCCGCCCACCATGGGCGTCGCCCGCCTGCTGGACGCGGACGAGCGCGAGCACGCGGCGGCGCACCGCTACCTCGACCGCGACCCCGCGCAGCTCGGCGAAGTGCCGGCGCCCATCCGGCTCGACCTGCTCGACACGATGCGCGAAGTCGAGCAGCACCTGGTGCACACCGCCGACATCGTGGCGGCGGAGGTGCAGCGGCCAGCCATGTCCCGCGCGCCCCGGCACTGGCTGGCTGCCGACCGGGCCCGCCGCGACCAGCTGGCGGCCGCAGACGCCGCCGACCCGCGCCGCTGGCGATACCCCGGCGCACGGACGGCGCCCCTCGCCGCGGCCTGGCTCACCGCCCGACTCGCGGGTGCGCCCGGTCCGTTCCTCCGGCTCAACTCGCGGCACCGCGCGGCAATCGAGACGACCGCCCGGCGGGCCGCTGACCGCATCGAGACATCCCTTGAGATGGCGAGACGCACCACCGCCGTCCGCTGGCCCTGCCCGCACTGCCGCGGACAGCTCACCGTCTCCGGCGGCGACGGTCAGCCGCCCGCGGTCCGCTGCGAGGACTGCGGTTGGACCCGGCGCGCGCACCAACCCGCCTGACCTGAGCTGGGCGGGCATCTCACCCAGCCCGCCCAGCTCAGTATGCGAACAAAGCATGACGAAACATCAACTACTGTGATATACAGTCCAGTACAACAAAAAAGCGGCCCCGAACCGGTGCTACCAACACCAGCCGGGGCCTGACCACCACCGAGATTCGAGGTCTCAGCAGTGGCTATCCGTGATCGTATCCTGCGGTCCGTGAGGCGCACGCGCCCCGCCGCATCCCAGCCCAGCTCACCCCTGTGGGTTCGAGCCTTCACCGCCACCGGCCGCCCCGCCGTCGCCCTCGCCGTCCTCGGCATGTGCGCACCCGGCGAACACCACCTCGCCGAACTCGCCGGCTGGTCCTCCCGCCTCGCCTGGGGCATGGCCGCCGTCCTCGCCGCCTACGCCGGCATCGCCGCCGCCGTCGCCGGAGCCCGCCCCGCCGGAGCACCCGGCAAGGCCAGCGCCGTCATCGGCGCCGCCATCAGCCTCACCGCCGCCGCGGCCGCCCAACCCGTGAGCCACCTGTTCGTGACCGGCTGGCTCACCGCCAGCCCGCGGCCGCCCATCGCACTCGTCATCACCGTCTCGTGCGTCCCGCCCCTCGTCCTCGGCCACCTCCTCCACCTCGCCGCCACACCCGTGCCCGCACCGGCTGTCACCGCGCCCGAGCCGGGCGAGCAGACCGCCGAGACGACTGAGACGGACAGCGAGCCGGACGAGCAGCCGCAGCCGGACGACGACCAGGACAAGGAGCCCGGCCCGGACGGACCCAGCGGCGGATTCCTCACCACCGCCGAAGTCGCAGCCCGCTACGGCGTCAAGCCGAGCACCGTCGGCACCTGGGTTCAACGGGGTCGTCTCGCACCCGCGTTCAAGGACCCGGGCCTGGGCAACATGTACGACCCCGCCCAGCTCCCGCCCGTGGTGAACGCCGCGAGCTGATGGCCACCGCCATCGTGCTCGGTCTCCTGCTGCTCCTGATGCTCGGCTCCGCGCTGCTCCTCCTGCGCGTCGACCGCCGAGCCCTGCCGCCCGCCCTCACCACGGCGGCCATCCTCGTCACCGCCGGCGCCTACGTCGCCGCACTCCTCCGCTGAGGACACCCATGCACATCAACCACACTGTCACCCTCGGCGGCGTCGCCGTCGGCTCCGCCTGCGTTGTCGCCCAGGCCATCTACTGGTGGTTCCGCGAACACCACAAGGCCGCCGCGCTGATGCCGTTCATCCTCTCCGCCGCCTACGGCATGCTCATCACCCTGTCCGGCGGCGGCATCCTCGGATGGGCCGCCGGAACCACCCTGTGGAGCGCGAACCTCGTCGGCGACCACTCCCTGCGCTGGGGCGTCGGCGGCACCACGATGGACGTCACCCGCGCCCGCGAGCTGGTACTCGACCCGGGCGGACACGTCGTTGTCCTCCTCATCACCGTCGTTCTCGTCTGCCTGTGGAAGTTCGCGAAGAAGCTCCGCTCGTGGAAGTTGGCTGTGGGCCTGGTCGCGGGCATCTGCCTGGCCCTGTCCGGCACGGTGGCTGGTGCGGCCGCCGTCCCACTCGGCTCGTCCGTCAACAGCCTCGGCTCGGTGTTCACGGTGGCGATGGCCGTATGACCGACGACGACCTCAGCCCCACCGAGAACCGCATCGTGCGCGGCTGCGACCAACTCCGCCGGTCCTGCACCGCGTGGCTCACCGCCACCGACCTGCCCGCCAAGGAACGGGTACCGGCCAGCATCGGCCGCGCCCTCGGCGGCATCATCGCCGCCGGATTCACCGGGGGAGTCGCCTACGAACTCGGCCCGATCGCCTGGGCCACCGCTGGCGTCCTCACCGCGCTGTCCGTCTGGGTCGCCGGCACCCCGAACCCGGACAATGACGAGGACCAGGACGACGAGGTCGAGCCCGACGACCAAGAACCGGGCAGTGACGAGCAGCTGCTCGACGTCGACGCGTTCACCGAGCTGGTGCTCGACGTCGCCTGCGGCGCCAACGTCCACCTCCGCACGATCCGCATGAGGCTGATCGAGGAGACCGAACGCCCCTGGGCCGACCACGAGGTGACCGCGCTCTGCCGCGCCGCCGGCATCCCCACCCGGCCCGGCGTCCGGGTGCCCGGCGCCCAACCCGCCGTCACCACCGGCATTCACCACACCGACCTGCCGCCCCTCCCCGACCCCTCTCCCGGCGCCCCTGTTGACGGTGTTGCCGCAGGTCAACACGACAACAACAACACCAACACGCCCCACGTCGAGCGGATCGGAGAAGGGGGCGCCGTCATCAAGAACGCGCCCCTCCAGCAGGAGGCGGTCCGATGATGCGCCGACTCCTTGCCCTCGCGGCCGGCCTCACCTACTGCGGGCAGTGCGGTTGGTGGACCCGACCGAACTGCGGACACACCAGCTGACCCGAGAGGACAATCAGGACAATGACCATCACCACCGCCGTGGCCACCCGCCAGGGCACCGGACCGAACAACGCGGACAGCACAGCTGTGTTCCGCAGCGAGCACGGCACCGTCGGGGCTGCGCTCGTCGACATCGCCGGCCACGACTCCGGCGCCCCGTTCGTGGGCCGCCTGTGCGCCGAGACCGCCGCCCGCATCGCACCCCAGCGCGGCACGCTCGCCGCGCTCTGCACCGCCGGCCTGCTCGTTGCCGACCGCGGCGCCAGCGCCGACCCGGAGCCCAACGGCGTCGCCGTCTGCGCCCGCGCGCTCCCCGACGGCGAGACCCGGATCGCGTGGGTCGGTGACGCTCACGCCTACGCCGCCGAAGGCGGTCGGCTCACCCGCCTCACCACCCCGCACACCTGGGCGCACCAGGCGAAGACCCGCTGGGGTGTGGACATCCCGGCGCTGGAGGACGTCCTCACCACCAGCCTGGCCACCGCGACCCCCGCCACCGTGCTGACCGTGGAGACCACCGACCCGCTCGTCATCCTGGCCAGCGACGGCCTCGACGCGCTCACTGGCGATCAGGTCCTCGGCCTGACCCGCCGATACGGCGGTGACCCCCAGACCCTCGCCGAGGCCCTCGTGGCCGCCCCCGAGGCCGGTCCCGACGGCTACCGCGACGACACCACCGTCATCATCATCGCGAACCGACCGGCGCCGTAGCCATGGAGATCTGGCTTGTGATCCCCGGGTTTCCACGCCTCGAAGATCCTGACGACGCTCGGGCCATCGAGTTGCTGCGGTACCTCGGCCCGTACCGGCCGCAGGTGCCAGCCGCCTGTCCCCGCTGCGGAATCTGGAGCCTCAGCGCCCGCGCGATCATCCCGGGCACGCTGACGCACTGGAAGTGTCGGTGTGGGGAAGACGGGATCGCCGACATCGCGGCCCCTTACGTACTGCCGGTCGACAGACCATACGAGTAGTTGCCGGGCGGCCCATGATCGTGCATCATGGGCCGCAAGTCCGGCGTGCCCGGACACAGACGTACCGCAGGCCCCGCGCTCACCGAGCCGGGGCCTGCGGGCATTCCACCCGACCGTGGAAGAATGAGCGCATGAGCGCCGACCTGACCACGTTCCTGCGGGAACGCGTGGCCGAAGACGAGCAGATCGCCCGCGACGCCGCCACGGCGTTCGGCGACACATGGACGGTCGTGGACGATGCGATCCGAGGGTCGCTGGAGTTCACCGATGTCGTGGCCGAGCCCGGCTCTCCCGCCGAGTACATCGCCCATTACGACGCCGCCCGGGCACTCCGCGAGGTCAAGGCGAAGCGGGCGCTGATGGCGATGCATCGGCCGATCCGCGCGAAGGACATCCTTGGCAGCGGATGGACAGACGACTCGCTCGCCTGCGAGCAGGAGACCGGCCCGGACGATATCGCCCCTACGCCGTTCCCTTGCCAGACTCTCCAAGCGCTAGCCGCCGTGTACGCCGACCACTCGGACTACCGCGACGAATGGCGAAGCTGAGTCAGCCCAACGTCGCGGTGAACCGGCCGGCCTGGGCGTCCGCCGCCGACACCGTCAGCTTCCCCCGGTGGGACACCTCCACCGAGTAGAACTTGCTGCCCGCCGGCACACCGGGCACCGTCACCGCGAACCGGCACGGCGAATCGTCGTACCCCGCCTTCGCCCGGCTCCCCGCACCCAACGCGCCCTCCGCTACCACTGCACCCGCAGCGTCGTACACCGTCACCGACGCCCCCTCCACGATGTCGTCGTAGCCGCCCGTGCCCGCGCAACTCGTCGCCTCCGGCGTCAGATCCGTGGCGTCCTCCAGATCCAGCGCGCCTCGCAGCGTGAACGACTTCGCCGAGGACGACCCCGACCCGGACGCGGCCCATGCTGCACCCACACCACCACCGCCGACCACCAGGCCGGCCACCGCGCCCAGCGCGACCAGCCGCCACCGCGACCGGCCCACACCACCGGCCACCACCGCCGCCGGTGGCACATCGGGAACGGGCGGAACCACAGCACTTGCAGACGATTCGTCAGACATGCGGGCAGCATCCCAGCCCACACAGATCGTCCACACGCCCGTGCCCGAACCGTGACCAAGGGAGTACCCATGCCCGCGCCCGACACCACCGGCAGGCACCCCGCCACCCAACAGGCCGCACGGCACTTCACCCACGACCACCTGCCAACCCACCTCGCCGCCGTCTCCTCGATCTTCACCGACGCCGCACAGCGACTCCTCGACGCCGTGCAGCACGACGGACCCGAACTGACCGTCGCACTGCGCAAGCTCCTGGAGAGCAAGGACGCCGCGGTCCGCGCCCGCCTCGACGCCGACGCCTGATGTCCCGTGCCGCACGCTGGCGCGTCTGCTCCGTGCCCGGCTGCCCCGAGTACACCCAGGACAGCCGCTGCCCCGACCACGCACGAGCCGCCGACCACGCCCGCGGCACCGCTCGGCAACGCGGATACGGACGACGGCACGAGCAGCGCTTCCGGCCCGGCGTGCTCCAGCGCGACCCGGTGTGCACCTGCCCCGGCTGCACGTCCTGCCAGCCCGGGGCCGGCCGACCGTGCGCCGCCGCCAGCGTCCACGCCGACCACTGGCCCATGGACCGCCGCGAGCTGGTCGCCGCACGCCTCGACCCCGACGACCCGCGCCACGGCCGCGGCTTGTGCCCGCCTTGCCACTCCACGCACACCAGCAGCGAGCAGCCAGGAGGCTGGAACCAGTGATCAAGCTCGACTCGTCCGACCTGCGCGCGCTCGCCGACGCCCTCGACTGCCTCCACCAGACCACCACCCAGACCAGGGTCATCATCGACGGCTACAGCGACACCCAGGTGACGTTCAGGGACTCGGTCCTCAGGTTGACCTGGGAGCCCACGAAGGGCAGCGCCAACGACATGCCGGAAGGCCGCTACGTCGTGCAGTTCGAGGACTGACGCCCACTACGCACCGTAGCCACGCCCTGGGGGGTGACCCCCTCCCCATGATCAGCGGCGGACCGCCGGGGAGGGACATAAACATCTGTACGGGTCTGGGTGGCCCCGGAGGCTGATCCGGGCCCCGTTTAGTCACACACTGTAATCGCGCCCGGCTGCAGCGGCCGGGGCGCCCGACGTGCCGCAACGGCACCGTGGGGGTGATCGGCATGTCCGGAATGGGACCTGCCCCGAAACCGAACGCACGGCGGCGCAACGCCACCGTCGCGATGGTCGAACTGCCCGCCGACGGCCGCCAGGGACCAGCGCCGGCGTGGCCGCTGCTGCCCGACATCGTGCTGTCCACCCGGCGCGACACCGCGCAGCGGAAGGCGGATGACCTCGAACTGTCCCTGCAAGAGCCAGAGCTGTCCGCCCGGCAGCGCGCCACGCTCACGCGGAAACTCGACTCCGCCCGCGAGGAGGCCACTGTCCTGACCGCGCAACTCGCCGCGCAGGAACGCGTCGAGGGCGAGCTGTGGGTGGACTTGTGGGCGCTGCCGCAGGCCCAGGAGTGGGAGCGGCAGAAGTGGGTGCGCGAGGTCGCCCAGTACGTGCGCTGGAAGGCACGGGCTGAACAGGGCGACTTGGACGCCGCGAAGGAAGCCAGGCAACTCGGTGACCGGCTCGGGCTGACGCCGCTCGCGCTGCTGCGGCTGCGGTGGAAGGTCGTGGACAGCGGGCAGGACACCGAGCGTCAGCCGGTGAAGCGCCGCGCGTCGTCCGGTCGCCGGCCGGACGATCCGCGGGCGACGCTGCACGTGGTGGAGTGACGCCGTGGGCGTACTGATGGTGCCCCCGCCGGATGCGGAGCCGTGGCCGACGCTCGGCCTCCAGGTGTGCGACTTCCTGGAAGAGCGCGCGGTGCACGGCCCCGGGCCGCTGCGCGGGAAGCCCTACGTCCTCGATCCGGAGAAGCGGGCGCTGATTTACCGCTGGTACGAGGTGTACCCGCAGGGTCATCCGCGAGCCGGCAAGCGGCGGTTCAAGCGGGTCGGCCTGTCGGTGCGGAAGGGCACCGCCAAGACCGAACTCGCTGCGGCGGTGGCGTTCGCCGAACTGCACCCCGAGGGGCCGGTGCGCGCGGACGGCTTCGACGCGGATGGCGACCCGGTCGGAGTCGCGGTGTCGGACCCGTACATCCCGATGGTGGCGTACACGGAGGAGCAGACCGAGGAACTGGCCTACGGTGCGCTGTACGTGATGGTGACCGAGGGCCCGGACGTGGACCTGTTCGACCCGGGCCTGGACCGCATCATGCGGTGGGGCGGCAGCGGGAAGGCGACCGCGCTGGCGGCGGCGCCGGATGCCCGTGACGGTGGCCGGACGACGTTCCAGCACTTCGATGAGACGCACCGGTTCGTGCTGCCGCGGTTGCGGGAGGCGCACCAGACGATGATCGGGAACATCCCGAAGCTGATGGCGTTCGACCCGTGGTCGCTGGAGACGACCACCACGTACACGCCCGGTGAGGGCTCGGTGGCGCAGGGCACGCACGAGTACGCGGAGCTGATCGACGCCGGCAAGTCGAAGGCGAAGGATTTCTTCTTCTTCCACCGCGAGGCCGCCCCGAAGGCGGACGAGGATCTGGCCGACGACGACCAGATCCGTGCCGCGGTCCGCGAGGCATCGGGGCCGAGCATCGCGGCGTGGCCGGACTTCGAGGGCCAGGTCGACGCGATCGTCAGCCTCTACAACGCCCCGGACACCGACCGGTCGTACTGGGAGCGGGTGTGGCTGAACCGCAGAGTGCAGGCCGGCAGGCAGGCGTTCGACGTGGCCCGCTGGACGGAACTGGGCCGGCCCGACCAAGCGCTGCCGGCGAAGGGGGCGCGGATCACGGTCGGGTTCGACGGCGCCCAGTTCCACGACGCGACGTCGCTGGTCGCGACGGATCTGGCGACGGGCTTTCAGTGGCCGCTGGGGGTGTGGGAGTGCCCGCCGGGCGCGAACGACGAGGGCGGCCCGGGCTGGGAGTGCCCCGAGGACGAGGTCGACGCCACGTTGAAGGATGCGTTCGAGCGGTGGTCGGTGGTGCGCGTCTACGCAGATCCGCCGTACTGGGAGAGCATCATCTCCCGCTGGAAGGGCCGGTGGGGCGACAAGCGCGTCACCGAGTGGTGGACGAACCGCCACAAGATCATGGCGTACTCGCTGCGGGCGTACCGCGGGGCGATGCAGTCGGGGGAGCTGACGCACTCCGGTGACGAGGTGTACGGCCGGCATGTGGGCAACGCCCGGAAGAAGAAGCTCGCCATGGTCGATGACCAGGGTCAGCCGCTGTGGGTGATCGAGAAGGAACGCCCGCAGTCGCCGTTGAAGATCGACACGGCAATGGCCGGGTGCCTGTCGTGGGAGGCCCGGCAGGACGCGATCGCGGCCGGCCTGAACAAGCCGAAACGCTCTGGTCGAATGGTGGTGATGCGCTGATGGCACCGCAGACCCCGGACGACTGGGTGCTGTACCTGTCCCGTGTGCACGAGGCGTCGCGGGCACGGCTGGAGGAGCTGAACCGCTTCTACGAGGGGAAGCAGCCGCTCGCCTACCTGCATCCGGAGTTGCTGGCGGAGCTGGGCGACCAGCTGCGGCAGGTGGTCATCAACTGGCCCCGGTTGGTGGTCGACTCGCTGGAGGAGCGCCTGGACGTCGAGGGGTTCCGGTTCGCGGTGCCGGGGTCGACTGCCGGCGAGGCGGACGCGGATCAGTCGACGTCGGATGAGCTGTGGCGGGTGTGGCAGGCCAACGGGATGGACGAGGCCGGGCAGCAGGCGCACGTGGACGCGATGGTCATGGGCCGCGCGTTCATGATCGTCGGGTCGCGGCCGGGTGATGCGTCCACGCCGCTGATCACCGCGGAGTCCCCGCTCCAGGTACAGGCGGACTGGGACCCGCAGACCCGCACCGTGCGGGCGGCGCTGAAGCGGTGGCACGAGTACGACCCGCTGACCGGTGCCGTGTTGGACCAGCACGCGACGCTGTACCTGCCGGACCGCACCGTCTGGTACGACCAGGTCGGCGCGGCCGCGTGGAAGCAGACCGAGCAGGACGTGCACAACCTCGGAGTGGTGCCGGTCGTGCCGCTGGTCAACCGTCCGCGGATCATGGCGCCGCAGGGCCGCAGCGAGCTGACGGACGTGATCCCGCTGTCCGACGCGGCGTGCAAGGTCGCTACCGACATGATGGTGTCCGCGGAGTACCACGCGATGCCGCGCCGGGTCGCGTTCGGCTTCGACGAGAGCGACTTCACCGACGAGCAGGGCAACAAGGTGTCGGTGTGGTCGCGGCTGGCCGGGCGGATCTGGGCGACGGCGAAGAACAGGAAGAGCGGCGAAGACGGGGACGGCGCCGATGTCGTGCAGTTCCCCGAGGCCAACCTCACGAACTTCCACGACACCCTGAACTCCCTCGCCCGGCTCGTCGCGAGCTTGTCCGGTCTGCCGCCGCACTTCCTGGGCCTGGCCACGGACAACCCGCCGTCGGCGGACGCGATCCGGGCGTCGGAGATCCGGCTGATCAAGCGGGCCGAGAGGGAGCAGCGCGCGTTCGGGGGCGGCCACGAGGCTGTCAACCGGATCGTGCTGCGGCTGATCAACGGCTCGTGGGACCCGCGGGCACTGTCCCTGGAGACGGTGTGGCGCGACCCGTCGACACCGACCCGCGCCCAGCAGGCCGACGCCACCGTGAAACTCGTGCAGGCCGGGATCATCCCGATCGAGCAGGCCCGCGAGGACATGCAGTACACGATGGTGCAGCGGGAGCGGATGCGGCAGATGGACGAGGACGCCCTCACCCGCGCCTCGGTCGCCGACCTGCACGCGCTCACCACCGCGCTGCCGCCTGTGCAGGCCGAACCGGCACCTGAGGAGCCGGCGGCGTGACCGTGGCGCCGGCGATCCCCGAGCCGGACCATGCCCAACTGGTCGCGGCCTACGGGGCGTCGCAGCGGCGCGCGGTCCTGGCGGCCGAGCGGCAGGCGGCCCGCTGGTGGGCGGCGCTGGACACGGGGGATCTGTCCGGGTCGTACCTGCGCAGGGTGGGCCCGGCGCTGGTACGGCTGCTGACAGCCGCGCAGCTGCTCGCCGCAGGCCCGGCGCAGACCTACGTGGACGCCATGGTCCGCGCCGACGGCCTCGCCTCGCAGTACGACCCGGGTGCGTCCCGGGTGTCCGCCCGCGCGTTGACGGGGGTGGCTGCGGACGGCCGGCCCCTCGACAGCCTGCTGTACACGCCTATCGTCCGCACGAAGACGTTGCTGGGCGCCGGGGTGACGCTGCCGGAGGCGATGGCGGCCGGGCGGATGTCGCTCCAGCGCATCATGGCCAGCGAGGTCGCCGACGCCGGCTCCGGAGCGTTCGGGGTGGCGGTCGCGGCGAACCGCACGACGACCGGGTACATCCGCCAGGTGAGGGCGGGCGCGTGCTCGCGGTGCGCGATCCTCGCCGGCCGCTGGTACCGGTGGAACGCGGACTTCGCGCGGCACAAGCGGTGCCAGTGCTACGGCGTACCGTCCACGTCGGCGCGGCGCGGCCGCACCACCGACCCGATGTCGTTCTTCCATGGCCTGTCGCGGGCGGAGCAGGACCGGCGGTTCACCGTCGGCGGGGCCCGGGCGATCCGGGATGGCGCGGACATCTACCAGGTGGTGAACGCGAGCCGTTCGGTGACGACGCTGGACGCCTACGGGCAGAAGGTGGTCGCGACGCTGGAGGGCACCACGCGCCGCGGGTCCTTCTACCGGCAGATGCTGCGCGAGACCGAGCAGCGCACGGGTACCGCGTTCGCCCGTGACGCCTACGACCTGGAGCGTGGCCTGCCCCGCTTCAACCTCCGGACGCCCCGGCTGATGCCGGGCGAGATCTACCGCTTGGCCGAGTCCCGGGACGACGTGATCCGTCTCCTGCGCCGGTTCGGCTACCTGACCTGACCTGGGTGCAACGCCCGGGTCCCGACTCCTGCAACGGGAGCAACCGATGAGCACGCCCACACCTCCGAGTCCGACTCCTTCCGCCGACCCGGGCAGCCCGCCGGCTGACCCGCCGAAGGACCCCGCGACCGACCCCAAGCCCGCAACGGGCGACGGAGACCCGGCCCTCGGCCCGGCCGGCGAGAAGGCCCTGGCCGCGTGGAAGGACCGCGCGAAGGCCGCCGAGAAGCTGGCCGCCGACCAGGCCGCGCAGCTCCAGGCGATCGAGGACGCGAAGAAGACCGAGGCGGAGAAGTTGGCCGACCGGACGAAGGCGGCCGAGGACCGGGCGGCGGCCGCGACGAAGCTCGCAGTCGCCTCCAAGGTCGAGGCCCTGGCGGCGGGGAAGTTCGCGGACCCGCAGGACGCGGTCGACGCCCTCGCCGCGGGCACCTACACCACCGAGGAGGGCGGCGTCGACGCCGACGCGATCAAGAGCGCGCTGGACGACCTGCTGGCCCGCAAGCCGCACTGGGCGGCCGGCGCGGGCGGCCCGACCGTGCCGAAGCCGGACCCGTCGCAGGGCGCCCGCCCGGGCGGCACGCCGACCCTCGCGCAGCAGATCGCCGAGGCCGAGAAGGCGGGCGATGTGCGGCGGGCGATCGCGCTCAAGTCGCAGCAACTCCGCGAGACCAGCAAGTAGCAGCGTTCCGGCGGTCGCCGGGCGCCGACCCGACAACGTAAGGAGGCCGCCCCATGGCAGCCGTCACAGGTCAGGGCACGACCTACAACCTGCCCAACTACCACGGCCAGCTCTACCAGGTCACCCCGACCGAGACGCCGTTCCTGTCCGCGATCGGCGGCCTGACCGGCGGCCGGCGCACCAAGAGCGTCGAGTTCGAGTGGCAGACCATGGACCGCCGCAGTTCCACCGCCGGCAACACGGCGCTGGAAGGCGCGGCGGCCCCGACCGGCACCGCCCGGTCTCGCGCGAACGTCTCGAACATCGTGGAGATCCACCAGTCCGCGGTCGAGGTGTCGTACACGCGACAGGCGGCCACGTCGCAGTACAACGGCATCAACATCGGCCAGGACGACAACCCGGTCACGGACGAGCTGACCACGCAGATCATGGCCGAGCTGGAGGCCATGGCCGTCGATGTCGAGATGTCGTTCCTGTCCGGCGTCTACAACAAGCCGACCGACAACACCACGAAGCGGGCCACCCGCGGCATCCTGTCGGCGATCACGACCAACGTGAACGCCAACGGGGGCACCGCCCGCGCGATCTCCAAGGACATCATCGACGCGACGCTGGCGACGATGTTCGGGAACGGGGCGCGGCTCACCCAGGACACCACCGTCCTGATGTGCGGCCCCGGTCAGCGCGTTGCGGTGAGCAATGCCTACGCGACTCCCACCCTGAACCAGCCCACCCAGTCCCGGACCGTCGGCGGTGTCGCCGTCGACACCCTGGTCACCGATTTCGGCACGTTCGGCCTGATGACCGACCGCTGGATGCCCGCCGGGCAGATCGCGGTCCTGGACCTGTCGGTGTGCGCTCCGGTGTGGCTGGAGATCCCCGGCAGCGGTCTGCTGTTCGCCGAGCCGATCGCCAAGACCGGCGCCTCGCAGAAATGGCAGTTGTACGGCGAGGTCGGCCTGGAGTACGGGCCGGAGAACTACCACGGCCTGATCAAGGACCTGACCTGATGGCCGCCGCGAGCACCAACGCGGTGCGCTTCCTCAGCAAGTACGCCGCCCTCGTCCTCCAGGACGCCGAGGGCGTGTGGGCCCGCTTCGAGCACGGGGTGCTGGAGACCGCCGACGCCGCGGTCATCAAGCGCCTGCGGGCCCTGGACGCCGACGCGTCGGGGGTCAGCGAGGTCAAGGACACCCCCGCCGAGGACACCAAGTAGGAGGGGCCGTGGCCGACTTCGCGACCGTGGACGACCTGGCCGGGCGGCTGATCGGCCGCGACCTCACCGACGACGAACGGGCCAAGGCTCCGGCGCTGCTCGCGGACGCGAGCGCGATCATGCGGGAGCAGGTGCCCGACATCGACACCCGGCAGCCGGCCACCGCCGTCGGCGTGTGCTGCGCGATGGTGCTGCGCGTCGTCCTCAACCCCGAGGGGAAGAGGCAGCAGTCCATCGACGACTACTCGTACACGACCGACTCGGCCCGCAGCTCGGGCGAGCTGTACCTGTCGGACCAGGAGCGCGCCCAGCTCCAACCGGCGGTCGGCGGCCGCGCGTTCAGCATTGTGCCGGGGTGCTCGCCGTGACCGCCGCGGACACCGCGGCAGCCGGCCGGGCGGCGGCCGAGCAGCAGATGACCGACGCCTGCCGGATCGAACGCACCGGCCCGGTGGTCACCAGCCAGGACGGCACGGACACGACGCCGACGACGCTGGTGTACGAGGGCCCGTGCCGGGTCAAGCCCGCCGGTACGGCCGCGGTGATCCCGAGCGCCACGGCGCCCTCGGAGACGTGGCAGTACAAGCTGTCCATCCCCTACGAGCAGGGCGCCAACGTCCGGTCGAACGACCGGGTCACGATCACCGGCTCGCAGGACCCGACGCTGGCTGACCTGCGCTTGCAGGTCCGCAACATCGACCGCGGGACACACATCACGGCGCGCCGGATCTGGTGTACGGAGGTGAGCCGGTGAACGGCATCGTGATCGTCGGCCTGGACCCCCTCATCGAGGACTTCGCGGGGTCGACGGCGAAGCTCGCGGAGAACAGCGCCACCGCGGCGGCGGTGACGGCCCGGAAGGTGCAGCAGAGCGCACGGGCCCGGGTGCGTGGCCGGAAGTACCTGCCGCAGTACCCGCAGAGCATCACCTACGACGTGCGGGCGACCCCGGTCGGTGTGGAGGCAGAGATCGGGCCGGACAAGGACCGGCCGCAGGGCCCGCTCGGGAACTTGGTCGAGTACGGCAGCTCGAAGAACGCGCCGATCGAGCACCTGGGCGTCTCCCTGGAGGAGAACGCCGAGGACTTCACCCGCGGGATCGAGATCGCGCTCCAACAGGCCCTGCCGTGAACGCCACTGACCGTCTGGTGGCCGCGCTGACCGCCGCCGGTCTGGCGGTCGGGGACGGCGAGCCCCGCAACGCGTCGGGCGCCCTGACGGGCCGGTACGTCGTGGTGCGGCCGCGGATGGAGATCCGAGGCGACGGCACCGCGGCGGACCCGAATGCCGACCGGTCGCCCGAGGTTCAGATCACCGCTGCGGGCCCGAGCAGGCTCGCCGCGGACCAGGTCGCCGAGGCTGCTCGGGCGGTCGCGCTCGGGCCGCTGGAGGCTCCGGACGGGTACGCGTGGCTCCAGGCCGCGGAGTACGTCACCGGCACCGGCACCAGCCCCGAGGCCACCACCGACCCCACCGCGCCCGAGGCCCCGACCTTCTTCCGGGTCGACGTCTACCGGTACTTCCTCACCCCGGCCTGAGCGCCGGCCAACCCGTCTGGAGGTGGTGGGCGTGACCACGCCTGCCGACGTAACCCCCGCCGATTCCCCCGACGACCCGAACCACACGCCGTATGAGCGGGTGCAGATGGTCAACCCCAGCCTGCCGGACATCGCGCCGGTCAGTGTGACGTGGATGGCGTTCACGATCATCTGGCAGCCGCGCGGGTGGGTCCTCTACACCCCGCCGGACGACGGCTCCGGCACCGATTCGACCGACCCGACCACGCCGGACGCCCCGGCCGACCCCCAGGAGCAGTGACATGGCCCGCTACGGGACAACCGGAAACATCAGCGTCTTGTTCGCGACGACCATCGTCGACATGGCGGCGCCGACCGTCGCCGAGGTGACGGCCGCCGTGAACCTCACCCACCACATGACGAGGGACGGCTTGAAGACGCCGTTCACGGGCAACACCATCGACGCCTCGGACGCTGGCTCGCGCTTCAACAGCACGGCGCCGGGCACCTACGGCGGTGACGCGCTGGAGTACACCGGCCACCGCGACTCCAAGTCCACCGGCGACCTGGCGTGGACCACATTGGAGTTCGCCACGTCCGGGTTCCTGATCGTGGCGCGTGCCGGCTTCGGGCAGGACGCGACCAGCGGCCTCGGCACCCCGGACGGCACCCCGAAGGCCGGCGACCGCTGCGAGGTCTACCCGATCACCGTCATCTCGCGCGCGCCGGCGGACACCGCCGACAACGAAACCTCGAAGTTCACGGCGCAGGCCGCGATCACGGCGGAGCCCGCGCAGGACGCGGTCGTCGCGGCGGGGAGCTGACCTTGACCGAGCAGACCGAGGTACCGGCGACGTTCGCCGCCGCCCCGAAGACCGCACCCGAGGAGCCGCTGCGGCTCAGCGACGTGCGGGCGAAGATCCAGCGCCCCCGTGTGCAGGTGCCGATGCACCTCGACGCGGAGCTGGCCGGGGAGATCGCCCTGGCCAGCGACGCCCTGGAGCGGGCCGTCGCCTACGACGAGACCAGCAACGAGCCGGACACCGCGCCGGCGCTGGCGCGGCACCTGCGCGACCTGGAGAACCGGGCCGAGGATAGCCGCGTCGTGTTCGTGCTCCAGGCGTTGCCCCACCGCGTCTACCAGAAGCTCGTCGGGGAGCACCCGCCGACCGACGAGCAGCGGCAGGAGGCCGCGGCCGCCGGTGGGGACGCGCCGCCGTTCGACGCGGAGGCCCTGGCGCCGGAGTTGGTGCGTAGGCAGCTCGTCTCTCCGGTCATCGACTCCGACAGGGAGTTCGACCAGTTCTGGGATGAGTTGTCGGACGGGCAGATGCAGCAGATCTGGATGAGCGCTCAGGCCGTCCAGACGGGGGTCACTGACCCGGGCCCAAAATCCGAGACCGCATCCGACATTCTGCGGCGCTTCGGGACCACCTGAGCTACGCCGCGGCCCACGGCATCCCGTACAGCGAGTTCATGGGTCGGGTGCCGGGGCCGGGTGAGCCTCGGTGGACCGAGGAGGACACCGCGCTCGCGGTGGAGTGGACCCGGCTCCAGGCGGAGACGTGCGGCGGCTGCGGACAGCCCCTCACGGACTCGATGGACGAAGCCTCCGACTGGGAGCTGCACAAGCTCACCTGCTTCGCGTGCGAGACGAAAGAGCGCGCCGAGCAGGCCGCGGAGAAGCCGCTCCCCGGCCGCAAGCTCTCCGTCACCTTCGCCGGACGGCGGCCCGTATTGCCCGACTGACCAGCACGTAAGTAGGGGGTGGTCGTCGTGGCGGACCGCACTGTCCGGGTACGGCTCCAGGCCGACCTGGGGACGTACACCACCCAGATGACGCGGGCCACCACGAGCACCGCCCGCTTCGGGGAGGTCGCCACGGCGGCCGGCCGCGGGGTGCGGGTGCTGGGCGCGGACTCGGATGCTGCGGCGGTCGGTCTGGCCGCAGCGGGCACCGGGGCCCGCGCGGGTGCGACGGGGCTGCGAGCGGCGGAGACCGCGGCGGCCTCGGCTGGCCGCGGGCTGGCGGCGGCCGGCACGGCGTCCCGGGGGGCGTTCGCGACGATCCGCAGCGGGGCGTCGTCCGCTCTCGCCCCGGTCAAGTCGCTGGGCCTGCTGCTGGCCGGCGGCTCCCTGATCTACGGCATCCACAAGATCGTGGAGCAGGGCAACGAGTACAACGACTCGATGCTGAAGTTCTCCGAGGTCACCAGGGCCTCGGGGGCGCAGATGCAGTCCGCCGGCCGGGAGGCGCAGGCCCTCGGCGCGGACATGAAACTGCCGAGCGCGAATGCGGCCGAGGCCGCCGACGCCATGGTCGACCTGGCCAAGGCTGGCTTGGGTGCCTCGGACGCGATCAAGGCCACCCGGGGCACGATCCAGCTCGCTGCTGCTGCTCGAACTGATGTCGCTACGGCGGCGCAGATCGAGGGCGACATCATGGACCAGTTCGCCCTCAAGTCCACCGAGGCGACGCACGTCGCAGACGTCCTGGCGAATACCGCAAATTCGGCGTCCGGCCAATTGGTCGACCTGTATTATGCGATGAAATATCTCGGGCCGACCGCCCATTCATTGGGTATCAGCCTGAATGACGCGGCGACCGCCGTCGGTTTGCTGGGCAAGAGTGGAATTATCGGCGAGACTGCCGGTACGTCCCTGCGCGGGGCGCTGGTCAATGTGGCCAAGGCGACGCCGCAGATGAAGAAGGGTCTGAAGGAACTCGGCATCCAGGCTTTTGACAGCCAGGGCCAGTTCAAGGGCCTTGAGTACATGATCACCCAGCTCCACACGGCGCAGGAGCATTTGACGCAGCAGCAATTCACCTCTGCTGCGGCGATGGCCTTCGGGAAACCGGCTCTTAGCGCGATGACTGCGCTGGCACATCAGGGTGGCGAGGCATTCGAGCAATTCGGCACGCAGGTGGGCCGAGTTGGTGGCGCAGCGAATATTGCGGCGGCCGAATCCAAGGGTCTCGGCGGCGCGATGCGCGGCCTCGGAAAGCAGATCAGCAGCACGTTCTTGCAGGTGTACCTGGGGATCTCCCCGGTGCTGGAGAACATCACCCGAGACATGACCTCTTCGGTGTCCTCCGCGATCCCCTACGTCAAGAGGGGCATCAAGACCGCGGGTGATCTGTGGACGCTGTACGGGCCGACGGTGGAGTCCCACCTGCATTCCGCGGAGGCCGGGATCGGGCATGCCGCGGCTGGGATCGCCGCGCCGCTGCACCAGGCCCTGGTCGGGGTCGCGGTGCACGATGCCGGGCTGGCGGTCGTGTCGGTGAAGGCCGTCGACAAGGCCCTGCGCAACGCGGGATCGGCGGCGGTGCCGCTGGAGAGCGGCCTGAAGTCGGCAGCCACGTCGGTAACGGGCACGTCCGGCGCAGTCGGTGTGCTGTCCGGGCGCCTGGAGGCCGCTGTCGGCTGGGCCGGTGACCTGACCGGCGTGCTGAAGCCGATCGCGTCCGTCGCCGGCGGACTCGCGCACGACTTCGCGGCGCTCCCCGGACCGATCCAACTCTCCGTGATCAGCATGCTGGCACTGCGCCCGTTCCGCGGCCAGATCACCAGCATGCAGAACGCCATCGTGGGCTACGGGCGCCGTGGTGTGTCCGCGGTGCGCGGGGTGGGCGATGCCCTGCGCTACCAGCAGACCCTCGCTGCGAGCTCCGGCTTGGCCCTGACCCGGTTCGGTGCCGGCATCGCAGATCTCCAAGCCCGGTACCCGGTGATCCGCGACATGGGCACCGCCTTCCGGACGACGTCGTACAACATTCAAAACTCGAACGGCATGTTGTCGTCCTTCCGCGGACGGGTGACGTCGGTGCAGAGTGCCGTGGTCGGCTTCGGTCAGCGCGGCGTGTCGTCGTTCCGCGCGTTCGGGGACGAGGTCCGTCTCCAGCAGAGCCTGGCGAGCAGCGAGGGTGTGCAGCTGACCCGGATGGGTGGCACGTTCGCCGCGCTACGGAGCCGCGTGCTGGTCGCCAGCGCGGGCCTCTCGTCCTTCCGCGGGGCCGTCGGCGGCACTGTGGCCGCACTGGGTGTGGGCGCCAGTAGGGGCCTGATTGGCGCCGGCCGTAGCCTGGTGTCCTTCCTGGGCGGCCCCTGGGGCATCGCAATCGCCGGGGCCATGATCGGGCTGGACCAACTCGCGAAAAAGCACCAGCAGGCCGCGCAGGCGGAGGCCGATCACCAGCAACGCATCTCCTCCCTCGCGGAAGCCATCCAACAGTCCAACGGAGCGATCGACGCCAACGTCCGGGCGACTGCGGCGCAGACCCTACAAGACGCCAAACTCAAGGACGGCAAGACCGCCCTCATGGACGTCATGGACAAGTCCGGCGTCAGCCTGACGCAGCTCACCGACGCGTACCTCGGCGGGTCGAGCGGCATGGACAAGTTGATCGCGAGCGTCAGCGCGACGGCAGCCGCGACCCTTAAGGCCAAGGGCCCGATGGACGCGACCACTCAGGCGCAGGTCAAGGCGTTGCAGGCGCTCAAGGACATGTCCGGCGAGGTCCCGGACGCGATCAAGAAGCAGAAGGACCTCGCGGCAGCCACCAAGGCCGGCGGGACTGCGGCCGACGGAGCGAACTCGCCGACGTCGCGCCTCCAGGACGCGATCTCGACGCTGGGCGACTCGTCCTCGGACGCGGCCACCAAGGCGAGCGCACTGCACACCGCCCTGGACCTGCTCAGTGGCGGTGAACTGGACGTCCAGGCCGCCGTCGCCGACATGAACCAGTCGGTCCTCGACCTCAACTCCACCTGGAAGGACGGCGTCGACAAGTCGAAGGGCTGGAAGGACCAGCTCTTGCAGGTCGACGGCAGCCTCAACACCACGTCGGAGAACGGGCAAGACCTCTTCAACAAGCTCCAGGCGCTCAACCAGAGCACCGCGAGCGCGGCGCAGTCGACGTATGACTACGCCAACGCGAACGGGGAGTCCAGCACCGCGTTGAAGCAGGCTGAGGCGCGGATGCAGACGGCCTACGACGCGGCGGTGAAGGCTGCGAAAGGGTTCGGACTGACGAGCGATCAGGCGCAGGTTTTGGCAGCTCAGATGGGTTTCATCCCCTCGAACCTCGTGTTGACCATGTCCACGCCGGGCCTGTCGCAGACCGAGAAGGACCTGCTCTACGTGCAGGGGCTCGCGGGGCACCTGCCGAAGGGCAGCAGCATCAAGGTCACCGCGCTGACCAGCGAGGCCACGAAGGACATCGAGGCCATCGGCTACAAGGTCACCACCCTGCCGGGCGGCCGGCAGATGGAGATCACGGCGCCGACGGACAAGGCCGCGAAGGCGCTCGACGCGCTGATCGCGAAGAAGATCCCGGCGAAGACGGTCACGGTGAAGACCGTGACGGACCCGGCCATCGCGGACTTGCAGGCGGTGCAGGACAAGCTCACGGCGACGAAGGGCAAGTCGGTCACCGTCAAGGCCCTGACCGCCGACGCCCAGAAGGACCTGAAGACGCTCGGCTACAAGGTCACCACCCTGCCGAACAAGAAGATCCAGATCTCGGTGCCGACGTCGCAGCAACAGGACGCCGTCGACAAGCTGAGGGCGAAGATCGCCGCCCTGACCTCGAAGACCGTGACGCTGACGGTGCGGCAGCAGGTGACCGCCGGGAAGCTCAGCAGCCAGGCCGCGAAGAACATCATCGAGACCAACTCCAACGGGTCCGTGCGGGCCCGCGCCTACGCGGACGGCGGCACCGAGGACCACACGGCGCAGATTGCTCCGGCAGGCGCGTGGCGGTTGTGGGCCGAGCCTGAGACCGGCGGCGAAGCTTACATTCCGCTGGCGCCCCCCAAGCGCGAGCGGTCCCGGGCCATCGCCGAGGAGACCGTGAAGCGGCTTGGCGGGAAGGGCATCGCCTGGGCAGCTGGCGGCCTGTCGGCGTTCGCTGACGGCGGGTTCACGTACACCCCGGGCCTGGTCAGCGTCGGTACGGACGACCCGAGGGCGCGGTTCGACAACCTCGTGGGAGAGCTTCGGGACGCCTGGTCGACCTACCAGCAGGCGGTCAAGGATCTGGCCGCGGTGAAGAAGGACAAGAAGTCCACCGCCGCAGAGAAGAAGTCGGCGCAGGCGGCGGTCTCCTCCGACCTGGCCAAGGTCAAGTCCCTTGACTCCCAGCTCGGCCTGCCGTCTGGCAGCGCGCCGCCGTCCACGCTGAACCTCAAGGCGTACCAGAAGCAACTGGCCGACAGCGTCGCCGCGACCACGAAGTGGCGCGCCAACCTGGCGAAGATCGGTGCGAAGGGGGGCTCCGAGGTCGAGCAGCTGCTCGCGGACATGGGTACGGCCGGGTACAGCCTGGTCAACCAGCTCGCGGGCGCGTCGACGGCCCAGTTCAACGCCATCGTGGCCAACCTCAAGAAGTTGGATGCCACGGCGCAGGCGTCGATCGCCGACTACACCCAGCAGATGACCACCGCCAACACGGCCAACAAGGCGTTTCAGCAGAATCTGTTGAAGTTGGCGGCGATGGGCGACACGGCGCTGGCGAGCCAGTTGGCATCACAGGGCGACGATGCGGCGGTGGCCGTCGCGGCGGCCGCAGTGAAGTCGACATCAGCGGCGGCAGCGGCAAACAAGGCCGCGGCCGCGAACGCCGCCCTGCTCAGCAGCGACGACCTGTCGAATGCGGTGACGTTGCTCGGGGTGCTGCGCTCGAAGCCCGGCGCGGGCATCGCGGACGTGATCGCCGCCGGGCTGGACTGGGCGACGATCAGCGCGCTCGTCCCGAAGATCGCGAGCCAGATCAAGGCCGTCAACGGCAGCGCGAACTTCGTGGCGCAGGTGCGGGGGCAGGGCGTGGCGATGGCCCGCGGCGGCATCCTCACCCAGCCCACCAACGTCCTGGCCGCGGAGGCGGGCAAGACCGAGTCGTGGATTCCGTGGGACTCCACCACCCGCTCCCGTGCGCTGCTGGCGAGGACCGCAACCGCGTTCGGGTACCACCTGACGCCGATGACGGCCCGGGGCGGCGGCGGGCAGAGCGTGCAGCACATCCACAACCACCGCTCGGTGACGCTCAACGGCGCCAAGCAAACCGCCGCTGAGCAGGCCGCGGACATCGTCCGGCACATGTCGTTCGTCGGCTGAGGGGAGACGCGATGGCCGGGTTGCAGCCGGGGTTCCAGTTCTCCCAGCTCCAGATCGAGCTGGGAGGACTGCGCCTCGGGCAGGTGGACGACGCGGGGGTGCACTGGCATTGCGCGACGCTGGACGGCTGGGAGAGCCCGGACGTGCGGCAGACGCTGACGGAGCGGGAGGCGGATCACGGCGCCTACGCCGGGCCGGTGTACCTGTCCGAGCGGGTCATCACCCTGGCGGGCAAGGCCGTCTGCCCGGACTACCCGACCACCTTCCAGGTGATCGAGCAGATCAAGGCCGCGGCTGGCCTCACTGACACGCTGCTGACCGTGTACGAGACGACCGCCCGGCAGGCGACCGTCCGCCGCTCCGGGAAGGTGTTGGCGCAGCGGCTGACCGACCGGGTCGTGGACTGGAGCGTTCAGGTCACTGCGGCTGATCCGCGGCTGTACGCGGTCACGGAGACCTCGGCAGTCCTGCGCCTGCCGTCCGTGTCTGGCGGGTTGACGTTCCCGATCACGTTCCCGATCACGTTCCCGGCGACCGTGGTGGTCGGCGACATGGCCGTGGTGAACGAGGGGTCGTTCGAGACTCGGCCGGTGATCACCATCGCGGGGCCGGTCAGCCAGCCGCAGATCACGGTGACTGGCCCGGACGGCTCGACGGCGATGCTCACCTACGGCGGGGACATCGCCGCCGGGGACGTCCTGGTGCTCGACACGGATGCGCACACCGTCCTCTACAACGGGACCGCCAGCAGGCGTGCCCTGTTGGTCGGTTCGTGGCCGGTGCTGCCGCCCGGCCAGTCGCTCGTGACCTTCCGCGCGGCCGCGGACAGCCCGGCCGCCACCTGCACCATCACCTACCGCTCAGCTTGGATGTGAGGCCGTCGTGACGATCACCGCTTTCCCGATGAACGCCGCCAGCGGCGCCCCGTCCTACGCATCACAGATCTTCCGCGACAGCGTGGCCGCGCTGCTGTCGCCCGGCGCCAGCGGGCTCCAGGTGCAGCAGGGCGTTCGCCCCGGGCCCGGCCTGGACGTGTCGGTGTCCGGTACCACGGTCACGATCTCGCCCGGTGTGGCCGTCATCCAGGGCGGCAGCTCGACCGCGCAGGGCCCGTACATGCTGGTGTCGGACGCTGCGGTCACCAAGACGCTGACGGCCGCGGACGGCACCAACCCGCGGATCGACCTGATCTACGCCCGCATCCAGGACACGGACGCCGACGGCTCCGGGGCCCGGGCCGGCGACATCCTCTACTACGCCGGCACCCCCGCAGCTTCCCCGGTGGCGCCGACGCCGACGCAGCCGTCCTGGATTCCACTGGCCACCATCACCGTGCCCAAGAGCGGCGGCGGCTCTGCGGTCGTCTCCACCGCCACGCGCGCGTACACCGCGGCCGCGGGCGGCCTGACCGTCGGCGCGGTGGCCCCGCCCAGCCCCTACACCGGGCAGCTCTGGGACTCCGGGACCGGCACGCAGCGCTGGGACGGCACCCAGTGGCGGTACCTCGCTTACACGCCCGTGGCCAACACCCAGCAGGCATCGCCGCCCTTCAACACCACCGGCGCGTTCACCGACTTCCTCGCCGCGTCCTGGGCGCCGATCACCGTCACCGTGCCCCCGTCCGGGATGGTGCGGGTCACGATCAGCGCGGACATCACCAACACCAACACCAGCACATCGACCTGCCACGCGACGTGGCGGGCGTCCGGCGCCCTCACCGTCGCGGCCGGCCCGTACAACAGCCTGACGGTGTACGGCTCGCGGCTGGCCGGGTCGCGGACGCGTCTGCTCCAGGGCGCGACTGTCGGCGCCGCGCTGACGATCACCCCGCAGTGGAACATCTCCTCGGGCAGCTCCAGCACCGCGGCGCTCACCGGCGGCACCCTGGAAGTGACCCCCATCGCATGACCGGTCAGCCTGTGATCCTCGACTGGTACGGGTGTGACCTGCGCTCCGGGCAGATCACCGAGGAGCTGCGCGGCCTGTCGTGCTCGCAGCCCCTCACCCGCAAGCTCGGGGAGTCAACGACCGGTTCGCTGTCGCTGCCGCTCGCGGGGGCGCCGCCGTCCTGGGAGGCCGCCACCACTCCGGGCCGCACGATGCTCGTCTGCGTGGACCGGGCCACCGGGCAGCCGATCACCGCGGGGATCGTCACCACCCGGGAGGGCGGCACCGACGCGACCCTGTCGCTCGGGATCGTCAGCCCCGAGGCGTACTTCGACCGCCGGTACGCGGCGCCGATCGAGGCGTTCGGCCTGGACCAGGCCGTCATCCTCACCACCACCGGCGCCCCGCTGCTCGTCCAGGGACCGCCGTTCGTCTTCGACGCCCCGGCCACCGGAGTGACGACGACCTACGAGGTCGCGGACGGCGACGACCGCACCATCCTCTCCGTCTGGCAGGACCTCCTCGACCAGGACGGCGGCCCCGAATGGACCGTGGACGTCGCCTGGAATGCCGCGCAGAACGGGTTCACGCTGCCGGTCCGGGTACGCGGCGCGAACGGCATCGGCCAGGTGACCACGGCCCCGATGGCGGTCTTCGACCTGCCCGGCTGCATCTCCAGCTACACGCTGACCGAGTCCTACGAAGCAGAGAAGGGCGCCACCTCGGTCCGGGCCTACGGCGACGGCGAGGGCGACGCCCGCCTCCACTCCGACGACTACACCGCCGACCAGCTGCTGGCCGCCGGGTACGCCCTGTTCGAGTACCGGTACACCCCCGCCAGCGCGACCACCGACCCGGACGCCCTCAACGCCAGTGCGGCCGGGACGCTCGCCGCGATGGCCCCGGGCAGCACCGTCTGGTCGGTGACCGCCACCGCCAGCGCCGCCCCGCGTCTCGGCACCGACTTCGCCCTCGGCGACTCGGTCGGGGTGCAGATCACCACCTCACCCCGACATCCCACCGGCGCGTCCACCGTGGCCCGCTGCTGGGCCTGGCAGCTCGACCCGGGCGCCGACACCGTGCAGCCGATCCTCATCGACGACGACTCCGAGGAGACGTAGATGCCCCGCAGGACCGACCAGTTGCCGCCGGACGCGACGACGCTCGCCCGGCGCATCGCCGCCCTGGAACGGGCGGTGCGCGAACTGCGGGCGTCCCGCCGCACCTCCTACGCGGACATCGGCGGCGGCACGACCGTCATCACCGGCACCCGCATCCAATCCGCCGCCGACGGCGCCCGCGGTGTCATCGACGCCGACGACGGCAGTATCCAGATCTACGACGCCGACGACCACCTCACCAACTACATGGGCGGCGCGGACAACACGATCTGGAACCAGGCCGGATGGGACGATGACGGCACGCCTGACGGCGAGTTCGTCGCCATGTGGATCGGCAATTTCGTCCTGGGTGTCGGCAACAGCCAAGACATCGAGCTGGGGACTGCCGGTCTGCTCGGGGTCCTGGGTGTGGGGTTCGGGGCGGTGTGGCAGTCGCCGAGTGACGCCGCTCAGGGCATGGACATGAACGCCTTCGTGCGCCTGATGGCGGGCAGCTCGACGGCGACCACCGGCACCACCAGCTATCCCGCGATGCAGGTCGACGGCGATGTGGCCGTGCAAGGCGCCGTCGTCAAGCAGTCCACCACCTGGGACCCGGTCGCCTACCGATACGCGCCGGTGACGTGGCAGACGCCGACCTGGGCAACCGGCTGGGCGTCCGGCGGCACCCTCGGCGGCAACTCCACGTTCCGCGGGCTCCAGTACCGGCTGACCGCCGAGGACGAGGTGTGGGTGTACGGCGCGGCCGTCGCCTCGTCCGGCGCGGGCACCACCGTCACCACCCTGCCGGCCGGGTACCGACCGCCCACGAACAAGCGGTGCCTGATCCGTGCGTACTTCTCCTCGGGGTCCGGGACACCAGTGTCCGGGTGGGCGCAGGTCACCGAGGCCGGCGTCATCAACGTCAGTTCGAGCTTGTCCGGGTGGACCGTCGCGGCCGGTACGCAGGTCTTCCTCGACGGCCGCTTCCCCCTCGGCAACATCCCCTAACCGCCCTGGAGGGCACCTTGACCGTCAAGGGCATCGACGTCGCGTCGTACCAGTCCAGCACCTTCTCCACGTCCGGCCTCGCCTTCGTGTGGGTGAAGTGCACCGAGGGCACCGGCTACGTCAACCCGCGGTACTCGGCGCAGATCGCGCACGCCCGCGCTGCCGGCGCGGTCGTCGGCCACTACCACTTCGTGCGTCCGGGCTCGATGTCGGCGCAGCTCGCCTACTTCCTCGCGCACGCCGACCTGCGGGCCGGGGACATGCTGTGCCTGGACTGGGAGGACACCGGCGTCAGCTGTGCGGACAAGGACACCTGGATCAAGGCCGCGCAGGCTAAGCAGCCGACTCACCGGGTGCTGCTCTACTGCAACCTCGACTTCTGGCTGCACCGCGACACCACGTCCTTCGCCGGTGACGGCCTGTGGATCGCCGACCCGTCCGCGACAGCCGGGTCCCCGCGCATCACGCACCCGTGGGTGATGCACCAGTACTCCAGCGCGGGCGGCACAGACCGCAACGTCGCCGCCTTCGCCGACCTCGCCGCGCTCAAGGCGTGGGCCAACAAGACCACCAGCAGTAGCACCGAGGAGGACACGTTGACCATCTCCGACGCCGACGCGAAGAAGATCGCCGCAGCCGTCATCGCGTGCGACGCCGTACCGGCCGCCCGACCGCCCTACGCGAACGACGACTACGCGAAGGGGAACACCACCTGGACGCTCGGCTACTCCGAGCAGACCTCGAACGAGGGCATCCGCAAGGCGCTCGACGGAATCACCAAGCTCACCGCGCAGCTCGCGGCGCTGTCGTCCGTCGTCGCCAAGCTCGCGTCCGGCGGCGGCATCACGGCCGAGCAGGTCCAGGCCGCGGCCGAGGCCGGCGCCCAGGCCGCGCTCGCCGAACTGGGCGACCGTCTCCAGGCCCCCGCCACCGACGCCTGACCCCCAACCCACCCCAGCAGAAACGGAACTTCACCATGAACAAGCGCTTCGTGCTCGACCTGATCGAGCGCACCGCCGCCACCTACGTGGAGGGCGTGGCCGGCCTGCTGCTGGCGAACTCCACCGGCCTGCTCGACCTGGGTGCGGACAAGGCTGCGGCCGCCGCCGCGCTGCCGGCCGCGCTCGCGGTCATCAAGGCAGCGCTGGCCGGCAGCGTGCTGTCCGGCGGCACCGCGTCGGCACTGCCTGCCAGGGCCGAGCCGGTCACCGCGCCGGAGACTGCGGTCGAGCAGGCCCCTGCCACCCCGGCGAGCGCGTGACCCCGCAGGACCCCGGGGTCTACATCAGCTCGTCGCAGATGTACCAGGAGATGAGGTCGCTGCACGACGCCGTGTCCCGGGTGGAAACGAAGCTGGACGGTCTGCGGGACGGTGCCGCCGAGATGCGCGCCGACGTGTCCGACCATGAGGCGCGCCTCCGGTCGCTGGAGCGGTCCCGCTGGCCGCTCCCAACGATCGGCGCGCTCGCCGGAGTTGGCGGTGCGATCGCCGCCGCAGCAGCCCTGCTCCAGCACTGAACCCCCTGCCCCCGCCCGGCCCTCGTGGCCGCGGCGGGGGCTTTCGTGCGTTCAGGGCTCGAGCGCTGTCGTCAATCTGACGCGAATCCTCGAGGTCTGCTCCCCCTCACCGCAGGGCCTCGATCGCCCTCACAACCAGCGCCCGCGCCTCCGCCCCGTACACGGCCTGCTGGTGAAATGCGGCGAAGGCCCGCACGTACTGGTCGACTTCGTCGGGAGCTGTGATCTTCACCGACGCGGACAGCGGCTCGTGGTCGACCCGGTCGTCATCGAAGACGGTGAACGTCTCGATCGGCCACATGCTGCGCGGCGCGGCGAAGGGGATGATGCCCAGCGAGACCGCGGGCAGGTCCATCGCCGACAGCAGGTAGCCGAGCTGGCCGGCCATGACCGAGGCGTCGCCCAGCTGGTGGTGCAGCACGCTCTCCTCGATCACTATGGCGAACTGCCTGCCGCTCTTGCGGATGATCTGGGAGCGCTCGACGCGGGCGGCTACCGCCTCGTCTACATCGTCGGGCAGGCCGCGGAACACGGCGATCGAGCGGAGCAGCGCGGCCGCGTAGCCGGGCGTCTGTAGGAACCCGGGGACGACGTTCGAGCAGTAGACCCGGAAGCGGGTTGTGCGCTCGTACAGCGGCACGGTGGCGCGCTGAAGCTGCCGGAGCCCGGTGCGTTGAAGGCGGCGCCACTGGACATATGCGGAGTCGGCCTGACGGTTGGCGGCCACCAGGTCGGGGGCGAGAGCGTCTGCTCCGCACGCACGGCACCAGGCCCGGATGTCCTGGTCGGATGGTGCCGTGCGTGCGTTCTCGATGCGCCCTGATTTCGCCTCGCTCCACCCGCACCGGGCGGCGATCTCCCGCTTGGTGAGCCCCGCGTCGAGCCGGGCTTCCCGCAGGCGTGCGGCGAGCTGCTCGCGGGCGGCCTGGACACTGGACGAGGGGGACGTGGGCGGCATGTAGCGGTTCTACTGGATCTTGTACTCGTCGTGCGGGACTGCCTGGCTCCACACCTGCTCGAACGCGTTGCTGAGCTGAGCTGTCAGCTTGGGGTCGTCGGCCAGTTCATCGCGGACGTGGGCGCCGTCACCGGCGAAGTGGTGAACTCGGGCGAGCGTCCTGTCGAACAGCCAGAAGTCGTTCCCTGGCAAGAGCATGCCTGTGGTCTGGGATCGGGGCAGCCAGCGGACATCCTCCCCCGCCTCGACATTGGCGCGGGTGACGTAGTGCTCCCACCGGATGTAGTCACTGACCGGCTCGGACACCACCCGGGCTCGGCGAACAAGGACCCCGCGGGCGACGGCCGCCGCGATCGTGTCGTGGAACGGTCCCCACCATGAGGCCCGGGCTGCCCAGTCGACGCGGTGGCCGTCCTGCCACGCCTCGAACCGCGGGTTGCTGTAGTAGGTGTCCCGCGTCTCCAAGTGCACGGCGGATGCTGTCGCGCTGGCGATCAGGTCACTGAACTCCGGCAGCGGCATCGGCGGCCTCCCTGATGATCTGCGCCATACGGGCCGGGATGCGGACGACCGCCTCGGTGTCCGGCAGGGGGCCAGCGGCTCGGGCCTGCGCTTCGAGGTCGGGGCCAGCCTTCCAGCCCTGGATGACGATCTCCTGCGTCTCGTCGTCGACCCATACCGTCGGGCAGTGGTCCTTGTCGGTGTTGGGGTCGATGCCGATGAACTGTAGGGCCATGACGAACTCCCTCGTCGGGTTGCTTTCACGGACTTGCACCACGGTCCTTCCACCGTGATGCCCCGTCAAGAGGGCCTGAGAGTAAGGGACCTGGCCAGAAACTCGGGTGCAAGTTGGTGCAAGTTGATCGCGCGCGCAAGGGCCCGGGTCCTACCGTCGAGTTCCGCTCCTGTCCCACTGCACCGACGTGGTGGGGCGGGCAGCAGAAAGCCCCGCAACCGTCCGACCGGTCCGGGGTGCGGCCACGCCGGAAAGGGGCGCGACATGGGGACCTTACTGCACCCGCCCGCCGAGTGGGAGCTGACCGAGGCACAGCACGCGGCGCTCCAACTGCGGACCCTGCTGCGAGCGTTGGGAGCCCCGGAGGACCGCGTTCAGCGCGTCACCCCGATGGGCAGCCTCGCCGGCGACGACTACGTGTACATGCCGCCGCTCCCGATGGAGGTCGTTCAGCACCTCGTGCGGCTGCTGCCGGCGCCGCCCGAGGCGGAGCCCCATCGGTGAGCGCCTGGTGCCAGCTCGGGCAGCACTCCATGCCCGACCGGGAGATGACCCTGCTCCACTGGGAGGCCCAGCCGGGCGGCGGCTGCGAGATCCCCGTCTACGGCTGCACCACGCACGTCCGCGAGCACGGCGCTGTACCGCGCCTCGGCACCGGCGCCGCGTTCGTCGGCCGCCGGGACGCCGCGCCCATACGGCCCGGACAGCCGACATGAGCCGCCCGCTCACCTGCGCGACGACCACCTGCCTCGGACCGTCTCTGACCGACGCCGCCCTCCGTCTCGGCGCTGGCAGCCCCGTCACGCCGGGCGACCTCGTCGGGACGCCCACCTGCTACCTCCAGGCCCGGCACCGCGGCCCGCACTATGGGCTGGCGCTGGACCTGGAGGCGGAGGACGGCTCGGCGGTGTGGGCGGTGTGGCTGCACGGCGGCGGACCGCACCTGATCGTGATACCGGCCTGCCCGGGCCGGTCCGATACGGGCATGGACGTGTGCACCGAGCCGGACGGGCACGTCGGCGGCCACACCTGGCAGGTGAGAGACCCCCTGCTGGACGTGGCTCGCGCCCAGCTCGCCCGTATGTCCCTACCGGGCTCCTGACTGCCGCGGTTCCCCGTCCGCGGCAGGCCGCCGCCGGCGTACCCCCCGGCGACGGCCAACCGGCCCCGGTGTGCTGTCCACCGCACGCCGGGGCCACCCACCGCCCATCACCGAGGAGACGCGCATGGCCGACCCCGAGACCCCCACGCCCGGGCCTGACGAGGACGACGACATCAGCGACACGGCGTACCTCGGACGGGTCGCCGCCGACCCCACCCACGACGAGGAAATCCGCCTGATGGCCGCGGCTACGATCCGGAGACTGAACGGCGGGCAGCAGCAGTAGGTCCCGCCTCGCTGCCGCCCCGTCATCCGCGGGGCGGCAGCGGCGCGTCCGCGACCAGCTCGGCGAGCGGTACGTCGAGGGCGGCCGCGATGGCGAGGAGCCAGGAGAGGCGGGCGTCGGTTTCGGCCCGCTCGATCCTCTGCACGGTGCGTCGGTCGAGTCCGGTCCGCCGCACGATCTCGTCCTGGGTGAGGTTCGCGTGGAGTCGTAGGTGCCGGATGCGGTCGCCGATGACTTGGCGCTCGTCGGGGATCGAGGGCATTCGCCCACGGTCGAGGCGCGGATGATCATGTGTCTGCGCCGGTGCAGACGCTTTCTGTGATCATGATTGACCGGCGCTCGTCCGGGGTATCTCCCCGGGCGACCACCGCGAGTCAGCCCTGCGGCCCAGGTCAGACGCCGCGGGGCTAGAATCGCTGCGCGAGATTCGAACGTATGTTCACCCGATCGAGTGAACTACCGCCTCCCCTGCAACTCGTTGGACAGTGCAGTAGTCGTATTCAGCAACCCCCAGACGCGTCGGGGGCCGACCCGGGCGCCCCCAGTCGGTACCCCTGGCGCAGACCGGCCCTCGTCTCCATGGGAGACGGGGGCCGTGTCGTGGGTGTGGATGGGGCGTTGACCTGCGGGTCCGCCATGATCTTTTGGGAGAAATCTGGGAGACGCCTGGAGCGACACAGGTTCCAGCAGATTCCGGAAGAGGGTCTCCGGATTCCAGGCAAGACGAAGGGCCAAGTCCGGGAAATACTCCCTGACCTGGCCCTTCGTCACGTCATCGCTGATACACGGGGTGGGCGTGGACGGTTTCGAACCGCCGACATCCGCCTTGTAAGGGCGGCGCTCTACCACTGAGCTACACGCCCGCGGGATCTGCGACGACACAGGTTACCCCGGGGTGGGGCGTGCTCGGCAAGCGAGGCGTTCCGGGCGCGGCCGCGGATCGGTCGGGGGCCCGGCCACGGATCGGCCGGGGCCGTCCCGCGGGCCCGGGGCGGGTGGCAGGGGACCGTGTGTTCGGGCCGGGTGGGTGGGAGGATGGGCGGAAAGACGGTGAGCAGCGAACACGGGGAGAGAGAGTCACTGTGACGACGGCACGTTCGTGGTGGCGGCGCGGCGACGATCTGCGTGCGGAGGCCCAGGCCGCGAAGGACGCCGCGGCCCAGGAGTTCTACGACCTGGACACGGCCCAGCGGGACCTGGAGATCGCGATAGAGACGATCTCCGCGGTCGACGACACCCCGCAGGCGCGGCAGGCGCTGGACGGTTTCCGCGCCCTCGGGGAGAAGATCGACCGGGTCAGCGCGGCGTACATCGAGACGGTGGACGCCAACGACATCGACCGGGACGACCTGGACCACGCGGCGGCCTCACGCGCGGTGGCCGCGCTCACCCAGGCGAAGCACGAGCTGGCCAGCGCGAAGAAGGAGCTTGAACGCTACAAGTCCGGCCTCGCCCCGCTGCTCGACAAGGCCGAGACGCAGCTCGCCCAGCTCGCGCCGGCCCGGGAGCGCGCCAAGCAGTCGCTGCTCGCGGCGAGCCAGGCGCTGGACGCGGTGCGCGCCGCCGGGCTCAAGGCGGACGACCTCGCGGCCCGGCTGGCCACGCTCGGCCCGGAGCTGACGAAGCTCAACGAAGGTGCGAGCAAGCACGGCGTCCAGGCGACGGTCCGCCGCGCCGACGAGATGCGGCGCACCGCGGAGGCGGTCCGGGCCGAGGCCGAGCGGCTGCCCGAGCGGGCGAAGGAGATCGACAAGCGGCTGGTGTCGCTGCGCACCCGGGTGCAGGCGCTCGGCACCCGGGCGGAGGGGGTCGCTCCCGTGCTCAGCGAGTTGCGGCGGCGTTTCTCGACGGCCTGCTGGCAGGACCTGCAACAGGTGCCGGACCAGGCCGCGCAGGCGGTCCGGCGCGCCGAGCAGGCCCTCGCGGAGGCCCGCGCGGCGCGGGCGGAGCAGCGGTGGGCCGACGCCACCGCGCGGCTGGCGACCGTACGGGCCCAGATGGACGAGGTGGACGGGGCGGTGGCCGCCGCCGGGGATCGGCTGCGCCGGCTCAACGAGGTCAGCAAGGACCCGAGCGGCGAGGTGGAGAAGACGCGGTTCGCGATCCGTGACGCGCAGCGGCTGGCGATGCAGGGGCGCAGTACGCCCGAGCCGAGGCACGCGCGGCCGCTCGACGAGGCGGTGGCGCGGCTGGACCGGGCGGTGGGGGCGTTGCAGGGGCGGCACCCGGATTACTGGGCGTTCCTCACGGAGACGGCCGCGGTGCGGGAGACGGCGAACCGGGTGGTGTCCAACATCAGGGAGGACCGCGCGGCGGGGCGTTGAACGGACCCGCCGCACGGGTACGGGCCCCCACCCCGGGACCACCTGCCGGTGGACGGCTGCTCGCGCCGTTCCCCGCGCCCCTGGGCACGCCCGGGACCCACCCGGGCACCCCGACGCCACGGGGGTACGCACCCGCCGACACGCGACCACCCGCCGGTGAGTGGCTGGTCGCGCCGTTCCCCGCGCCCCTGGGCACGCCCGGGACCCACCCGGGCACGCCGCGGCGCCCCGGAGGGTCAGCCGCAGCAGCCGCCTCCGCAGCAGCCGCCGCCGGCTGCCGCGCCGGCTTCGCCGCCGCCGGAGGCGGGTGTGGAGGAGGAGGCGACGGAGACGGTGGAGAGGAGTTTGACCGTGTCGGCGTGGCCGCGGGGGCAGGGGGCCGGGGCGTCGGACTGGGACATGGGGCGGCGGAGTTCGAAGGTGAAGCCGCAGGCCTTGCAGCGGTACTCGTAACGGGGCATGGCTTCAGAGTAGCCGTCAGAGCCTGCGGGCGAGGGTGGTGCCGTCGGCGATGGTGAGGAGGACGTCGTCGACGCGGTCGTCGGCGCGTACGTGGTCGTTGAAGGCGCGGATCGCGGCGGCGCCGCCGCCCTTGGCCGGGTCGGTGACGTCACCGTGGAAGAGGGTGTTGTCCACGACGAGGAGGCCCCCGGGGGTCATGCGGGGCACCAGTTCCTCCCAGTAGTCGACGTAGGACCCCTTGTCGGCGTCGAGGAAGGCGAAGTCGATCCAGGGGCCGTCGGGCAGGGCGCGGAGGGTCTCGATCGCGGGGGCGATCCGCAGGTCGATGCGGTCGGCGACGCCGGCGTCGGCCCAGGCGGCGCGCCCGACCGAGGTCCACTCCTCGGAGACGTCGCAGGCGATGACCTGCCCGCCGGCGGGGAGGGCCGCGGCCATCGAGAGGGTGGAGAAGCCGGTGAACGTGCCCACCTCCACGATCCGGCGGGCGCCGGTGAGCCGGACCAGGAACGCCAGCAGGGCGCCCTGCTCCTCGGCGGTCTGGAGCCCGGCGACGTCGGCGTACTGCCGGTGCGTGGTGTCCACCAGGGCGCGCTGGGTGGGGCTCAGCGGCGGATTGTGCGCCAGGACGTACGCGTAGAGCTCCGGCGTGAGCTGCGGGTTCTTCGTCTCGTACAACGCTCGTCTCCCGTCGGGGGTGTGAAGCTCTGGCCTGACCCGGTCGGCGCTGGCCTAGGCTGGCCGGATGCTCGTCGATGACGTGGTCGCCATGGTGCCCAGCATTCCAGGTCGCAGGCTGCTGCTGGGGCTGGCCGGCCCGCCCGCCGCCGGGAAGTCGACGCTCGCGCAGCGGCTGGTCAGCGGGGTCAATGGCCGACTCGGCCCGGACACGGCGTCGTACGTGCCGATGGACGGGTTCCACCTGTCCAACGCCCAGTTGGACCGGCTGGGGCTGCGCGGGCGCAAGGGCGCGCCGGAGACGTTCGACGTCGACGGCTATCTGCACCTGCTGCGGCGCCTGCGCGCGACGCCCCGCACCGGGCCGGTCTACGCGCCCGGGTTCGACCGGCGCCTGGACGAGCCGGTCGCCGCCGAGCTGGTGGTGCCCGCGGCCGTACGGCTGGTGGTCACCGAGGGGAACTACCTGGCCGACGACGCGGACGGCTGGTCCGAGATCCGCGACCTGCTGGACGACCTGTGGTACGTGGACACGCCCCAGCGGCTGCGGGAGCGCCGGCTGCTGCACCGGCACGTACGGGGCGGGCGCTCGCAGGACGAGGCGGCCGCCTTCATCGCCGACAGCGAGCGGCCGAACGCCCGCCGGGCCGAGGCGGGCCGCGCCCGCTGCTCCCGCGTGGTCGCGGCGGAACGCGGCGCCTGAGCCGATCGCCGGAGTCACCCGGGAGGCCCGTCAGCAACCATGGCCGCCCGCCAGCAACTCATGGCTGCTACATGTATCCATGCTAGGGTGCATGCATGGACAACCCGCGCCCCGGCGCCTCCCCCTCCGCGGCCGAACGGGCCTACGCCGACACCAAGGAGCGCATCCTCGCCGGTGACCTGCCCGGCGGCAGCCTGATCAGCGAGGTCGAGGTCGCCGACCGGATCGGCCTGAGCCGCACCCCGGTGCGGGCCGCCTTCCTGCGGCTGGAGGGCGAGGAGCTGCTGCGGTTGATCCCCAAGCGGGGCGCGGTCGTCGTCCCGGTGCCGCCGCACGAGGCGGCCAACGTGCTGGAGGTGCGCGAGGCGCTGGAGTGCGCGGCGGTGCGCCGGCTGCTGGCGGCGGACGACGGCGCGCTCGCCGACGCGGTCGGCCGGCTCCGCGGCTGCCTGGCGGAGCAGGCGGCCCCCGCCCGGGACCTGGACGTCGACACGTTCACCCGCCTCGACCAGGCGTTCCACCTCGCGATCGTCGCCGCGTCCGGCAACACCCTCGCCGAGCGGTTCTACGCCTCGCTAGGCGACCGCCAGCGGCGGATGGCCGTGCACGCGCTGCGGCCGCGCCCGGACCGGCTGAGCGTGCTCGCCCGGGAGCACGAGGCCCTGGTCGGCCACATCGCGGCCCGGGACGAGTCCGCCTTCGCCGCCGCCCTGCGCCGCCACCTCGACGACACCCACCGCGCCCTCGACGGCACCGGCCGCTGACGCCGCCCCCGCAGACCGCGCCACCCACGCCCGCCGGCTCCGGACCCCGGGGCCGCGGCGCGGAAAGGACCACCACGGTGACCGCCCCCACCGCCGACACCGCTTCCGCCGTCGGCACCTCCTCCTCCCCCGGCCCCCGTACCGCCCTGACCGGCCCCACCGGCCCCACCGGAAGCGCCGGGAGCGCGCGGGGCTGGCGGCAGGCCGCCGCCGGGCTCGTCGCGTGCGGGTGGGGCGGCAACCAGTTCACCCCGCTCCTGCTGATGTACCGCCGTACCGACGGCTACTCGACGGTCGTCGTCGACGCGCTGCTCGGCGCCTACGTCGTCGGGCTCATACCCGGCCTGATGATCGGCGGCCCGCTCTCCGACCGGTGGGGGCGGCGGCCGCTGATGATCGCGGGCACGCTGCTGTCGCTGCTGGCCAGCGCGGTGCTGGCGGCCGGTTCGCTCGGCCTCGCCCCGCTCGTGGCCGGGCGGCTGCTGACCGGCGCCGCGGTGGGGATCGCGATGGCCGTGGGGTCGAGCTGGGTGAAGGAACTGTCGCAGGGGCCCTACGATCCGGCCGCCGACGCGGGGGCCGGGGCACGGCGCAGCTCGCTCGCGCTGACCGTGGGCTTCGGGGTCGGGCCGGGCGTGGCGGGGGCGCTGGCGCAGTGGGGGCCGTGGCCGACGGCGCTGCCGTTCCTGGTCCATGTGGCCGTGGGGGCGGTGCTGCTGGGGGTGATGCTGCGGGCGCCGGAGACCCGCGCACCGGCCGCGGGCGGGGCGGCGCCGGGCGGGCTGCTGGCGGACCTGCGGGTCCCGGCGGCCGGGCACCGCCGCTTCCTGCGGGTCGTACTGCCGCTGGCGCCCTGGGTGTTCGGGTCGGCGGGCATCGCGTACGCCGTGACGCCGCAGCTGGTGGACGCGCGGCTGGGCGACTGGGGGCTGGCGTACGCCACCGCGCTGACCGTGCTGACGCTGGGCATGGGGGCGGTGGTGCAGCCGTTCGCCAAGCGGCTGGGGGCGCGCTCGACGGTGGCGGCGATGTCGGTGGCGATGGTGCTGATGGCGCTGGGCATGGCGGTGTGCGCGCTGGTCGCGGTGACCGGCTCGCCGTGGCTGGCGCCGGCCGGTGCGCTGGTGCTGGGCGCGGGCTACGGCATCGCGATCGTCTCCGGGCTGGTGGAGATCCAGCGCATCGCCCGGCCCGACGACCTGGCGGGGCTGACGGGGGTGTACTACGCGGCCGCGTACGCCGGGTTCCTGCTGCCGACGGTGCTGGCGGCCGCCGCGCCGCTCGTCGGCTACGCCGTGATGCTGTGCGCGCTGGCGGTGCTCGCGGTCGGCTGCCTGGCGGTCATCGTCACCAGCGCCCGTACTCCGGCGACACGTTGAGGTAGCGCCGCCGGAGCACGGGAGGGTTCACCGGGCCAGGCGCTCCAGCATGCGGCGCACGATCTCCTCGCCGGCGGCCACGCCGACGGTGGGCAGCGCGGTGACATGGGGCGCGGTCCACCCGGTGTCGGCCAGCTCGCCGTGCCCGGGGGTCCAGCCGACGTCGGCGGCGTCCAGCAGGTCGGCGTCCAGGAGGGAGTCGCCGGCGGCGAGCACCCGTTCGGCGCCGGTGCGCCGGACGACCTCGGCCAGCGCGGCGGACTTGCGCAGCGGCTTGGGCACCGCGTAGATCTTGCGGCCCTGGAGCGAGACGGTCCAGCCGAGCGGCTCGGCCCAGGCCGCGAGTTCCTTCACCCAGCCGGCCGGGAGCCGTTCGCGGTCGACCACGAGGTAGGCGAACAGGTCCTCGGCGATCCGCTCCTTGCGCAGCCACTCCGGGTCGGAGGTGGCGGCCAGGTGCGCGCGGACCTCGGCCAGCGGCGCGCAGCCGTCGGCGAGCCGGCGCCGCATCTCGTCGTGCCAGTCGTGGTCGGTGCGCCCGTCGACCAGCAGGTGGCCACCGTTGGCGCAGATCGCGTACCGCGGCACCCGCCCGGGCAGCCTGATCCGCCGGTACTGCTTGCGGGTGCGGGTGGTGGCGGGCACGAACCGCGCGGTGTCGGCGAGTTCGACCAGCAGCCGCGCGGCGGTCTCGGTGAGGTAGGACAGCGGCCTGGCCTCGTGGACCTCGACGCACAGCAGCCGCGGCGCGTGCTCGTCGGGCATGGCCAGGGCCAGCGCGGCGGCGGAGTACACCAGGGTGCGGTCCAGGTCGCTGGCGACCACGGTGCGGTGCGGCGCGGGCGCCGGTGTGCGGGTCACTTCGCGCCCACCGCCTTGCCGTCCGCCCCGGTGGCGCCGCGCGTGTAGCGCGGGTGGATCAGGCCGACGCAGGTGTACGGCAGGTCGTCCACCTCCTCGACGGGCACGCCGCGTTGGGCGGCGAGCAGGCGTACGTGCTCCAGGTCCGCGCCCGCGCCGCGCCGGGCGAGGATCTTCCACGGCACCCGGCGCAGCAGCACCCGGGTGGTCTCACCGACGCCGGGCTTGACGAGGTTGACGTCGCCGATGCCGTACTCCTCGCTGATCCGCTCGACCGCGGCCCAGCCGGCCCAGGTCGGCGAACGGTCCTGCGCGCGCAGCGCCTTGACGTCCTCGGCGACGCCGTCGCCGACCGCGTCGAAGGCGGCGGTGATGGTGTCGAGGAAGAGCGCGGAGACGTCGGAGTCCCGCAACTGGCGGTAGAACTTGGCGCCGTGGAAGTCCCGGGGGCCGATCAGGCCGTCCCGCAGGACCGTGCGGGAGACCAGCCCGGAGACGGTGGAGTTGAGGCAGGCGGAGGGGACCAGGAAGTCGTCGCGGGTGCCGTAGGTCCGCACGCAGCCGCCGGGGTCGGCGAGGACCGCGATCTCCGGGTCGAAGCGGCCGACCGCGCGGCCGACCGGCGCCGTCCCGGCCGCGGCCTCGAACTCCGCCACGGCGGCGGCGAGTTCGCGGGTGATGGCGCCCTTGCCGGTCCAGCCGTCGACGAACACCACGTCGGCCGGGTCGTGGTGGGCGGCCAGCCAGCGCAGCGCGTTGGCGTCGATACCGCGGCCGCGGACGATGGAGACCGCGTAGTGCGGCAGCCGCAGTCCGTGCGCGTGCTGCGCCCAGCGGCGCATCAGCACGCCGACGGGGGTGCCGGCGCGGGCGAGCGAGACCAGCACGGCGTCCGGGCCGCGCTCGGCCAGCACCAGTTCGGTGACGGTGCCCACCGCGCGGGCGATCCGCAGCGCCGAGGCGTCCAGCGCCGAGCGGAACAGCTCCTGGTACTCCGGGCTGGGCTGGTACTCCACCGGCAGTGACTCGGCGTAGTGCGCGCCGCCGTTCTGGACGGCCTCCTCGCGCTCCTCGACGGGTGCCTCCAGCTCGACGCCGGAGAGGTCCTTGAGCAGCCAGCCGACCTCCTCGGGCGCGTAGAAGGAGAACTCCGGCCCCCGCAGCGGCTCGGCCAGGCCGAGGTCGGTCGTGGGGTGCGGGGTGTGCGGGGTCTGCGGCGAGCTCATCGGTTGCGGGGTTCCGTTCGGTCGGTAGGACGGCACCACCGCGAGCAGGACCGCGTCGGTGGCGGCGGCGAGCCGGTCCAGCAGCCCGCCGGGCGCGTGCAGGGCGGGGGTGTCCCCGGCGGAGTCCACCACGCACACCACCGCGTCGAACCCGCGCACGTTGTACGCGAACCGGTCGGTGCTGCCCGCATCCGTCGGGTCGTCGTGGGCGGGGAAGACGATCCGGCTGCGTATGGCGTACCCCGGGTCGTCGACGGCCAGCACCGGGGAGCGGGTGGTGGTGGAGTAGCGGACGGCGGCCGGGGTGCTGCCGTGCGCCCGCGCCTCCAGGGTGTCCTGGAGCGCCCGGGCGAGCCGCAGCGGGGCGTACATCAGCTCCTCGTTGCCCAGGACGAGGACGCTGGTCGCGGCCGGCGGCAGCGCGTCGGCGAGTCGCGCGCCCATCGCGGGCAGCGCGCGGTCCAGTTGCCCGGCGTGCCCGGGCAGGAAGCCGTGCCGTCCGCCGTCGGGCAGGCCCGCGGGCCAGTCGAGCGGCACCCGGGAGACGCGGCGGCCGGCGGCCGGCCCGGGGCCGGGTGCGGGCACCTCGTCGGCCGCGCTGTGGGCGGCGACCAGCTCCTGGCCCTTGCCGAGCACCCCGTCCGGCAGGCTGACGCTTCCGGTGGCGTGGGCCACCACGTCGACGCGCGCGGGCAGTGCGGCGGCGAAGGCGCGCAGCGCGTCGCGGTCGGCGGCCGAGCGCATGTCGGTCAGGGCGACCACGACGTAGCGCTCGCGCGGGTGCCGGGCGTGCAGGGCGGCGATGGTGTTGCGGATGGTGCGGCCGGTGGAGAACTCGTCGTCGACCAGCACCAGCGGGCCAGGGCCGGCCAGCAGGTCGGGCTGCTCGGGCAGCAGCAGGTGGGAGGTGGCGTGGCTGTGCTCCTCCTCGAACCCGCCCTGCGGGGTCAGGCCGGGCACCGCGCGGCGGGTGGAGTGCAGGTAGGGCGCGGGGCCGAGGCCGTCGGCGACCGCGTGGCCGAGGCCGGTGGCGGTCTCGGCGTAGCCGAGCACGACCGCGCGCGCCGCCTCGTCGGGCCCCAGCAGCTCCCGTACCCGCACGCCGAGCGCGTGGGCGTGGCCGTAGACGGTGCGGGGGTCCTGCGGGACGTGCTTGCCGAGCACGTTGGAGACCAGCAGGTGGGCCCGTTTGGGGTTGCGCCGCAGCGCCAGGCCGAGCAGGTCGGTCAGGCGGTCGCCGTGCAGGGTGACGCCGAGGCGGTCGGCCACCCACTGCCCGGTCCAGGGCGGGTGGGGCCCGGTCCGGGGCGTGTTGTCGGGCATCAGGCGGGTGTCCTTCGGTGACGGGGCGGCGGGCGCCGGTCAGGCGGGGGGCAGGCTCGCGGCGAGCAGTTCCACGAAGCCGATGTCCTCGCGGGCGACTCCGAAGACCTCGGCGCGGCGCAAGGTGCGCTCGGCCCAGGCCCGGTGCGGCTTCACCTCGTTCATCTTGTTGGTGTAGGCGGAGCGGAGCACCCCGCCGCCGCTGCGGTCCTCGTGCAGGATGTCGGCGGCGTCGCAGTACTCCTCGTGGGTGACCACGCTCAGCGCGTTGACCACCGGCACGTGGCTGGGGTGGATGCAGGTCTTGCCGAGCAGGCCGTTGGCGCGGTCCAGTTCGATCTCGCGCAGCAGGCCGTCCATGTCCTGCTGGATGAGCGTGTCGCGCAGGTCCTCCGCCTCGGGGGTGAACGGGCTGCGGCGCAGTTGCGGCTTGAACATCCGCTCGTGGTGCCGGAAGTACTCCCACACCGGGCCGGTGACCACGAACCCGCTGCCGTCCGCGCGGCCCAGCACGTTGACGACGTCGGCGATGACGGCGGCGACGATCTGCACGTCGTAGGCGGTCATCGCCGGGGCGCGGCGCAGGCCGTAGGAGGAGCAGAAGTCCGTGACGCCCAGCCGCAGCGCGAGCACCCGGTCGCGGTACTTGTCGACGGTGCGGGAGATGCCGTGCAGCGTCTCCACCCGGCTCTCCAGGTGCATCAGCTCCGGGGACTCCAGGACCGGCATGGCGAACAGCCGCCGGCCGGAGGCGCCCTCGGCGGCGGCGAGCGCCTCCAGGAAGGGGACGCCGCTCTCCTCGGTGAACTTCGGCAGTACGAATCCGGACAGCAGCCGTACGGTGCCGCCCAGCCGGGCGACCAGGTCGGTGATCTGCGCGGGGGTGCGGACCCGGATGAACAGCAGCGGCAGCAGCCGCTCGGAGCCGGGGCGGGTGGCGAGGTCGGCGAACTGCCGGACGAGGTTGGCCTCGCCCGCCTCGACGTCGCGGTCGTCGATGGAGTCCTCCAGGCACAGCACCATGGAGACCACACCGCGGGCGGCCTGCTTGAGCACGTCGTCGGCGAGGTGCGGGCGGGTCGCCGGCGAGTAGAGCGTGGCGCCCAGGGCGGTCGCGAGGACCTGCCCGGGCGAATCGGCGGCGAACTCCTGAGGTTCCCGGTGGAAAAGTTCACCCCTGAGATCCGACGCAAGGTGCCCGAAGTGTCGCACACGCCCCCCTTTCACCGTCATAGCCGCGAGGACAGGCGTCAATCGCGTGGCCGATTATCGTACGTACATCCCCGACGTAAAGGTTCCCACCGCGCGTGACAAACAGGTAACCAGTGGCGGTCGGCCGGGTGTCCGCCGCCGTGCGCGCCCGCGGCGTTGTGGGCCGCCCCGCCGGGCGGGCAGGATGGCGGTCATGACGCACGTGATGGTGAAGGGCTCGAACATCCCGCTGGACGCCTCGGGCATCCGGGCGGTGCTCCGCTGGAGCCCGTCGCCGGGGGCCCCGGATGTCGACGCCTCCGTGCTGCTGCTCGGTTCCGGCGGCCGGGTGCGCTCCGACGCCGACTTCGTCTTCTACAACGCCCCGCGGCACCCCTCGGGCGTCGCCCGGCATCTGCCCAAGCAGCGCGTCCCGGAGGGCCTGACCGACACCGTGGAGGTCGACCTGGCCGCGCTCGACCCGGAGGTGGCCCGGGTGGTGGTCGCCGCCTCGTGCGACGGCGGGCCGTTCCGGCAGGTCCCCGGCCTGGTGCTGGCGCTCTACGACGCGGCCGGCCCGCAGCACGCCGCGCCGCTGGTCACCTTCGACGTGGTGCCCGACACCGGCCACGAGACCGCGCTGATCTGCGGCGAGCTGTACCGCAAGGGCGCCGGCTGGAAGTTCCGCGCGCTCGGCCAGGGGTACGCCACCGGCCTGGTCGGCCTCGCCACGGAGTACGGCATCGCGGTCGACGACGGCGAGCCGGACCCCGCCGCACCGCCGCAGGGCGCCACCGCCGCCGCGGGCCCCACCGCCGCGCTGCCCGCGCCCGGCCCCACCGGCGGCTACCCCGCGCCCGCAGGGCCCACCGTGGCGGCCCCGGAGCCCTCCGGGGCCTACGGCTACCCGCTGGCGGCCCCCTACCCCTCCCACGTGCCCGCCCAGCCCGCCTACGGCTACCCGCAGCCGGTCGCCCCGGCCGTGCCGCCCCCGCCCGCGCAGCAGCCGGTGGTCCACCAGCAGCCCCAGCCGGCGTACCCGGCGTACGGCTACCCGCAGCCGGTGGCCGCGCCGCCCGCCGCGCCGGCGGCTCCCCCGGCGCCCGACGGCCACTTCACGCTGCCGCCGCAGGGCCCGCAGTTCCAGAACGCCTGAGCAGCGCTCTCCGGGGACACCCCGGAGCCGCGGTCACGGCGTGACGACCTGCTGGAAGTCGTAGCGCCCGTCCGTCTCCAGCCGCACCAGCGCGATCGGCTTGTCCTGCGGGTCGCCGTCCGGGCCCAGCCGGATCGGGCCGCTCACCCCGGTCACGTCGTTCCCGCCGACCAGGCCGTTGAGCGTGCTGCCCGCGGTCACCGCCACGGTGCCGGCCGGGCCGGCCGCCTCCCGGATCGCCTCGCCCAGCGTCCACACCGCGTCGTGGCCCAGTATCACCTGCCCGTCCTGGAGTTCGGTGTCCCCGATGCCGCCGAACTGCTGGTGGTACAGGTCCCGGAAGGCGGGATACGGGTCCTTGGCCGCGGGGTAGACCACGCCGGGCAGCGCGGGGTGGCCGAGCGCGGTGTAGAGCACCGTCACCCGGCTGGTCCGCCAGTCCTGCGCGAACTGCTCCTTGGTGGCCGCCGACGCCGAGCCGTCGTAGTAGACGCCGACCGCGTCGTCCCCGGTGAGCACCGTGACCTCGCACCTGCGGTCGGGCGCGGCCATCGCGACGATGAAGTCCCGCAGGTTGGCGCCGCGCCCGGCGAAGTAGACCGCGTCGGGGTGCTTGTCGCACACCCGGTCGGCGACCGCGGACATGGCGTTGCTGACGCCGTCGATGCCCGAGACGTACTCCAGGTCGCCGCCGTCCAGGGCGAGCCTGCGCGCCGCGGCGTCCCGGGTGAAGTCGCTGTAGAGGGAGGTGTTGTAGATGTCCTGCTGGTTGCGGTCGCGGACCACCGCGACCGTGTAGCCGGCGGTCTTGTCCTGCTGCTGCTTGAGGTACTTCACCGCGGCGCTGACCTGGGCGGAGTTGGGCGAGGAGACGCTGAAGAACCCGACCTCGTCCGGGTCGGTCAGGCCGTCGGCGGTCACCGTGGCGCCCATCATCGGCACCTTCGCCGCCCGCAGCGCCCGCACCAGGTCCAGCGTCCCGTCGCGGCTCTGGCCGAACCCGGCGACCCCGACCAGCGGGTGGTCCTTGCGCTGCGACCGCCGGATCAGCACCTGCGACAGCTTCTGCCACTGCTCCGAGCGCAGCCCGGAGTTGGCGACGAGCAGCCGGATCTGCGGCACCTCGCCGTGTCCGCCCAACTGCACGTCGTTCAGCTGCTGCTGGGCGAGGTAGGCGCCCTCCAGCTCCTTGCGGATGCCGTACTTGACGGACTCCTGGTCCTGCTCCTTGGTGATCGGCTCCACATAGGCGACGTCCACCCACGGCTTGCCCGACTTCACGACCGCGCGGTTCGCCTCCTTGATCCGGTCCATGACCGGTGTGAGGGAGGACTCGAAGGAGTACGAGCCGTCGCTGACGCCGATGCACTCGCCGCCCACCTTCGTGCCGTCGGTGGCGCAGTCGTGGTCGCGCACCACGTGCACCACGGCGAGGACCGCGGCCACCAGCACCAGGGCGGCGGCCACCGCGACGGCGACCCGCGGCCACCTGCGCGGCGGGGACGGCGGCACCGCGGGCCCCTCGATCCTGTCGTCCGGATCGGACGGTGGCACTGCGCCGTTCACCACGGCTTCCCCCTGTAGAGCTCGTCGTACTCCCTGGCCCTGGCCGCGAACACCGCCCGGGCGGCGGCGCCGATGCCCCGGACGTCCCGCAGGTTGCGGAACTCGTGCGCGATGTCGTCGTACAGCTCGGCGAACGGATCGCCGAACGGGTCCTCGTACAGTCGCGCGTACGGGTCGCTGCCCGGGTGCGCGGTGATCCAGCCGGCCGCCAGCAGCCGGACGACGGCGCGCCGCGCCTCGTCGCCCGGCGGGTCGCCGACCAGCCGCTCGTAGCGGTCCTCGGCCGGCTCGATCCGGCCCTCGTGCCACCGGGCGGGGGCGCGCTGGAGGTAGGACAGGTCCCGGCACCAGGCGTCGGCCGGCGTCACGGGCGGGAAGCGCCCGCGCAGGTAGTCCGCCGCCGCGGCCAGGTCGCCGCGGGCCAGGCTGTGGTAGGCGAGGGTGCGCCCGGTGCTCTCGCCCGAGGCGCCCTCCTCCTCCAGCGCCGCCGCGCCCAGCGCCGTGTGCGCGCCGTCCCAGGAGGCGGCGCCGCGCGCGTTGCGGTCCGCGTCGAGCCGGCGCAGCAGCAGGTAGCGCGCCGCCGGGTGGAAGGCGACCTCGCCATGGGTGGCGAACGCCCGCTGCTGCACGCCCGACACACCCGCCCACAGCCCCGGCGCGGCCTCGGCCTGCACATGGGAAGCGGCGGCCGCCGCGCGCGGCAGCACCCGGCGCAGTCCGGTGTCGCAGTCCGCGAGCAGCACGTCGAGCACCGACTCGGCCACGGTCGGCAGGCCGCCCGCCTCGTCCCGGCCGGGCACCGGCCGGACCGGGAGCTGCGGCCAGCGCTCCAGCCGCTCCGCCCAGGGCGTGGCGGCCGGGAACCGGCCCAGCGCGTCGAGCAGGGCGCCGGTGGCGGCGGGCTGGCCGCGGGTCGCGGCGTACACGTTCCAGCCCAGCCACGCCGACGCGCGGGCCACCGCGGGCTGGTCGTCGTCCGGCAGGGCCCGCAGCAGCCGCTTGGCGTGCGCCTCCACCTCCCCGGCGTCCAGGTCCCGCAGCCGGCCGACGTGCAGCCGGCCGGTGCGCACCGGGGTGAAGGCGCCGCCGGCCCAGCTCGCGGCGTCATCGGACGGCGACACCGTCGCGCCGCCCGCCCCGATCAGCTCGCCCGGCGCCCGGCGGGCGGCCGCGACCACCAGCAGCGGGTCGGGGGCCGCGCCCGGCTCCTCCCGGGCGGCGAGCAGCAACTCCAGCAGCGCGTCGCCGAGTTCGGTGTCCACGTTGTCGAGGGTGATCAGGCAGGCGGAGGTGCGCCGGTGCCGGGTGGTGGCGTAGGCGGCGACCAGGTCGGCTCGGAAGGCGGCGAAGAGCATCCCCTCGACCCTGCGGCGCTGCACCGGGTCGCCGTGGTAGAGCCGGTTGGCGCGGACCAGGAACCCCGCGCCCGCCCGCGGGGTGCCCACCGCCGCCGCGGCGTGGCCGATCCGCCGGTGCAGCCCCCACCGCGCCCGGAACCGCCGGGCGAAGGTGATGCCGGGGAGGATCTGGGCGATCCAGGCGACCGGCAGGCCGCCGACGGCCGTGGCCACGCCCTCGATGAACGACTCCAGGGACTCCGGGTCGTATCCCTGCCCGCTCGAGCCCTGGAGGAGCAGCGCGCGCATCTCGCGGACCGCCCGGTCCATGTCCTCGGTCTCGACCGACGCCCGCAGCGACATCAGCAGCAGCGTGAAGGACGGGAAGTGCAGCGGGCGGAAGCCCTCCTTGTGCTCCTGCAACTGGAACGCCAGGTCCACCAGGACGTCGAAGACGGTCGCGCCGCCGCGCCGCATGGCCTCCAGGTCCAGGCCCGCGCACGGGTGCGCCCGGCCCCACTCCGCCACGACGCCCAGCGTCGTGGTCTTGCCGCTGCCCCGGGGGCCCAGCAGCAGCACCGCGGGCAGCGGCACGACCACGCCCGGGTCGTCGAGGATCAGCCGGGACCCGAGGTAGGTGAGGATGCGCCGGTCCCGCGCGGACCGGCCAGGCCATTCGGGCATGTCAACCCCCCGTGCACCGCGCCATGCCTGTGGTGGCACACCACAATGCCCCAATTCCCGCAGTACGCAAGCGACTTGGGACATTCCCCGGTACTGGCACATGCCTCGGGCAAGCCGTCGGACGCCTACCGCGTGCCGCGAAAAGGGCTGAACAGGAGTTCTAGACCTTGGACTTGTAGCCGCGCCCCCATTGCAGGCCCCAGCCGTAGAGCCGGTCGATCTCGGCCTGGAAACCGTAGACGTACCGCACCTCGCGGCGTACGACCATCTCGTCCTTGCGGTTCTCTATCAGCACCACCGCGCACGAACGCGCCTGCGGCTCCCGCTCGGTGAGGGGGATCTCGATCCGCGGCCCCGACCCGGGGAAGATCTCCACCTTCGCGTGGGTGCGGTCGAACGCGGGCGTGCCGTCGTAGATGTACACGAACACCAGCAGGCGCTTGAACTCCTCGCGCTTGTCGAAGTTGATGTACATCGTCTCGCCCGAGGTGCCGCCGAACCGGTCGTCGCCGGACATCTGGATGTACGGCGGCCCGTCCAGGTCGCCGTGGAAGCCGCCGAGCGGCTGCACCACGCCCTTGGTGCCGTCGGCGAGTTCGTACAGGCACGCCAGGTCCAGGTCCACGTTGACCATCGCCGGCCCGGCCGCCTGCACGATACGTGGCTTGAACACGTCGATCTGGCGGCGCAGGAAGCCGCCCCGGTCGGTCGCCCAGTCCCCGGTGTCGGACGGCCGCATCTGCCAGGACAGGTTCACCCGCATGTTGCCGACCGCGGCGCCCTGCTTGGTGAGCGACAGCTCCGGCCGCCGCTTGGTGAGCTCCACCACGTGCGCGTTGGTCACGTCGAACTGGTCCGGGCCGTTGGGCCGCAGGAACCGCCACCAGGACATTGTGGTCCGTCCTCCCCTAGTTGCTCTCGGCCGTGGCCGCCACCGCGCGCACACGCCGCTGCCCCCGCCGGAGGGCGGGGGCAGCGGCGGGTGCGCGGCCGGGGTCAGACCCCGGACGTGACTTCCGCCTTGTCGTCGTCCGACTGCCCGGAGTCTTCCCCGAGACGGCGGTTGCGTACCACCGACGACCAGTACGACGCCAGGATCAGGACAACGCCGACCAGGCCGGTGATGACCTCGCTGACCTCGTACTTGATGGTGACCAGCAGGATGACCGCCAGCGCGCCGATCGCGTAGTGCGCGCCGTGCTCCAGGTACACGTAGTCGTCCAGGGTGCCCTTGCGGACCAGGAAGACGGTGAGCGACCGGATGTACAGCGCGCCGATGCCCAGGCCCAGCGCGATCTCGAAGATGTCGTTGCTGATCGCGAAGGCGCCGATGACGCCGTCGAAGGAGAACGACGCGTCGATCACTTCCAGGTAGAGGAACATGAAGAACGCGGCCTTGCCGGCCAGTCCGACGCTGCGCACCACGCTCGCGCCGCTGCCGCCCGCCGGCGCCTTGGCGACCTCGATCTCGGGCTCGCCGTCCTCGTCGCCCTCCTCCTCGTCCTCGAGGCGCTCCTCGAAGAAGCCGGAGATGCCGCCGACCACCAGGTAGGTGATCAGGCCGGCCACGCCCGCCAGCAGCACCGTCTCGGCCTTGTCGACCGTGCCGTGCCCGCCGTGCAGCGGCACCGAGTCCGCGACCGTGGTGCCGGCGATCACCAGGGCGACCATGGCGACCACCACCGACAGCATGTCCAGCTTGCCGAGCTTGGCGAGCGGCTTCTCCAGCCAGGACAGCCAGGTGATCTCCCGGTCCTCGAAGATGAAGTCGAGGAAGATCATCAACAGGAACATGCCGCCGAAGGCGGCGATCGCCGGGTGCGCGTTGGTGACGAGGTTCTCGTAGCGGTCGTGGTCGTTGACCGCGATCCGCACCGCCTCCCACGGGCTGAGCTTCGCGGTGACGGCCACGATGACGATCGGAAAGACCAGCCGCATGCCGAAGACGGCGATCAGCACACCGACGGTCAGGAAGATCTTCTGCCAGAACGCGTTCAGCTTGCGCAGGATGCCCGCGTTGATGACCGCGTTGTCGAACGAGAGCGAGATCTCCAGGACGGACAGGATCGCCACGATGGCGAGGCCCTTGCCTCCCCAGAGGATGCCGGCCAGGGCCAGGCCTGCGGCAGTGATGCCGAACGACCAGCCGAATGTTCTGAGGAGCACGTGCTTCCCACCCAATCCCTTGTGATCCCTTGAGCCCAAGGGTCCCCCGCGCGGGCGCGCGGCTTTACGAAACGTTGACCCCGAAGTCTAGGGCGATCCCGCGCAGTCCGGAGGCGTACCCCTGGCCGACTGCACGGAACTTCCACTCGCCGTTGTAGCGGTAGAGCTCGCCGAAGATCATCGCCGTCTCGGTGGAGGCGTCCTCGGTCAGGTCGTAGCGCGCCAGTTCCGCGCCGTCGGACTGGTTGAGCACGCGGATGTAGGCGTCGCTGACTTGGCCGAAGGTCTGCACCCGGGCGTCGGCGTCGTAGATCGACACCGGGAAGACGATCTTGTCGACGTTGGCGGGCACCGTGGTGAGGTCGACCAGGATCGTCTCGTCGTCGCCGCCGCTGCCGCCGGTCAGGTCGTCGCCGGTGTGCTCGACCGAGCCCTCCGGGCTCTTGAGGTTGTTGTAGAAGACGAAGTACTCGTCCCCCAGCACCCGGCCGCCGGAGCACAGCAGCGCGCTGGCGTCCAGGTCGAAGTCGGCGCCGGTGGTCGAACGGGCCCTCCAGCCGAGGCCGATCTGCACCTGGGTGAGATTCGGCGCGGCCTTGGACAGGGAGACGTTGCCCCCCTTGGCGAGCGTGACGCCCATCGTGGTCCTTTCCCCCTCACACGTGGTGTGGGCAAGCCTGGTGGCGGTGGTCAGACGTTGACGCCGAAGTCCTGGGCGATGCCGCGCAGCCCCGAGGCATAGCCCTGGCCGATGGCGCGGAACTTCCACTCCGCGCCGTGCCGGTACAGCTCGCCGAAGACCATCGCGGTCTCGGTGGAGGCGTCCTCGGTCAGGTCGTAGCGCGCCAGTTCGCTGCCGTCGGCCGCGTTCACCACGCGGATGTAGGCGTTGCGCACCTGGCCGAAGCTCTGCTGGCGCGGCTCCGCGTCGTAGATCGACACGGGGAAGACGATCTTCGCCACGTTCGCCGGCACGGTGGCCAGGCTGACGTTGATCACCTCGTCGTCGCCCTCGCCGTCACCGGTGAGGTTGTCGCCGGTGTGCTCGACCGAGCCGTCCGGGCTCTTGAGGTTGTTGAAGAAGACGAAGTGCTGGTCGGAAAGGACCTTGCCCTGCTCGTCGGTGAGCAGCGCGCTGGCGTCGAGGTCGAAGTCGCTGCCGGTGGTGGTCCGGGCGTCCCATCCCAGGCCGACGACGACCGCCGTGAGGTTGGGCGCCTCCTTCGTCAGCGAGACGTTGCCACCCTTGCTGAGGCTGACTCCCACGAGTCCTCCCGTTCGGTTTCCCCGCCCGTCGGTACGGTGTGGGTCGTTGTGTACTGCGGTCCTGGATCAACGTCCAGAGCCTAGTGACACGTTCCCGATGCCGTCACAGCGCGGACAGGGCTTTCCGGTACTCGTCGAGATCGCGTGCGTCCGGCAGGCCGTTCACCACGGTCCAGCGCACCGTGCCCCGGCGGTCGATCACGAACGTGCCGCGCAGCGCACAGCCCTTGTCCTCGGCGAAGACGCCGTAGGCACGGGACACCACGCCATGCGGCCAGAAGTCGCTCAGCAGCGGGAAGTCCAGGCCCTCGGCGTCGGAGAAGGCGCGCAGCGCGTGCATCGAGTCGCACGACACCGCCAGGACCTGGGTGTCCTCATCCTGGAACAGGTCCAACTCCTGCTGGATCGCCCGAAGTTCGCCGGAGCACACACTCGTGAACGCGAACGGGAAGAACATCAGCAGCACGTTCCTGCGGCCCCTGAAGTCCGCCAAACCCACGGCACGGCCGTGCTGGTCCTTCAACCGGAAGTCCGGAGCGGGCTCCCCCGCGAGATCATGCATGGCCAGCAGCTCCGCCGTGTTCATCTGTGACTGGACAGGTTTCAGCCCCCCGCCCCTCATGGTGGCGCGCCTCTTCCGCGGCGCGCAGCCACCCAAAAGGGGCGCGGGGAACTGCGCGACCAGCCACAACGGCAGGGGCAGCCGGGAACGGGCCGCAACCCACTACGGCGCGACCCCGTCCCCGCACTTACCGCTTGCCGGCCTTCGCTGCCTTCGGCGTCACCAGACGGCTGCCCGTCCAGTCCTTCGCGGCGTTCACGCTGCTGGTCTGCGCCAGCCCCGCGGTCTGCGCCGCCTCACCGATCTCGCTCGGCTCGACGTGGCCGTCACGCCCGGTCTTCGGGGTCATGAGCCAGATCGGGGCGCCGGGGTCGATCGTCGACGTGGCGTCGACGAGCGCGTCGGTGAGGTCGCCGTCGTCCTCGCGGAACCACAGCAGGACGGCGTCGGGCACGTCGTCGTACTCCTCGTCGGCGAGCTCCTCACCCGTGAGCTCCTCGATCCCCTCGCGAAGCTCCTGGTCGCAATCCTCGTCGTACCCGAGCTCCTGGACCACCTGTCCGGGCTCGAAACCAAGCCGGCTCGCCGGGTTGGTCCGCTCCTCCGCGTGGTCCGCGGTCGCGCTCACGCTTTGCCTCCTGTCATGGGCACTGATGTCGTGCGGGTCTTCATGGTCTGTATGTGCCCGCGACGGTGCGAGCTTATTGGCGGTAGTCCACACGGGCGGGGCGGATCGCGCAAGTACCCGCCGTACGAGACCGCCGAAACAGTGATGATTCGACCGTCTTCATGGCAAGTTCCCCGCCGCCTTGTCGCCGTGCGCACCCTCCCATGGTGACGCAGATCGTCGGCATCCGCCGGGGTTGCCCGTTTTGCAGAGTGTTGGCCCGGGAGTCGGTCGTACGTCCGAGTGGGCGTAGAGTTCGGATTTGGCCGTCCACCTGGGGTTACCGCCCGGTAGAGATGACGTACCGAACGGCCGCGGTACACGATGGACAGGGCACCGGCGGCCGATCGCGGCCGTCCGATCACGCCCGGCGACACCTCGTACCCATCCCGTAGCAGCCTAGTGAGCGAAGGAACAGCGTGGCTTCCGGATCAGATCGCAACCCGATCATCATTGGCGGCCTTCCCAGCCAGGTCCCGGATTTCGATCCCGAGGAAACGGCGGAATGGCTCGACTCGCTCGACGCGGCCATCGACGAGCGGGGCCGGGAGCGCGCCCGCTACCTGATGCTCCGCCTGATCGAGCGGGCCCGCGAGAAGCGCGTCGCGGTCCCCGAGATGCGCAGCAGCGACTACGTCAACACCATCGCCACCAAGGACGAGCCGTTCTTCCCCGGCAACGAGGAGATCGAGCGCAAGATCCTCAACGCCACCCGGTGGAACGCCGCGGTGATGGTCTCCCGCGCGCAGCGCCCCGGTATCGGCGTCGGCGGCCACATCGCGACCTTCGCGTCCTCCGCGTCGCTGTACGACGTGGGCTTCAACCACTTCTTCCGCGGCAAGGACGACGGCCTCGGCGGCGACCAGGTCTTCTTCCAGGGCCACGCCTCCCCGGGCATCTACGCCCGCGCCTTCCTGCTCGACCGGCTCACCGAGGCGCAGCTCGACGCGTTCCGGCAGGAGAAGTCGAAGGCCCCCGACGGCCTGTCCAGCTACCCGCACCCGCGGCTGATGCCGGACTTCTGGGAGTTCCCGACCGTCTCGATGGGCCTGGGCCCGCTCAGCGCGATCTACCAGGCGCGGATGAACCGCTACATGGAGGCGCGCGGCATCGCCGACACCTCCAAGTCGCACGTGTGGGCGTTCCTCGGCGACGGCGAGATGGACGAGCCGGAGTCGCTGGGCCAGCTGTCCATCGCCGCCCGCGAGGGCCTGGACAACCTGACCTTCGTGGTCAACTGCAACCTCCAGCGGCTCGACGGCCCGGTGCGCGGCAACGGCAAGATCATCCAGGAGCTGGAGTCGCAGTTCCGCGGCGCCGGCTGGAACGTCATCAAGCTGGTCTGGGACCGCTCCTGGGACCCGCTGCTGGCCCAGGACCGCGACGGCCTGCTGGTCAACAAGATGAACACCACGCCGGACGGCCAGTTCCAGACGTACGCCACCGAGACCGGCGGGTACATCCGCGAGCACTTCTTCGGCGGCGACCAGCGGCTGCGGAAGATGGTGGAGCACCTCACCGACGAGCAGATCCTGCACCTCGGGCGCGGCGGCCACGACCACCGCAAGGTCTTCGCCGCCTACACCGCCGCCCTGGAGCACAAGGGCCAGCCGACGGTGATCCTCGCGCAGACCATCAAGGGCTGGACGCTGGGCCCGAACTTCGAGGGCCGCAACGCGACCCACCAGATGAAGAAGCTCACCGTCGACGACCTCAAGGGCTTCCGGGACCGGCTGCACCTGCCGATCACCGACAAGCAGCTCGACGAGGGGTACCCGCCCTACTACCACCCGGGCCGGAACTCCGAGGAGATCCAGTACATGCACGACCACCGCAAGGCCTGCGGTGGCTACGTGCCGACCCGGATCGTGCGCGCCAAGCCGCTGCCGCAGCCCGACGACAAGGCGTACGCGGCCGCGCGGAAGGGCTCGGGCCAGCAGTCGATCGCCACCACGATGGCCTTCGTCCGCATCCTGAAGGACCTGATGCGGGACAAGGAGATCGGGAAGCGCTTCGTGCTGATCGCGCCCGACGAGTACCGCACGTTCGGCATGGACGCGTTCTTCCCGAGCGCGAAGATCTACAACCCGCTCGGCCAGCAGTACGAGTCGGTGGACCGCGAGCTGCTGCTCGCGTACAAGGAGTCGCCGACCGGGCAGATGCTGCACGACGGCATCTCCGAGGCCGGCTGCACCGCGTCGCTGATCGCCGCCGGGTCGGCGTACGCCACCCACGGCGAGCCGCTGATCCCGGTGTACGTCTTCTACTCGATGTTCGGGTTCCAGCGCACCGGTGACCAGTTCTGGCAGATGGCCGACCAGCTCGCGCGCGGTTTCGTGCTCGGGGCGACCGCCGGGCGGACCACCCTCACGGGTGAAGGCCTCCAGCACGCCGACGGCCACTCCCAGCTGCTGGCCTCCACGAACCCGGCGTGCGTCGCGTACGACCCGGCGTACTCCTTCGAGATCGCGCACATCGTCAAGGACGGGCTCCGCCGGATGTACGGGGAGACCGCGGACGGCAAGCCCGGCGAGGACGTCTTCTACTACCTCACGGTCTACAACGAGCCGATCCAGCACCCCGCCGAGCCGGCCGACGTGGACGTCGAGGGCATCCTCAAGGGGGTGCACCGCTTCCGGTCCGGCAGCACCGGGGAGATCCCCGCGCAGATCCTCGCGTCCGGGGTGGCGGTGCCGTGGGCGCTGGAGGCGCAGCGCATCCTCGCGGAGGAGTGGAACGTACGGGCCGACGTGTGGTCCGCCACGTCCTGGAACGAGCTGCGGCGCGAGGCCGTGGCGGTCGAGGAGCACAACCTGCTGCACCCCGAGGAGGAGCAGCGGGTGCCGTGGGTGACCCGCAAGCTGTCCGGGGCGCAGGGGCCGTTCGTGGCCGTCTCGGACTGGATGCGGTCCGTGCCGGACCAGATCGCGCGGTGGGTGCCCGGGCGGTACTCCTCGCTCGGTGCCGACGGGTTCGGCTTCGCCGACACGCGGGGGGCGGCGCGGCGGTTCTTCCACATCGACGCGGAGTCGGTGGTGCTGGCGGTGCTCACGGAGTTGGCGGCCGAGGGGAAGGTGGAGCGCTCCGCGCTCAAGCAGGCGGTGGACCGGTACCAGTTGCTCGACGCTTCCGCGGCTCATCCGGGTGCCGCGGGCGGCGACGCGTAGCGCTGCGCTCGGCTTCAGCCGATCACATGTGAAGGCCCGCACCGGTTCGCCCGGTGCGGGCCTTCCGCGTTCGGCGGCGCCCTGATCCGCCCGGGTAGGCGGCAACGGAAGGGGGTGCCCGCGCCCCAGCGGTCCGCCCGCGCGGGGCGGCAACGGAGGGTGCCGGACCTTCTGCCGGTGGACGGTTGCTCGCGCAGTTTCCTCGCGCCCCTGAAAAGCCGCCACGCGCGGGGCGGCGCCCAGTGCTCCCGGACCTTCCGGCAGTGGCCGGTTGCTCGCGCAGTTCCTCGCGCCCCTGAAAAGCCCGCCACGGCGGGGTGGCAACGGCTGTGCCCGGACCATCCGACGGTGGACGGTTGCTCGCGCAGTTCCCCGCGCCCCTGAAAAGCCCGCCCGCGCGCCCACGGACATTGGCCGACACGGGGACCCGCCGGGGTGGGGGTGGATGTGAGGGGGCGGGGGGTGGGGTGTCGTAGCATCCGGGGACGAAAGGGGCGAAGGTGATTTTACGGGGATCGGGCGGGTGACGGTGCGGGGCGGCGCGGCGGTGGTGGTTGCGGGGAGCCGGGTGCCGGCGCAGGCGGGGGCGGGGGCAGGGGCGCCGGGGGCCGTGGGGGGCGGGCCGGGGCGCGGGGTGGTGCGGCCGCTGCTCGCGCTGGTGGTCGTCGTGGTGCTGCTGACGACGACAGGGTGGACGTCGGCGCTGTCGCCCCGGGCGGCGCGGGACGCGATGGCGGCGGCGCTGGCAGCGTGGGCGCACGGCACGGTGGGGGCCAGGCGGCTGCCGGGCGTGGACGCGGCACCCGGTACGGTCGCCCGTTTCTTCGCCTCGCTCAGCGGCGCCCAGCGCCTCGGGCTGGTGCGGCGCTACCCGCTGGTGGTCGGCAACCTGGACGGCGTGGACCCGGCGCTGCGCTACGGCGCCAACCGGCTCGCGCTGCTGCGGCAGCGTGCGGCGGTCCGGGCGGACCAGCGCAGCGACCAACTCACCGCGGCGGGCCGTACCGCGATGGCGGACCTGGCGGAGCGGTACACCTCGCTCCTGGCGGGCCGGCGGCAGATCCTCGCGTTCGACCCGACCGGGGGCGGGCGCGTCGCGGAGGTGCTGGGCGACCTGCGCACCGCGGACCGGATCGCGGTGGTCGTCCCCGGCGTGGACACCGATCTGGCCGACTTCGAACGCGCCGACGCCAAGCGGTACTCCGCCACCGCCGGGATGGCCCGCGCCCTGTACGGGGCCGAGCGCCGCGCCCGGCCCGGCGCGCGCGTCGCGGTGATCGCGTGGGCCGGGTACACCGCCCCGCGCGGCATCGGCCTGGACGCCTTCACCGGCACCCTCGCGGCGCGAGGCGCGGGCCGGCTGGAGTCGCTGCTCGCCGGGCTCCCGCGCCGCCGCGACGTGGCGCTGTTCTGCCACTCCTACGGCTCGGTGCTGTGCGGGCTGGCCGCGCCGCACCTGCCGCCCGGGCGGGTCCGCGACATCGCCGTCATGGGCAGCCCGGGCATGCGCGCCCGGGACGTCGCCGCCCTCCACACCAGCGCGCGGGTGTGGGCGGCCCGGGACGCCGGGGACTGGATCGGCGGGGTGCCGCACGTGGAGTTCGCCGGGCTGGGCCACGGCACCGACCCGGTCTCCGCGGGTTTCGGCGCCCGGGTGGTCAGCACCGCGGGCGCCGACGGGCACGGCGGCTACTTCGTGCCCGGGACGACCAGCCTCGCCAACTTCGCGGCGATCGCCCTGGGCGACTACTCGAAGATCATCCGCCCCACCCGGAACACCCGTACCAGCGGTCTTGTCCGGGTCATGGGCGCCCGGAAAAACCCACCCCTGTTTTGGTGACGCGCGTAGCGCATAAGGGACACAGGCGGCCGGGGCGGCCATAAGCTGAGCCTTATGGGTGAAGCGCTGACCGGGAGCAACGCCGTGTGGGAGTTCGAGCCCGACGCCGTGGTGATCCGGTACAGCAGAGGGGTGCGCGGGTCGCGGCTGCTCCAGGCGCTCGGTGAGCGGAGGGTGCCGCACGAGGCCCTGGCGGACGTGGAACTGGTACCCGGCCGCCGCGGCACCCTGATCCTGCGGGCGACCCCGCGGCCGGGCGCCGACCCGCTCATGGAGGTCGCCGGCGGCCAACTGCGGGAGAACGCCGACCCCTACCGGCTGGTGCTGCCCGAGCAGAGCGCGTCGCTCGCCGAGACCGCCCGGGACGTGCTGCTGGCCGCCGTCCGCGCCGCCGCGGCCGGCACCGACCCGGCCGGCCCGCGCTTCCTCGTCCCGGCCCCCTCCGCGCCGCGCTCCTTCAAGGCGTACGACGCGAAGGCCACGTTCGACGGCCGGACGGTCGGCTTCCACTGGTTCCGCACCGGCGCGTCCACCGCCAAGTGGAACTCCGGGGACCAGACGTTTCCGGTCGAGGAGCTGAGCGGCGTCGAGTGGCGCTCGCCCGAGCAGGTCCACGGGCATCTGCGGCTGGTGCCGCGGGAGCGGACGGAGCCGCCGCCCGCCGCCGACCGCGACCCGGCCAGCGTCGTCTTCGGGCTCGGGTACGGCTCCGTGCACGAGTCGCTGCCGTTCGCCGCGGCCGTGCTCGCCGCGATCCGCACCGCCCGGGTCCGCCCGTAGCGGCTGCCGGGCTCAGGCCGTGCGATTCGGGGAGTGCGCGGCCGCGTACGTGTCGATCTTGCGGTCCAGCACCGTCAGGGTGCCCTGGAGTTCGGCGATGCGCCGCACCACATCCGCCCGGGTCGACTCCAGCAGGGCGTGCCGCTCGCCGAACGTGTGCTCCCCGGCGCGCACCAGTTCCGCGTACGCCACCATGTCCGCGACCGGCATCCCCGTCAGCCGCAGGTTCCCCACGAACGCCAGCCAGTCCAGGTCGCGGTTGGTGAAACGGCGCTGGCCGGTGTGGGAGCGGTCCACGTGCGGCATCAGCCCGATCCGCTCGTACCACCGCAACGTGTGGGCGCTCAGCCCGGTGAACGCCGCGACCTCGCCGATCGTGTACTGGTCCTGGCCGTCCGGCCGCATATGCGGCTCAGGTGCTGCGCAGTGCGCCTCGGTATTCGTCTGCCTCTGACCCACCCGCGCCACTGTCATACCCCCCACGCTAAGACCTTCGAGCGCACTCCAGGCAAGGGGGTTCGGGGTGCCCCCGACCCCCCGGGGTGGGTGGTGCCTGCCGGCTGAGGGACCACCCCCCGGTGGTGGGCTGGTCGCGCCGTTCTCCCCCAGAGCTTCGCCTGGGAGGTACCCCCACGCGCCCCTGGATTCGCCCGGGTACTCCCGCGGAAGAAGCTCGCGCCCCAAAGGGGCGCGGGGAACGGCGCGACCAGCCACCGCGGACTGCAAGGTCCCGCAACTCCGCGGAGGGGGCACCCCGTAGGGTCAGGTCCATGGAGAGCTTGGCGATGATCGGGCAGTGGCCAGTGGCGAACGCCGCCGCGGGCGTGGTCCGGGCGGACGGAACCGTGGCGGGGACGTACGGCGACCTCCACCGGAGGTACCCCCTGGCGTCGGTGACGAAGCCGCTCGCGGCGTACGCGGTGCTGGTCGCGTGGGAGGAGGGCGTCTTCGAGCTGGACGACCCGGCGGGCCCGCAGGGCTCGACGGTACGGCACCTGCTCGCCCACACCTCGGGGCTCGCCTTCGACGCCGAAAAGGTCCTCGCCCTGCCCGGAACACGCCGCATCTACTCCAACACCGGCTTCGAGGCGCTGGGCGAAGCGCTGACGAAGGCCGCGGGCATCCCGTTCGCGGAGTACGCCCGCCAGGCGGTGCTGGAGCCGCTCGGCATGGCGGACACCGCGCTGGAGGGCTCACCCGCCGCGGACGGCGTCTCCACGGTCGCGGACCTGCTGAAATTCGCCGCGGAACTCCAGGACCCGCGGCTGCTGCACCCCTCGACCGTCGTGACCGCGACCTCCGTGGCGTTCCCGGGCCTGAAGGGCGTCCTGCCCGGCTACGGCGCGCAGGACCCGAACGACTGGGGCCTGGGCTTCGAGATCCGCGCCACCAAGCGCCCGCACTGGACCGGCGCCCACTCCTCCCCCGCGACCTTCGGCCACTTCGGCCAGTCCGGCACCTTCCTGTGGGTGGACCCGCGGGCCGGCGCGGCCTGCGCGGTGCTGACCGACCGCCCCTTCGGCGAGTGGGCGACGCAGGCGTGGCCGCCGCTGACCGACGCGGTGCTCGCCGAACTGCCCGCCGCCGGATGACCGGGCAGCCGCAGGAGGAGGTCTGGCCCGCCGGGCGCCGCTATCCCGGCGGGGAGCCGTCGGCCGGAATCGAGACGCTGCACGCGTTCTCCTTCGCGGACTTCTACGACCCGGCGAACCTGCGGTTCGGGATGCTGCTGGCCTGCAACGAGGAGCGCCTCGCCCCCGGCGCGGGCTTCGCCGAGCACACGCACCGCGACACCGAGATCGTCACCTGGGTGATCGAGGGCGAGCTGGAGCACCGCGACGCCGACGGCACCGCGACCAGGCTGCGCGCGGGCGACGCCCAACTGCTCAGCGCGGGCGCCGGCGTGCGCCACGTGGAGCGCAACCCCGGCCCCGCGCCCCTGCGCTTCCTCCAGATGTGGCTGCACCCGGACCCGGCCGGCGGCCCGCCCCGGCACACCGTCGCCGCCGGCGCCGTACCGGCCGGGCCGGGGCTGTTCCCGCTCGCCTCCGCCGCCCCGGGCGCCGCGCTGCCGCTGCGCCAGCCGCACGCCGCGCTGCACCTGGCCCGCGGCGCGCAGGACCTGCCGGCCGCCCCGTTCCAGTACGTGCATGTGCTGCGCGGCCGGGTCCGGATCGGCGCCGCGCGGCTCGGCCCGGGCGACGCCCTGCGCGCCACCGACGCCCCCGCGCGGCGGGCCGACTCGGCCCCGGACGCGGAGTACCTGGTCTGGCGGATGACCGCCGAGCCCACCTACGGATGACCGAAACGGACAACCCGCCCCCCGAGTGACCGCGGCCATAAGGCAGGCTTGGACCGTGCCTCCTTCCGCGCAGAACCCGCCGCAGCGGCCGTCCCGGCCCGCCCGATCCGAGCCGCCCCGCGGCGACCACACCGCGACCCTGCGCCGGCTGGAGAAGTCCGCCGGGCGGCTGGCCGCACACGCCATCGCGCGGATGGACGAGCAACTGCCCTGGTACCGGGCGATGCCCCCGGAGAACCGCAGCTGGATCGGGCTCGTCGCGCAGGCCGGTATCGCCGCGTTCACCGAGTGGTTCCGCCACCCCGAGGCACCGCAGGCGATCAGCACCGACGTCTTCGGCACCGCCCCGCGCGAGCTGACCCGGGCGATCTCGCTGCGCCAGACCGTGGAGATGGTGCGCACCACCATCGAGGTCATGGAGTCCGCGATCGACGAGGTGGCCGCGCCCGGCGACGAGGGCGTGCTGCGCGAGGCGCTGCTCGTCTACGCCCGGGAGATCGCCTTCGCCACCGCGCAGGTCTACGCGCAGGCCGCCGAGGCGCGCGGCGCGTGGGACGCCCGGCTGGAGTCGCTGGTGGTCAACGCGGTGCTCTCCGGGGAGGCCGACGAGGGCGTGCTGTCGCGGGCCGCCGCGCTCGGCTGGAACTCGCCGGACAAGATCGTGGTGGTGCTCGGCACCGCGCCCAACGGCGACAGCGAGCTGACCGTGGAGGCGATCCGCCGGGCCTCCCGGCACGCGAAGCTCCAGGTGCTGACCGGGGTGCTCGGCGAGCGGCTGGTGGTGATCGCCGGGGGCGACGACGACCCGATCCGGGTGGCGAAGGCGCTGATCGGGCCGTTCGCGCCGGGTCCGGTGGTGGCCGGCCCGGTGGTCGGCGACCTGCTGTCGGCGACCCGGTCCGCGCAGGCCGCGGCCGCCGGGCTCAAGGCGTGCCGGGCCTGGCCGGACGCGCCACGCCCGGTACTCACCGACGATCTGCTGCCGGAGCGTGCGATGGCGGGCGACCGCTATGCTCGCAGTCAGCTGGTGGAGGAGATCTACAGGCCGCTGGAAGAGGCGGGCTCGGCGCTACTGGAGACTCTGAGTGTCTACCTGGAGCAGGCGTCCTCGCTGGAAGGGGCCGCGCGCATGCTGTTCGTGCACCCCAATACGGTGCGCTACCGGCTACGACGTGTGACCGACGTCACCGGCTGGTCACCTTCCGACGTACGTTCGGCGTTCACCCTGCGCATCGCCCTGATCCTGGGCCGACTCTCCGACAAGGACCCGCGGCGCTGACACGTTTGTTGGACACCCACAAATCGGCTGACACTTCTTCGTCCTTGTCCCCACGGGCGGTGACACCCGCCCGCGAGAGAGAGTGTGAACGTGCTCGTACTCGTCGCTCCCGGCCAAGGCGCCCAGTCGCCCGGCTTCCTGTCTCCCTGGCTCGACCTGCCCGGCGCTGCCGACCGGCTCGCGGGCTGGTCCGACGCGGTCGGCCTCGACCTCGTCCACTACGGCACGAAGGCCGACGCGGACGAGATCCGCGACACCAAGGTGGCCCAACCGCTGCTGGTGGCAGCCGGGTTGCTGTCCGCCGGTGAGCTCGGCGTGTTCCGCGACGGCGCCGCCGGGCGGCCCGACGCGGTCGCCGGGCACAGCGTCGGCGAGATCACCGCGGCGGTGCTCGCCGGCGTGCTGACCGAGCAGGACGCGCTGGCGTTCGTGGCCGCCCGCGGCCGGGCGATGGCCGAGGCTGCCGCGGTCACCGAGACCGGCATGTCCGCGGTGCTCGGCGGCGACCAGGACACGGTCGTCGCCCACCTGGCCGGGCTGGGGCTGACCCCGGCGAACATCAACGGCGCCGGGCAGATCGTGGCGGCCGGCACCCTGGAGCAGCTGGCGGCACTCGCCGAACAGAAGCCCGAGGGCGCCCGGGTCCGGCCGCTGGCGGTGGCCGGCGCGTTCCACACCGACCACATGGCGCCGGCGGTGGCCGCGCTGGAGGCGCTCGCGCCGACGCTGACCGTTTCCGACCCGTCGCTGCCGTATGTCTCGAACGCGGACGGGCAGAAGGTGGACAAGGGCGCGGACGTCGTGGGCCGGCTGGTCAACCAGGTCTCGCACCCGGTGCGCTGGGACCTGTGCATGGAAACGTTCAAGCAGCTCGGGGTCACCGCGATCATCGAGGTCTCCCCCGGCGGCACGCTGGTGGGTATCGCCAAGCGCGCCCTGCCCGGCGTCCGCACCCTGGCGCTGAAGACACCGGACCAGCTCGACGCCGCGCGCGAGCTGGCCGCGGAGGCGGCGGGCGTTCCGCCGCAGGACCGACCGGAAGACGCCCCCTCCCAGGACGCGACGAAGGAGCACCCGCAGCGATGACAGCGAAGATCAGCCCCAGCAAAGGTGCTCCGTACGCCCGCATCGTCGGCGTGGGCGGCTACCGCCCGGTCCGGGTGGTGCCCAACGAGGTGATCCTCGAGCACATCGACTCCAGCGACGAGTGGATCAGGTCCCGCTCCGGGATCGCCTCCCGGCACTGGGCCGGGCCGGACGAGACGGTCGCCGAGATGTCGATCGAGGCCGCCGGCAAGGCGATCGCCGACGCCGGGCTCGACGCCGCCGACATCGACGCGGTCGTGGTCGCGACCGTCTCGCACTTCAAGCAGACCCCGGCGATCGCCACCGAGATCGCCCACCGGATCGGCGCGGGCAAGCCGGCCGCGTTCGACATCTCGGCCGGCTGCGCGGGCTTCACCTACGGCCTGACCCTCGGCAAGGGCATGATCACCGACGGGTCCGCCCGGCATGTCCTGGTGATCGGTGTGGAGCGGCTCAGCGACCTCACCGACAAGGAGGACCGGGCGACCGCGTTCCTCTTCGGCGACGGCGCGGGCGCGGTCGTGCTCGGCCCGGCCAAGGAGCCCGCCATAGGGCCGACCGTCTGGGGCTCGGAGGGCGACAAGGCCGGCACCATCACCCAGACGGTGGCGTGGGACGCGTTCCGCTCCGGCGACACCTCACAGCTGCCGGTCGACACCCGCGGCGAGGTCAAGTTCCCCGCGATCACGCAGGAGGGCCAGGCGGTCTTCCGCTGGGCGGTGTACGAGATGGCCCGGGTCGCCCAGGAGGCGCTGGACGCCGCCGGCGTGGCCGCCGAGGACCTCGACGCCTTCATCCCGCACCAGGCCAACATGCGGATCATCGACTCCATGATCAAGGCCCTCAAGCTGCCCGAACACGTCGCGGTCGCCCGGGACATCGAGACCACCGGCAACACCTCGGCGGCCTCCATCCCGCTGGCGATGGAGCGGCTGCTCGCCTCCGGTGCGGCCAAGAGTGGCGACACCGCACTGATCATCGGTTTCGGGGCGGGGCTGGTCTACGCGGCCACGGTCGTTACTCTCCCCTAGACACACCTCGCGGCGCCGCAGTCCCGCACGCCGCATCGCACAGCAACACATCAAGGAGCGCCGTAAAGATGGCCACCAAGGAAGAGATCGTCGCGGGTCTCGCCGACATCGTGAACGAGATCGCCGGCATCCCCACCGAGGACGTGCAGCTCGACAAGTCCTTCACCGACGACCTGGACGTCGACTCGCTGTCCATGGTCGAGGTCGTCGTGGCGGCCGAGGAGCAGTTCAACGTGAAGATCCCGGACGACGACGTCAAGAACCTCAAGACGGTCGGCGACGCGGTCGACTACATCCTCAAGGCCCAGGGCTGAGCGGACCCCACCGCGGCCTCATCCCCCGCCGCGGGTCCCCGGCGGACCTGTGAACACCCGGACGACGCGCCTGTCGCCCGCCCTTCTAGACGTGGAGAGACAATTCCTGTGAGCCCGACCAATCGCACCGTGGTCGTCACCGGTATCGGAGCAACCACACCTCTGGGTGGCGACAGCGCGTCGACCTGGGACGCCATGCTGGCCGGCCGTTCCGGTGTCCGGACGCTTACGCAGGACTGGGCCGCCGAACTGCCGGTGCGGATCGCGGCCGGCATCGCGGTGGAGCCGGGCGAGGTCCTGCCCCGCCCGGTCGCCCGCAAGCTCGACCGCAGCGCGCAGTTCGCGCTGATCGCCGCGCGCGAGGCGTGGGCCGACGCCGGGTTCACCGCGAAGGCCGGGGAGGACCCCTCGGTCGACCCGGACCGGCTCGGCACGGTGATCGCCTCCGGCATCGGCGGCGTCACCACCCTGCTCGACCAGTACGACGTTCTGAAGAACCAGGGGGTCCGCAAGGTCTCCCCGCACACCGTGCCGATGCTGATGCCCAACAGCCCGGCCGCGAACGTCGGTATCGACGTCAACGCCCGCGCGGGCGTCCACACCCCCGTCAGCGCCTGCGCGTCCGGCGCGGAGGCGATCGGCTACGCGATCGAGATGATCCGCACCGGCCGGGCCGACGTGGTGGTGGCCGGCGGCACCGAGGCGGCGATCCACCCGCTGCCGATCGTGGCGTTCGGCAACATGATGGCGATGTCCAAGAACAACGAGGACCCGCAGGGCGCGTCCCGTCCCTACGACGCGGCCCGCAACGGCTTCGTGCTCGGCGAGGGGGCCGGCGTGGTGGTCCTGGAGTCCGCGGAGCACGCGGCGGCGCGCGGCGCGCGGGCCTACTGCGAAGCGGTCGGCCAGGGCATCTCGGCCGACGCGCACCACATCACGCAGCCGGAGCCGTCCGGCCGCGGGATCGCGTCCGCGCTCCAGCACCTGCTGGAGAACACGGACATCAAGCCGGCGGAGATCGTGCACGCCAACGCGCACGCGACGTCCACCCCGCAGGGGGACATCGCCGAACTCAAGGCGCTGCGCAAGGTGTTCGGCGACGACGTCGACCACATCGCGATCTCCGCGACCAAGTCGATGACCGGGCACCTGCTCGGCGGGGCCGGCGGGATCGAGACGGTCACGACGGTGCTCGCGCTCCACCACCGGATCGCGCCGCCCACGATCAACCTGGTCAACCCGGACCCCGAGATGGACGCGGACGTCGTCCGCGACCAGCCCCGTGAGCTGCCTACCGGCACCATCGCCGCGTTGAACGACTCCTTCGGGTTCGGCGGGCACAACGTCGTCCTCGCGCTCCGGACACTGCCGCAGTAACGGGACCTTCCGGGCTGCCTGGACCCGTAGTCCCAGGACCTTGCGGTCCGTGGGTGGCTCGTCGCGCAGTTCCCCGCGCCCCTTGGGGCGCGCCGCGTGCTTGCCCCGGGAGTACCCGGGCAAATCCAGGTGGCGCTGGGGGCACCTCCCAGGCGAAGCGCTCTGGGGGCGGAACGGCGCGACAAGCCCCCCACCGGCAGGTGGTCCCTGAACCGACACAACGCACCACCCCGGGGGGTCCCGTTACCCCGGGAAGCTGGCGAAGTACGCCGCGGCCATGTCGTCTCCGCCGTGTCCTTGGTCGAGGGCACGGCGGAAGCGTTCCGCGCCCGCGGCGGCGACGTCGAGCCGGACCCCGCGCCGTTCCGCCGCGTCGACGATGAGCGTGAGGTCCTTGAGCGCACCCTCGACCGTGAAGGACGGGGAGTAGTCGCCGGCGCGGATCGCGGACGCCTTGAGGCGGAGGTAGGGCGTGTCCATCGGGCCGCCCTCGATGGCCTCGAAGAAGCGGTCGGGGTCGACCCCGAGCCCCTTCGCGAGCGCCATCACCTCGCCGGCGGCGTTCGTGATGGCCAGCACCCAGCTGTTGAGCACCAGTTTGAGCGCGCTGGCGGCGCCGCCGTCCCCGTCGTCGCCGACATGGATCACCTTGCTGCCGATCGCTTCGAAGACCGGCCCGGCCAGCGCCCTGGCAGCGGCGGGCCCGGCCACGAGCACCGTCAACTGACCGCTCTCGGCGGGCGCTTTGGTGCCGAGGACGGGTGCGTCGAGAAAGAGCAGCCCGCCCGCCGCGGCGACGGCGGCGAGTTCGCTCTGCGCGTCCGGCCCGACCGTGCTGCTCTGCACCCACACCGCGCCCCGGGTCAGCGCGGGCCCGGCGGTGCGCATCACGTCGAGCACGGCGGGGCCGTCGAGCAGCATCGTGAGCACCACGTCCGCGCCGGTGACCGCCGCCGCGGGGTCCGCGGTGACCTGGACCCCGGCGTCGGCGAGCGGCTGCGCGCGGGCAATCGTACGGTTCCAGGCGCGGACGTCGTGTCCGGCGGCGGCGAGGTTGCGGGCCATACCGGCGCCCATGATGCCGGTGCCCAGGACTGCGACGGTGAGCTTCTGCGATGACATGCCAGCAGGCTATTGCCCCGGCGCGGCGAACGCGGGAGGGCGTACGGCGGGGGCGGGCGCGGTCGTCCGGCTGGTCGTACCTCAGACCACCTGGTGCAGCCAGCGCACCGGGGCGCCCTCGCCGGCGTAGCGGAAGGGCTCCAGTTCGTCGTCCCAGGGCTTGCCGAGCAGGCGGGACAGCTCGGCCTCGAGGTCGGCCTCGCCCTTGCGGGCGCGCTGCATGGCCGCGCGCAGCCGGTCCTCGGGGATGAGGATGTCGCCGTGCATGCCGATGACCGCGTGGAAGATGCCGAGTTCGGGGGTCGCGCTGTAGCGCTCGCCCTCGGCGGTCGCACACGGCTCCGCGGTCACCTCGAAGCGTACGAGCTGCCAACCGCGCAGCGCGGACGCGAGTTTCGAGGCGGTGCCGGGCTCACCCTGCCAGGAGAACTCGGCGCGCCAGGTGCCCGGAGCCGCGGGCTGCCGGACCCAGTCGAGGTTGACACGCACGCCGAGGACGCCCGCGACGGCCCACTCCACATGTGGGCACAGCGCGCGCGGTGCGGCGTGCACGTACAGAACTCCACGTGTCGTCACCGGTTCCTCCAGTGTGGGACGAGGTTCGCCTTCCCCAGCGGCCTCACCCTCGTACTGGTTGAACCCGGGGCAACATGCCACATTCTGCACTATTCAGCTGAATCAGGACAACTTCCGTCCTGTCGTCCGCCGGACGTCGACCTCCCGTCAGATCGGTACACCTGTCAGGGGAAAAGCTACCCTGCGACGTCTTCCCGGGGGTGGCGTACGGTCGGGCCGACGGCAGATGTCACCCACTCGTCGGAGGGAACCGGGAGGAAAGCGCATGCGCAAGCTGTCGGGACTTGCTCTGGCACTCACCGTGACCGCTGCTCTGCTGGGCGGATGCGGTGCCGGCGGCGGCGCGCCGGACGGTGGCCGACGGACGGCTGCCGCACACACGTCGCATTCCGCGACCGCCACCGCGCCGCGCTCGGGCTCCCCTTCGGCGCCGCCCTCGGCGTCCGCCGCGCCGTCCGCCGCCGCGCGCCCGCCCGCCCGGCCGTGGAACACCCGCCCGGGCAGCGTCGCCGCGATCGGCGACTCCATCACCCGCGGCTTCGACGCCTGCCACCCGCTGTCGGACTGCCCGGACGTCTCCTGGGCGACCGGCGGCCGGCAGCAGGTGGACAGCGTCAGCGCCCGGCTGGGCGCGGCCCGCAGCTGGAACCTGGCGCAGTCCGGGGCGCACGCCGCCGACCTGCCCGCCCAGGCGCGGGCCGCCGCGGCCCACCACCCGGCGATGGTGACGGTCCTCATCGGCGCGAACGACGCGTGCGCGGCCGACACCGGCACGATGACGTCCGTCGCCGCCTTCCGCGCCTCCGTCGCCGCCACCCTGGCCTACCTGCACCGCGCGCTGCCGGCCACGCAGGTGCTGGTGGCGAGCATCCCCGACCTGGAGCGGCTGTGGTCGGTCGGCCGCTCCAACCTGCTGGGCCGCGAGGTGTGGAAGCTCGGCCTGTGCCCCACGATGCTCGACGACCCGACCTCCGACAGCGCCGCCGCCACCCAGCGCCGCACCGCGGTGCGCACCCGGGTGCAGGCGTACAACACGGTGCTCGGGCAGGTCTGCGCGACCTACCGGCGCTGCCGCTACGACGGCGGCGCCGTCTTCGCCTACCGCTTCGGCACCGGCGACCTCAGCACCTGGGACTGGTTCCACCCGAACCAGCAGGGGCAGTCCCAACTGGCCCGCATCATGGCGGCGGTGGCGTCCCGCCCGCCGAGCTAGAACCTTCCGGACGGGGCTGCTACGGCTTTTCGGGCGGGGTCGCGGGCGGGGCTTCCGCCGGTTGCGGCAGGGGCGCGGTCAGGCGCGGGTCGGCGCTGGAGCGGCCCGCGTCGAGGACGTACGGGCCCGGCTCCGGCCGCCAGGCGCCCGCCGCCTCGTCCCAGAACTCCGCGGCCCGCGACGGCACGCGCAGCACCGCTTCGGCGCTCTCGCCCGGCGCCGCCGCCACCGCGGCGAAGGCGGCCAGCCGCCGGGTGCCGCCGGGCGGCGTGAGGTAGAGCTGCACGACCTCCCGCCCGGCCCGGCCGCCGCTGTTGCGCACCGCGACCCGGACCGTGGCCAACACGCCCTCGTCCGCGGACGGTTGCGCCTCGATCGCGGTGTACTCCCAGGAGGTGTAGCCCAGTCCGTGCCCGAAGGGGTAGGCCGGGTCGGGGCCGCCGCGGGCGGCCCAGGCGCGGTAGCCGATGAACAGGCCCTCGTCGTAGGCGAGTTCGCCCTCCACCGGGGTGACCTGGGAGACCGGGGCGTCGGTGAGGCTCGCCGGCCAGGTGGTGGGCAGCCGGCCGCCCGGCTCCTCGGCGCCCAGCAGCACGTCGGCGAGCGCCGCGCCCGCCTCCTGGCCGGGGAACCACGCCAGCAGCACCGCCGCGACCTCCTCGCGCCACGGCAGCTCCACCGGCGCACCGGCGTTGACCACCACCACCGTGCGGGGGTTGACCGCGGCCACCCGCGCCACCAGCTCGTCCTGCCGCCCCGGCAGCCGCAGGCCGGTCCGGTCGAAGCCCTCGGACTCCACCCGCTCGGTGGTCGCCACGACCACCACCGCCGTCTCGGCCGCGGCCGCCACCGCGACCGCCTCCGCCAGCAACTCCTCCGGGTCCCGCTCCGGTTCGCCGTGCAGCAGGCTGAACCCGACTGCCTGGATCGGCAGTTCGGCCAGTTCCGGCGGCAGCGTGTAGCGCAGCGCCACCTCGACCGGTTCGCCCGCGGGCAGTTCGACGCCGCCGCGCTCGGCCGGGCGGCCGAAGAACGCCTCGAACGGGTCCTCGTGCGGGTCGGACTGCACCCCGTCGAAGAGCACCTGGCCGGCGACCTCCAACCGGAAGCCGCCGTTGCCGCGGGTGCCGAAGCGGTGCGCGCCCGCCACGGCCGGGACGAACACGCCGCGCACCTCGACCGCGCTCAGCTCCTCGTAGGCCACGCCCTCGGGCAGGTCGCCCATCCACTGCACCTGGCCGCTGGGCAGCGGCTCGCTGCCCAGCTCCCGGCCGCCCGCGTCCAGCGCGACCGCGCGCAGTGTGAACCCCTCGCCGGCGGGCGCCAGTTCGTCGCTCGGGTCAGCGCCCGTGGCGTACACCAGCGGCACCTGGCGCGGCAGCGCGGCCCGCAGCCCGTCCAGCGGCGAGACCACGTGGTCGGGGAAGACCTGCGCGGAGCCGCCGCCGAGGACGCGGGCGTGCCGGGCGGCGGCGCCGATCAGCGCGATCCCGCCGCCGTACGGGTCGATCGGCAGCGCCGGGCGTCCGGGCCGCGGCGCGTTGCTCAGCAGCACGCAGCCGCGGACCGCGATCTCGCGGGCCAGGGCCGCCCCGTCGACCGCGGGCGGGGGCGCCGCGGCCTCGGCGGGCGCCCCGGCCAGCAGCCCGGCCCGCGCGGCCAGCCGCAGCACGCGCGCGGCCGCCTCGTCGACCAGTTGCTCGTCCACCTCGCCGGAGCGGACCGCGGCGGCCAGCGCCTCGCCGTAGACCGTCACCGGGCCGGGCATCGCCAGGTCCAGGCCGCCGCGGATCGCGCCCACCGTGGACCGCGCGCCGAACCAGTCGGAGACCACCACCCCGTCGAAGCCCCACTCCTCGCGCAGCACCCCGCGCAGCAACTGCGCGTGCTCGGTCATCGGCACGCCGTTCACCGCGTTGTACGCCGCCATCACGCCCCAGGGCCGGGCGTCCCGCACGATCGCCTCGAAGGGCGCGAGGTACAACTCGCGCAGGGCCCGCGCGCCGACGGTGTTGTTCACGGTGAAGCGCTCGGTCTCGGCGTCGTTGGCCACGAAGTGCTTGACGGTGACGCCGATGCCGCCGTCCTGCACGCCCCGCACGTAGGCGGTGCCGATCACGCCGGTCAGGTAGGGGTCCTCGCTGTACGCCTCGAAGTGCCGCCCGCCGAGCGGGCTGCGGTGGAGGTTCACCGTGGGCGCCAGCAGCACGTGGACGCCCTTGCGGCGCGCCTCCTGGGCCAGCAGCCGGCCGGCCCGGCGGGCCAGCGCGGGGTCCCAGGCGGCCGCGAGGGCGGTGGGGCTGGGCAGCGCGACGGACGGGTCCACCGCAGTCCAGCGCCGGCCCCGTACGCCGATCGGGCCGTCGGACATCACCAGTTCGCCGAGCCCGATCTCCGGCAGCGGGCGCAGCGCCCACATGTCGCGGCCGGCCAGCAGGTCGGCCTTCGCCGCCAGGTCCAGCCGTGCCAGCGCCCGTGCCACCGCCTGTTCGGCCGTGTCCTCGCCCGTGCCCCGCTCCGCCATGCCGCATCCCTTCGCCGACGCCGTCGACCCGTGACCCGTGACCGGTGACCGGTGACCCGCGCCCCAGTATCACCGCGGCACCCCGCCCGGGAGGAGACCCGCGGCGCGCCCGGCGCGGAACGGCGCTCGCCCCCCGGCGGGCGGCCGGGGGGCGAGCGGACGTGCGGTGCGAGGCGGGTCAGACGACGGTGAGCGTCACTGCCACGTTGCCGCGGGTGGCGTTGGAGTACGGGCACACCTGGTGCGCCTTCTCCAGCAGGTCCTTGGCGGTGGCCTCGTCCACGGCCGGGATCGACGCGGCGATCTCGACGGTCAGGCCGTAGCCGCCGCCCTCGACGGTGCCGAAGCCGACCTTCGCGGTGACGCGCGAACCGGAGATGTCCGCCTTCGCCTGGCGGGCCACCACGCCCAGCGCGCCCTGGAAGCAGGCGCTGTAGCCGGCCGCGAAGAGCTGCTCGGGGTTGGTGCCCGCGCCGCTGCCGCCCAGCTCCTTGGGCGGGTTGACCACCACGTCGAGCTTGCCGTCGTCACTCGCGACCCGGCCGTCCCGGCCGTTCTCCGCGGTGGCGACCGCCGTGTACAGGACATTGACGGACTTGATGGTCATGAACGGTTCCTCCTGCGGAACGGTGGTGTGCGCACGCGTGGGACGGGCGTGCGCACGGGGGCGCCAGTGAGGTTCTGCTGCCTGATGAACGATGTCCTTGATATTTCAGCTTGTCAAGGAAACCGCTACCCTCCCTGCATGACCCGCCGCCGCACGGACCCGCTGACCGCCGAAGTCGTCGAGCTGATCGGCACGGTCGTCTCGCAGTACCACCAGGAGTACAGCGCGGCCGCGGCCGGGCACCGCCTGACCGGCACGCAGGCCCGCGTGCTGGCGCTGCTGTCCGCCGGGCCGCTGCCGATGCGCGGCATCGCCGACCGGTTGGGGTGCGAGCCGTCCAACGTCACCGGCATCGTGGACCGGTTGGAGGCGCACGGCCTGGCCGAGCGGCGCCCCGACCCGGCCGACCGCCGGGTGAAGCTCGCCGCGGCCACCGACCGGGGGCACGCGGTGGCCGAAGAGCTGGCGGACTCCCTGGAGTTCGGCCGCGAGCGGCTGGCGGCGCTGTCGGCCGCGGAGCGCGGCACCCTGCGGGACCTGCTCGCCCGGATGCTCGGCTGAGGCCGGGCGGGCGCGGGTCGCCGCGCCCGGCCGGTCAGTTGCACCACCACAGGACCTGGTTGCAGGTCGTCTGCGACGGGGACGGGGTGGCCGAGGTGGCCGGCGGGCTCGTGGTCGTGGCCGTCGGGCTGTGGCTGGTGGGCTTGGCGCTGATCGTGCCGGTCACCGGCGGCGCCTGGCTGGTCGAGGTGCGGCCGGGCGTGGCGGTGGGCGACGCCGTACCGGACGCCGTGGGCGAGCCGCCGGCCGAGGCGGAGGAGGACGTGTGCGGGGTGCCGCTCGGCGCGGGCTGCTCCGGGCCGGTGGCCTCGGGCGAGGCGTCGCCGGAGGTGGGGGCGGGCGGGTTCTGGTCGACCGGACCCGCGGGCGTGCCGTCGCTGCCGGAGCCGCCGGACAGCGCGGCCACCGAGAGCATCGCCGCGGCGCCCACCACGGCGATCGCGCCGATGCCGTAGACCGTGGCGCGCTGGCGTCCGCGCCGGGCGCGGCGCGCCGCCCGGCCGCGTTCGGCGAGCCGGCGCGCGGCGCGCCCGCCGGTGCGCGGGCCGTCGCCGGCGGGGCCGTCGTCCTCGGCGCCGAGCGCGGGCAGCTGGGCGGTCTCCCCCACCGCGGGCGGCACGAGCCCGTCGGCCGGGGCCCCGCATCCCGGGCACGAGTAGGCGCCGTTGAGATGCCGCCGGCACGCATAGCAGTAGTCCATGGCGGAAGGGACACTAGGGGACGGCTGAGGCGAGAGGGAACCCTCGCCATCCGCTTGCCACGGCTTTGCCCGGAAACTCCGCTCGGAACAGGGCTCCGGCGCAACCCGGGACGGGCCCGGCGGCGAGTCCCGCGGCGGGCGCGTAAAGAAAGCGTCAAGGCACGGGCAAGTCACACCGCGCCAGGCCCGTTTTGCCGGGGATTGCGGGCACCTACGGCTTGACGGGCACCCCGCCGACTCCTTCTAATTAGGCTTACCTAAGCTGGACCGGAGCGCTCCCAGCGTCTTCTCAGCGTCCTCCCAGCTTTCGTCCCACCCGTCCGCAGATTCGTTTCCGCCCGAGCCCGGCACCGAGAAGGACCTCTATGCTCCCCACGTTCGTGATCGGACTTCGCGAAGGTCTCGAAGCGGCCCTCATCGTGGGCATCATCGCGTCCTTCCTCGGCCAGCAGGGCCGGCGCGACGCGCTGCGCAAGGTGTGGCTGGGCGTCGGCATCGCGGTGGCGATCTGCGTCGCGGTCGCCGTCGCGCTCCAGATCTTCTCCAGCGACCTGCCGACCCGCCAGCAGGAGCAGTTGGAGACCGTGGTCGGCGCGATCGCCGTGGTCATGGTCAGCTACATGGTGCTGTGGATGCGCCGCCACTCGCGCGACCTGCGCAAGGACCTGGAGGGCGCGGCCGGCCGCGCGCTGTCGGAGGGCTCGGCGTCCGCGCTGGTGCTGATGGCCTTCCTCGCGGTGCTGCGCGAGGGGTTCGAGACGTCGGTGTTCCTGCTCGCGACGTTCAACGAGAGCAACAACCCCTGGTACGGCGGCACCGGCGCCATCCTCGGCATCGTCGTCGCGGCGGCGGTCGGCTACGGCATCTACCGCGGCGGGGTCCGGATCAACCTCTCCCGCTTCTTCCGGGTCACCGGCATCGTGCTGATCCTGGTCGCCGCCGGGCTGGTCTCCACCGCGATCATGACCGCGTACGAGGGCGGCTGGATCGCCCGCAACGACCAGGCGTTCGACCTGTCCTGGCTGGTCCGGCCCGGCACGCCGACCTCGTCCGTGGTCACCGGGGTGCTCGGCATCCAGCCGTTCCCGAGCTGGGCGATGGTGATCGGCTGGCTGGTCTACACCGTCCCGATGCTCGCGGTCGTCCTGTGGCCGGCCCGCCGCAAGAAGGCCGCCGCCCCGCACCAGCCGAAGACCGAGCCCGTACAGGCCCGCTGAGGCCGCAACCGCCGCAGGCCGGGGACCCGTTCGGGCCGCCGCCGGCCCGCCCGTACACGCGCCTGGCGCCCTTCGGCGCGCCCGCACCCGCCCCGCACCGCCCGACCCGTCTTCCGCCGCGCCCTGCCCGGCCTCACCAAGGAGCCACCGTGAACCCCGCTGCCACCCACCGCCGAGTCCTGGCCTGCGCCGCGACCGTGATCGCCGCGGGCCTGCTGCTGACCGCCTGCGGCGGCGACAAGGACAAGGGCGCCGCCGGCACCGACGCGAAGGCAGCGGGCGCGAAGACGACCAAGGTCACCGTCACCGTCACCGACAAGGGCTGCGCGCCCAGCCCCGCCAAGGCCCCGGCCGGCACCGTGAAGTTCACCATCACCAACAAGAACTCCGCGAAGGTCACCGAGGCCGAGCTCCAGGACGGCGGCAAGATGCTCGGCGAGAAGGAGAACCTGACCCCGGGCCTGTCCGGCGACTTCACCCTCAACCTCGACAAGGGCACGTACTCCATGTACTGCCCCGGCGCCGACACCAACCGCTCGGCCTTCACCGTCACCGGCGCGGTCAAGAAGACCTGGAAGGACGACCCGCAGCTGGTCGCCGCCACCCAGCAGTACGGCACCTGGATCGACGGCGAGGTCAAGCAGCTCGTCACCACCACCGCCGCGTTCACCGCCGCCGTCAAGGCCGGCAAGCTCGACGAGGCGAAGACCCTCTACGGCAAGGCCCGCATCCACTACGAGCGGATCGAGCCGACCGCGGAGATCTGGGGCGACCTCGACGGCCGGATCGACGGCCGCGCCGACGACGCCGCCACGCCCGCGGACTTCACCGGCTTCCACCGCCTGGAGCAGGCGATCTGGCAGCAGAAGTCGCTGTCCGGCATGGGCAAGCTCGCCGACCAGCTCAACACCGACGTCAAGCAGCTCAACGCCCAGGTGCCGACGGTCGAGTACCAGCCCGCGGTGATCGCCAACGGCGCCACCGACCTGGTCAACGAGATCCAGTCCTCGAAGATCACCGGCGAGGAGGAGCGCTACTCGCACATCGACCTGCTCGACTTCGACGGCAACCTCGCCGGCGCCAACGAGGCGGTCGACGTGCTGATGCCGACGCTGAAGCAGAAGGACCCGGCGCTGGCCACCGAGCTCACCCAGCGGTACCAGGCCACCGCGGCCGCCCTGAAGAAGTACGCCGCCACGCCCGGCTACGAGGACAGCGGCTACGTGGACTACCAGAAGGTCACCGCCGCCCAGCGGCGTACGCTGTCCCAGACCGTGGACGCCTACGCGGAGTCCGTCTCCAAGATCGCCGGAAAGATCGCCTGACCCGTGACCGACAGCACCCCGGACATCACCCCCGGACCCGACGAGCGGCGGCCCGAGCCGGCCGCCGTGAGCCGGCGCCGCCTGCTGGGCGCGGTCGGCGCCGGGGCGGCAGTGGCCGGTGCCGCCGTCGGCGTGGGCGGCACCGTACTGGCCCGCGGCGGCTCCTCCGGCTCGGCCGACGACGGCTCCGGCGGCGCCGCGGGCCGCCAGGTCGTCGCCTTCCGCGACAGCCACCAGGCCGGCATCTCCACCCCGGCGCAGGACCGGCTCTGCTTCGCCACCTTCGACGCGGTGTCCGGCGCGACCCGCGCCGACCTGGCCGACCTGCTCAGCACGTGGACGGCCGCCGCCGAGGCGATGACGCTCGGCAAGCCGGTGCCCGGGGACGCCGGAGACCTCAACACCCCGCCGGACGACACCGGTGAGGCGACGGGCCTGGCCCCGGGCAACCTCACCATCACCGTCGGCTACGGCCCCTCGCTCTTCGACGGCCGCTTCGGGCTCGCCGCGCGCCGCCCCTCGGCGCTCAAGGCGCTGCCGCAGCTGCCCAAGGACAACCTCGACCCGGCGGGCTCCGGCGGCGACCTGTGCGTGCAGGCGTGCGCGGACGACCCGCAGGTCGCCTTCCACGCGGTACGCAACCTGCGCCGCCTCGCGTTCGGCACGCTCGCGCCGCGCTGGATGGAACTCGGCTTCGGCCGCACCTCGTCCACCTCGCCCCAGCAGGCCACCCCGCGCAACCTGCTGGGCTTCAAGGACGGCACCCGCAACATCGACGGCACCGACGCGTCGATGATGGCCCAGCACGTGTGGATCGGCGACGAGGAGCCGCAGCGCTGGGCACGCGGCGGGTCGTACCTGGTCAGCCGGAAGATCCGGATGCGGATGGAGCAGTGGGACCGGGACCGGCTGGGCGACCAGCAGGACGTGTTCGGCCGCTTCAAGTCCAGCGGGGCGCCGCTGACCGGGAAGACCGAGTTCGACACCCCCGACTTCCACGCCAAGTCCGGTGGCCAGTACGTCATTCCGGCCGACGCGCACATCCGGCTGGCCGCCCACGAGAACAACAACGGGCTGCGCATCCTGCGCCGCGGCTACTCCTACACCGACGGGATCGACCCGGAGACCGGCGACCTGATGGGCGGGCTGTTCTTCGTGGCGTTCATGAAGAGCCCGGAGCAGTTCATCACGCTCCAGCGCATCCTCGGGGTGCACGACGCGCTCAACGAGTACATCCAGCACGTCGGCAGCGGGGTGTTCATGGCGCCGCCGGGGCTGGCGGCCGGGCAGGACTGGGGCGGCCAGCTCTTCGGCTGAGGGCGCGGCGGTCCGGCGGGGCTGTCCGCCGGGGCGGTACGGCGGGGCGGTCCGGCGGGGCGGCCCAACAGCCGTGCGGTCAGCGGCTGGTCGGCGGGCGGTGGGCCAGCACCCGCCCGCGCAGGGCGACTTCGAGTTCGAAGCGGGCGTCGGCGTCGGCGAGCGCGGGCCCGAACAGGTGCTGCACCTGGTGCAGCCGGCGGCGGGCGGTCTGCGGGTGGATGCCCAGCCGCGCGGCGACGTCGGGGGCGCTGCCGCGGTTGGTCTGGAGCCAGGCGAGCAGTGTCTCGGCGAGCCGCTCACCGCGCTTGGGGGTCAGCGCGTCCAGCGGGCGCAGCCGCCGGTCGGCGATCAGCCGGACCAGCGCCGGGTCGCCGAGCAGCATCAGCTCCGGCAGGCAGCGGTCGCAGTCCACCGGGCCGCCGAGCGGCCCCTCCGGTAAGCACTCCAGGATCGCCCGGGCCCAGCGCAGGGAGTCGGCGGCCAGCGAGGTCGGCACGGTCGGCCCGATCACCGCGGGCCGGGCGTGCAGCACCCGCTGCACCTGCCCGTCGCGCAGGTAGAGCGCGGGTTCGGGCACGAGCAGGTACGGCCGGCGGCCGTCGGTGTCGGCGAGCACCAGGTCCGGCAGCCGGGCGCGGCCGCGGGCCGGGTCCGGTGCGGCCGGTCCCAGCGCCACGCAGGCCACCGCGGCCGGCATCGGCCAGTCCGCGGTGGCGGCCGCCTCCCGTACGGCGTCGGGCGGCGCGCCGGTGGCCAGCAGGTCGAGCAGCCGGTGGCGGCGGCGGCCGAGGGTGCCCGCCTCGTCGGCCTTGGCCTCGGTGTAGCCGCGTACGGCCGCGGAGGCGAGTTCGTCGAGGCAGGCGAAGATCGCCTCGGCGAGCACCACCAACTGGTCGGTGCCGAGGCCGGAGCGGCGGCCCACCCGGGCGTAGCGCCGCCAGGCGACGCGCCCGCCGAGCCGGTAGGCGGCCTGGAGCGCGTCGAGGCTGCGGCCCTCGGCCAACTCGCCGCGGCCCAGGGCCCGGTGCACCCGCAGCCGGTCCTCGCTGAAGGCGCCGCCGGCCCGGCCCGCGGCGAGCTGCCCGGCGAATTCCAGCAGGGCGCTCTCCACGCCCTGCTGGATTCCGGCGCCGAAATTCCCGGCGAGCGGGCGGGCGAATTCGGGTACCTGGCGCCGTATCTCGCCGATGATCTCGGCGGCGAGCGAGGTCCGCTCTTTTGCGGCCGCCGCGGCGAACTGCGGTGGGAAACGCGTCCGTTGTCCGTCCACCGGTGGCCTCCGTCCGCCGTGCGGCCGGGCGGCGCGGCCGGTCGCGCTGCTGGTCCCGCCACCGGTTCCCGCGCTGGTCCCGCCGCGACCAGGCGGGTTCGCGGCGCGGCGACGGCCGGGTCCCGGCGCCGGTGGCCCACTCGGGAGTATGCGGCGATGTTACCGGCGAGTCAACAGGTGTGACAGGGAAGGTCGTTCTTCTGCCGGCGATGACAGTTCCGGATTACCGCCGGGGGCTTTCCTGGCACCTCGGCACGTGCTTTTCCGGACGTTCCGCCGGCCCCGTTGACCGGGCCCGAGCGCACTTCCTAGCATCACCGCACGCCGCACCATCGGAATTCCTATTCTCGAACAAGGGAACGGTACCCTCACATGAAACGCACCCTCCTGCGCGGCTGTGCGACGGCCGCGGCCGCGCTCGGTCTGGCGCTGGCGGCCACCCAGGCCGGCGTCGCGTCCGCCGCGCCGGCCGGCAGCTCCGCCGCTTCCAGCGCCGCCGCCTCCTCGGCCGCCGCGCCCGCCGCCTCGGGCCAGTTGCCGGTCAACTACCACTTCAGCACCGGCTTCCTCAGCGGCTTCGGCAGCCCGACGGTGGCGCCCGCCGGTGCCAACAACTGGTCCTGCAAGCCGAGTTCGGCGCACCCGTACCCGGTGGTGCTGGTGCACGGCACGCTCGAGAACATGAACGACAACTGGGGCGGCGCCTCGCCGCTGCTGGCGAACAACGGCTACTGCGTCTTCGCCTTCAACTACGGCGGCTCGCAGGCGACCGACGACATCCAGGGCACCGGGCCGGCCGAGGACGGCGCCGCCAAGCTCTCCGCGTTCGTCGACCAGGTGCTGGCGGCGACCGGCGCGGGCAAGGTGGACCTGGTCGGGCACTCCCAGGGCGGCATGATGCCGCGCTACTACCTGAAGTACCTGGGCGGCGCCGCGAAGACCGACAAGCTGATCGCGCTGTCCCCCAGCAACAACGGCACCACCCTGGACGGCATCACCGAACTCGGCAGGCAGCTCGGGCTGCTGGACCCGGCCAACCAGTTCGTGGTCGGCCCGGCGTGCGCGGCCTGCGTCGAGCAGGAGGTGGGCTCGGACTTCCTGACCGCGCTCAACAGCGGCGGCGAGACCGTGCCGGGCGTGACGTACACGGTGATCACCACCACCAGCGACGAGGTGGTCACGCCGTACACCAACGCGCTGCTGCCCGCCGCGTCGAACGTCAGGAACATCACGGTGCAGGACCAGTGCGGGCTGGACGCCAGCGACCACCTGGAGATCGCGTACGACCCGATCGCGCTGACCGACGTGCTCAACGCGCTCGACCCGGCGCACCCGCGGGCCGTGCCGTGCGAGGTCGTGCTGCCGGTGACCGGGCCGCTGACGTAAGGCCCCCGCCAGGCGCTCCACGGGCCCGGCCACAGCCAGGGATCGGGAATCCCTGGTTCGGCCGGGCCTTCATCCGCTCGGCGCACCCGAGCAGGCTGGTCGGTGCAGGCGGGCACCACGGGCCGTACGAACGGTACGGCCGCCGCCGTCACCCAGGAGCTGACCACCATGACCCAGCAGACCCCGTCCCGCGACCGCGTCGCGCTGATCACCGGCGCCAACCGCGGGCTGGGCCGCAGCACCGCGCTGCGGCTCGCCGCGGAGGGCGTCGACTCGATCATCACCTACCGCTCGCACGCGGAGGAGGCGCAGGCCGTCGTCGACGAGATCGCCGCGCTCGGCCGCACCGCGCACGCCCTGCGACTGGACACCGGCCGCACCGAGGACTTCCCGGCGTTCGTCGCGGAGGTGCGGCGCGCCCTGAAGGACACCTGGGGCCGGGACACCTTCGACTACCTCGTCAACAACGCCGGGCAGGGCACCGCGGCCACCATCGAGGACACCACGGCCGAGGACTTCGACGCGCTGTTCGCGGTGCACGTGCGCGGGGTGTTCTTCCTGACCCAGGCGCTGCTGCCGCTGATCGCCGACGGCGGCCGGATCATCAACACCTCCTCGGGCCTGGCCCGCTTCAGCCGCCCGGGCATGGCCGCCTACGCCATGACGAAGGGCGCGGTGGAGGTCTTCACCCGCTACCTGGCCCTGGAGCTGGGCCGCCGCGGGATCACCGCGAACACCGTGGCCCCCGGGCCGATCGCGACCGACTTCGGCGGCGGCTATCTGCGCGACGACGAGGCGCTGCGCGCGCACCTCGGCGCGGAGACCGCGCTGGGCCGGGTGGGCGTGGCGGAGGACATCGGCGGGGTCGTGGCGTCGCTGCTCGCCGAGCACACCGGCTGGATCAACGGCCAGCGCGTCGAGGCGTCGGGTGGCACCCTGCTGTGACGCCGCGTCAACCGCCGTCCTTGCTGCACACGTCCGGCAGCCACACCGCGTGTTTGCGCCGCCGGACTGCGTCCAGGGTCGTCAACTGGTGTGCCAGCGTGGACGGATCGGCCAGGTAGCGCAGCGCGGCCAGTTGGAAGGCGTCGCGCATCGCCGCGGGCATCGCGTCGGAGGCGTCGTAGCAGCGTACGGTGCCGGTCGCGTCCAGGGCCCTGGCCGCGGCGAGGGTGACGGCGTCGGTGGCGTAGACGGACTGCTTCACCTGGTGGTCGGCGGAGAACGCGGACTGCGCCAGGCTCCACCTCGCCTGCACGTCGTCGCGGGCCAGGTAGCGGATCAGCTTCTCGGCCTGCGGGGTGTCGTGGAACATCGCGGCGAGGTCGCCCGAGACCTCCCAGGCGTCCTGCGTGGTGTGCGGACCGGGGACGAAGTCCGTGGAGTGCTTGAACTGCGCGTCGGACCCGGTGTGTTGGGCACTGGTCCGCCATCCTTTGTCGGCCCGGATGAACGACGCCTGGTGTTCCAGGGTGCACGCGGCGCGGCCGTTCACCGCGGTGCGGGAGACCGCGCCGTAGGCACGGGTCAGCGCGGGCCGGACATAGGTGTCCTTCCCGGCGCCGACCATGGCGCCCCAGGTCCGCCAGGCGCGCTCGACCCGGGGGTCGGTCCACGGCAGCGTGCCGGTGGCCCACTGCTGGTAGGCGCCGGGACCGGCCTGCTGGAGCAGGATGTCCTCGATCCAGTCGGTGGCCGGCCAGCCGGAGGTGGCGCCCGAGACCATCCCCAGGCACCAGGAGCCGGGATCGGCCGCGGCGGCGGCGAGCTGCGCGTCGGAGGTGCCCTTCGGGTACCACACGGCGCTCTTCAGGTCGGTCTTGATCGGCAGCCAGTAGTAGTGCGCGCCGGCGCCCGCGGGGCCGTCGACCTTCGCCGTCCAGGGGGCGTTGAAGTCCTTGGCGTCGAACAGGCCGTCCAGCGGCTGGATCTGGCCTTCGTGGGCATATGCGGCGAGTTCACCGGGGCCGGGCAGCACCGCGACGTCGGGCGGCGCCCCGGCCTCGGCGTCGCCGTCGAGCACCTGGCTCTCGGCCGAACTGCCCTGGTAGAGCACATGGATGTGCTCCTCCTTCTCGAACGGCTGGATCACGGCGGTCCGGAAGAGCGTCTCGTCCGCGCCGCTCCAGTTCGCCAGCAGCGTCACCGAGCCGCCGTCGGCGACGGCCCGGGCGACCACCACACCGAGCGCCGCCACCACCGCCAGGCACAGGGCGACGGCGCCCAGCGTGCGCCCGCGCGGCCGCCTCACCGGGACACCTTGCCCCGGTACTCGCTGATCCGCGGCACCAGCGCCCACACGACCAGCACCATCAGCACCACTCCCCCGGCCACTATCCAGCCGGCCGCCGCGGCGCGGAAGCCGGTGTCCGCCATCCGCCGGGCGACGTCCGCCCCGGCGGTGCTGATGTTCGCGCCCGAGTGCTGCCGTTCCAGCAGCCGCCGGGCGTGGTACAGGCCGCTGTGGGTCTGCCAGGTGAAGACCCCCAGGACCGCCGCCCCGCCGGCCAGCAGCACGCCCGCCGCGGCCAGTTGGCGGTTCCACCGGCGCCGGAACCGGGTCCGGTGGTAGTGGTGCGCCTCCACCAGCGCGACCGCCAGCGCCGCGACCAGCAGCCCCGACAGCAGCCAGCCCGCCGCCAGCAGCCGGCCGAACGACGCCTGGTGGCGCACCACCTTCACCTGCTCCGCCTGCAGCTTGTTGAGCCGGCTCATCAGCGACGGGCCGTCCACCGGGTCCCCGGACGCGCCCAGCACCTCGGCCGCGTCCTGCATGTAGCCGGCGTGCAGCGCCGAGCCCGCCGGCACCTGCCCGGCCAGCCCGATCCAGTACGAGTACGCCGAGATCAGGCCGGTCGCCGTCTTCAGCGCCAGCCGCCCGGTCGCCCCGGTGACGTCCTCGGCGGCTGCGGAGGTGAGGATCTGGTTGGCGACGGCGATCTGCGTGGAGAAGCTGCTCGTGCCCGCCGCGTCCGAGGCGGCGTCCAGCTTGGCGTCGGACGCGGCACGCAGCAGCGCGTCCTTCGCGGTGTCCACGTCGAGCACACCCGGCGCGGTCGAGGACGCGAGCGGCACCGCGCCGTCGTGCACCCCGGTGTAGGAGCCCAGCAGCGCCAGGGTGGTCAGGGCCGTCAGCCCCGCCAGCAGCCAGAGCCGGTACCACAGTTCGCGGGACGTGGCGCTCATCGCGCGCCGGCCCCGGGCACGTGCGGATGCCGGCACTTCGGGCAGAACCTGGCATTGGACGGCATCGGGGCCCGGCACTGCGCGCAGTCCACCAGACCCGCCACCGGCACCACCGGCACCGCTCCCGGCGGCAGGCCGTCCGTGGTCGGGCCGTGGGTGGTGTGGGTGCTGGCGGTGACCAGGTGCTCGAACGCGTCCGCGGTGACGCCCTTGCGCAGCACCACATGCCCGGCGGCCGGGTCGCGGATCTCCACGATCCGCTGGAGTTCGGCCAGTTGGCGCTGGGCGCCCAGCTCGTGGGCGAGGGCCACCGCGACGCCGAGCAGCCGGAGTACCTCGTCGTCCCGGTCCAGCCGGAACGCCTCCGCGGCCTGCGCGGCGGTCTCGCCGAGCCGCCGGTACTTCTCGAAGTGCTCGTCCTCCTCGTTCTCGGCGGCGGCCAGCACCGGATCGGCGGTCCAGCGCACCTCGCAGGCGACGGCCGGCGGCAGCGCCACCTGCGCGGCCCTGCCGTACCGTTCGGGGCCGGCGGGCAGCGCCACCGCCACGGCCGCCGCCTGGAGGTCCTCGTCCAGCGCGCGCCCGGCCGGGTCCACGGTCAGGCAGAGCTGGAACCTGCGCACCTGGTTGCCCCAGGCCCGGGTGGTGAAGGCGACGGCGGTCCCCATCTGCCGCTGCGGCAGGGCGAGTTCATGGGGGAAGGTCTGGCGCAGCCAGCGCAGCGTCGCCCCGGGGGACGGCGTCACCCTGATCTCCAGCTCCGGCAGCGGCCTGGCCAGCAGGTCGGCGACCAAGGCGGTGTAGGCCGCGGGCAGTTCGGACTCCTCGTGCACCGCGTCGGCGCTGCCGTGCAGCCGCCGGGTGACGTCGATCAGCACCCGCGCGTCCCAGTCCCTGCCGATACCCCAGGCGTCGCACAGGAAGCGGCCCTCCCAGGTGTCGAGCACCCCGGCGAGCGGGTTGTGGTCGTCGTGCTCGTTCTTGCCGTCGGTGAGCATCAGTACGTGCGGGATCGGCGCGGCCTGCTCGGCGAGCAGGGTGCCGGCCAGGTCGAGCCAGTTGCCGACGCAGGTGCCGCCGGTGGGCTGCATCGCGTAGACCGCCCGCGTCGCCTCCGCCCTCGTCCGCGCCGACGCCGGGCGCATCGGGCCGGACGGCGGGTAGACGGTCGCCGCGAACTGGGTGCCGCGGACCACCGCGAAGGGCGTGCCGTCCGGCAGCGCCCGCAGCGCGGCGACCGCGGCCTGCCGGGCGGCGTGCATCTTCCGCTCCGGGTGGTTCATCGAGGCCGAGCAGTCCACGACGAGGACTTCGGCGAGACCGGAGCCGGGCCCGGAGCGGGGGCTGCTGTGCGGGCCAGGGTGCGCGCCGGGGTGCGGGCCGGGGTGCGCGCCGACGGGGCCGGCGGCGGTGTCGGGGAGGCCGCGGACCGCTACGGTCAGGATGGCGTGCAGGTCCTGCGGGCCGGCCTCGGCGGCGAGGTACGTGCGCTGGCTGACGGTGAGTTCGACGCTGGGGTTGGCCGCCCCCGCACCCGTCCCTGCCCCTGCCCCCGCGCCCGGGACCTGGTCCTGCGGCGGGTCCCCTTGCCGGCCGGGGACTCGTTCCGTACGGCGCGGACCGGCCTGGTCGGCGCCGCCGTCGCCGTCCCGGCCCGCGCGCCCGCTCGTGCTCCCGTGCGTGTCCACTGCTGCCTGCCGCTCCTCACCGTTTGCATCGGTCCGTACGTCGGGTCGTTCAGGTCGTTAAGGTCGTTCGGTCGTTCAAGGTCGAGGGGACGTCGAGCCGGGTGCGTACGCCCGCTCGCCGGCGGGCGTCAGAACCTGCTCTCCGGCCGGACGGCGTACGCGCGGTCGAGGAGGGCGCCGTGCTCGGTCGCGTCGCGCCCCTGCTCGGCCAGACCGTGCAGCGACGCGTGGAGCAGCACGGCCAGGTCGCGTCCGCTGGCCGCGCCCGCGAAGAGCGGGCCGGGCGGCAGCGCGGGGAAGGTCCGGTCGAGCCAGGTCTCGTCGGGCACCGGGGCCGCCGCCCGCCGGCCGGGAACGGGCAGGCGGCCCGGCAGCCCGCGCAGCCACCGCAGGAAGCCCGCGGCCGTGGCGGGGCCGTCGTCCGGGTCCGGGGCGGCGGCGCGCGGCGGTTCGGGGGCCCGCCCGCCGGCCGCCCCGCGCCGCCGCGCGTACTCCTGCTCCCGCACCTCCGCGACGAGCCGGTCCCGGGCCGCGCCCGGGGGCTGCTCGGCCGTCCGCTCGGCGGCGTCGCGCAGGTCGGCCAAGGTGGGATCGGCGCCCGGCAGCCGCCCGGCGAGCACCCGGATCATCGCCACCCGCGCGGAGTCGTAGTGCCGCGAGGTGGACGGCACCTGGCCCAGCACCTGGACCGCGGCATTGCGCCGGCCGGCCCGCAGGTGGCCGCGGGCCAGCCCGAAGGCCGCGCTGACCTGCGCGCGGTCCCGCTCCCAGACCGCTTCGTAGTACTGGCGGACGTCCTCCTCGGCGTTGCCCAGCCGCTCCGCGCAGTAGCCGAGCGCGAGCTTGGGTGCCCACTCGCCGGGCACGATGTCGTAGACCGCCTCGAAGTAGCCCTGGGCGGAACGCACCCGGCCGGCCATCAGCTCGCCCAGTCCGCGGTGCCAGGCCAGCCGCCAGTCGTACGCCCCGACGTCCGGGCCCAGCAGCCGTTCCGCCTCGCCGAGCCACACCGCCGCCTCGCCGAGAGCCGGTTCGCCGCCGCGCCACAGGAAGCCGCGGCACAGCCACAGCGCGACCTCGACGGTCCGCAACGGCGGGTCGTTCAGAACCCGTTCGGCGACGCGCTCCGGCACCGCCTTGCCCAGCCGGCCGAGGAAGACCACGGCGCCGTCGTCCGGGTCCGGGATCGGCGCGGGCAACGCCCGGGCCACATCCTGGGGTTCGGGCGCACCGAACTCCAACTGCGGTGCGGCGCCCACCTGGTGCTCGGCCCGGCCGGTCCAGTAGCCGGTGCCGGGGGCCTCGCCGAGCGCCGCGCCGAAGGGCACCGCGGCCGGCTCGAAGCGGGTGGAGCGCTCCGGGTGCCGCTCATGCCGGTTGAGCGCGCGGTGCTCCCGCAGCACCTCCCACAGCTGCCGGGACATCTGCGCCGCCGAGGTGAAGCGGGCGGCCGGGTCGTCGTGGGTGGCGCGGGCGATCAGCCGGTCGAAGGAGCGCTCGGCCAGCCCCGCGGCCGGCACCGCCTTCTCGTACAGCTCGCGCAGGGTGCGCCCGACGGTGAACAGGTCGCTGTCGACGTGGAAGCCGCGGCTGCTCAACTCCCGTGCCCGCGGCGCGTACTTGCGGGTGTACGACAGCCGGGTCCTGCGGTCGTCCTTGCGGCGCACCGCACCGAGGTCGATCAACTTGATCTGCCGGCCGTAGTGGATGACGTTCGCGGGCTTCATGTCGCAGTACAGCAGCCCCTGGTCGTGCAGGTACTCCAGGGCGCCGAGGATCTTGCAGCCGTACGTGACCACGTGGTCCAGCGCGAACGGTTCGCCGAACAGCTCGGTCAGCTCGTCGGGCGGGGAGGTCAGCAGCAGGTTCAGCGGGCGACCGGCGACGTACTCCATCACGATGTAGTCGGTCGGTTCGGTCTCGCCGGGGGCGAGGTGCTTGCGCGAGGAGATGACGCCGACCACGTCCCGGTGGTGCAGCGAGGCGAGCGAGCGCATCTCCTCGACCGCGCGGCGGCGGGCGATCGCGTCGCTGTTGTTGATCTGCGCCTTGAGCACCACCCGCAGCCCGGCCAGCTCGGTGTCCTCGGCGAGGTACACCCAGCTGGTGCCGCCCGGGGTCAGGTAGCCGAGCACGCGGTACGTCTGCCGGCTCGCCTCGCCGATCTCGTCACCGACCCGCAACTGCGGGCGGAAGGAGTACGGGGTGCCGCACTCGGGGCAGTAGCCGTGGTCGGGCGGCGGCCCGCCGTCGTAGGCCAGGCCGATGGTGCCCGGGCACTCCGGGACGCCGCACGGCCGGCCGCCGACCGGCGGCGGGCTGGGCTCGCGGGCGATGCTGGCGAGCGGCGGCGCGGGGATGTCCGGCAGCGGGACGAGGCCGTCGCTGTCGAGGGTGTCGGGGTTGGGGACGGCGGGAGCGGGCGCCAGGTGCGGGCGGACGGCCTCCCCGGCGGCTTCCTCTGCGGACGGCCCGGCGCTCCCCCCGGCGGCGGCGCGGCCACGGCTGCGGTCGCGCTCGCGGTCCCGCTCCTGCTGCGGTTCCTGCCGGTGCTCGGTGCCGCGCCGCTGGGCGAGCTGGCGGCGGACCCGGCTGCGGATGCTGTCGGTCCGGCCCGACTCGGCGTCGGGAATGTCGCCCGCGCGCTCAACGGCAGCCGCGGGCACTGGTGTGGGGGGCGGCACGGACGTGGAGACGGACGCGCCGAAGGGCGCGGAGGAGGAGTGGCCGGTGCTGTGCGGCTTGCGGGAGCAGACGTCGCAGTAGCCGGTGGACATCAAGGTGCCGTCGCATCCGGGACGCGGGCAGCGTACGGGCCGTTCGGTCACGGGCGCGGCTCGCCTCCCTCCTGGTCCGGTCCGTCCGTCGGCGGTCTGTCCGTCGGCGCATCGTCGTTCGGGGGCGGTCCGTCGTCCGTCGGCCGTGTGTCCGTCGGCGGGGCGTCGTCCGGGGGCGGGTGGTGCCCGCCCAGCCGGTCGATGAAGTCCGTGTACTCGCGGACCGCGGCCTCCGCGGCCACCAGGTCGCAGGGCCTGGCGTGCAGCAGGTCGCGCGCCGCCCCGTAGCGGTCCTCGGCGGCCAGGTCCTCGCTGTCCACCGCCTGTTGATGGAGCACCTGGTAGGAGTCGAGGCGGCCGATCAGCTCCGCACGCCGCTCGATGAGCGGGTCGAGGCGTTCGACGGCTTCCCGCAGGTGCCGTTCGGCCCGCGCCGCGACCCGCTCGAACCGGCCCAGGTCCGGGTGTTCGCCGCGGCCCGTGGCCACGCCGAGCGCGCCGGCCATCGCGGCCCGCACCGCGTAGGCCCTGACCAGGGCGTCCAGTGCGCGGTCGCAGTCGGCGCGCACCACCGCCATCCGCTCGTGCAGGGCGTCGGCGAGCGTGCCGGTGATCTCGGTCAGCGCCTCCACCAGCCGCGCCTGCCGCTCCTGCGCCGGCTCGATCACCAACTGGCTCTGCGCGCGGGCGATGCAGGCACCGTCGTGGCGGAAGACCAGCAGCATGCGGACGCCGTGCACGCGCAGCCGGTCGAGCAGGCCGAGCAGCGTGTCGGGGTCGGCCGCCTCGTCCACCCCGACCACCACGAGGGTGAGGGTGGCGGGTGCGGCGAGGATGCGCTCGACGGTGGCGTCGTAGCCTGTCCCGCCGAACTCCTCCAGGCCCTCCGGGAGTACGCCGAGCCGGTCGGCGACGCGCTCGGCGACCCAGCGGGTGCCGCGGCCGGTCGCGTCCAGGGCGAGGTCGAGGAAGCTGGGGGCGGTGGCGGGTTCGGTGGCGGGTCCTCGGGCGGGGGCGGGGGCGGTGACCGGAGTGGCAACCGGAGAGGCGACCTGAGCGGCCGGACTGCCGTTGGCCCAGGCGCCTTTGACCGGACCGGGGGCGGACGCGCCGGCCGGGCCGGACCGTTCGCGGTCGGCGAGCAGGAGTGCGCGGCGGAGGGTGGCCGCGCGGAGCAGGTCCTCGGCACGGACCCGGCTGATCTTGACCTGGCGGCCGTCGCCGGGGCGGCGGGCGGTGCGGACCCGGTGGTGCGGCGCTGCGGGCGGACCGGCGGGCGTACGCGCCCCGCGCCCGGCCCGGTCGGCGTGGTGGTCGGGGTGCCGCTCGCCCCGCGGGTCACCGACGAACCACTGCGCCAGGCGGACCGCGAACTGCGGCTCGTACGCGGCCGGTTCGGGCCCGCCCGGGTCGTCGCCGTCCGCGACATGCCCACCCGGTGCCGGTCCGCCGACCCGTAAGCGTTCGTCGACCGCAGGCCAGCCCCTGGTCCAGTCGGCCGCGCGCGGCAGGTGGCCGGCGACGGTCTCCGCCGGGCTCAGACACGGTCCCGCGCGGTCGGCCCCGGCGTCCCCGGGCAGCACCACTCCGACGATCTGACCGGTGACGGCGTCCACCGCTCCCGCGCCGCCGAAGCCCGCGTCGAGCCGCTCCGCCGGCGCCAGCCGGACCCGCCCGTCGGCGCCCACCGCCACCGCGCCGGTCTCCGCGGCCAGCCACCGCCCGGCGCCGTCCGCGGCCGGAAAGCCGTAGATCCGCACCCGGCGGCGCGGCACGGACAGCCGGTGCGGCGCGCTCGCGGCGCCCGCCGGGCCCGGTCGGTGCAGCCGCAGCAGGGCTACCCCGCCCGCACCGGCGGCACAGACGTGTTCGGCCACCGCCCGCCGGGACGTGACGCGCGGCGCGGCGAACTCCGCGGTGACGTACTCCCCTTCGACGACGGCTCCGGCATGTGTCAGCACCCACTCGGGGGCGACCAGCACCCCGGACCCCGCGATCGTCCCGTCGCTCCTCCGGACGCGGACCGCCCACGGCGGCGCCTCCTCGGAGCCCCGGCCGCCGACTCCCCCTTCGGCTTCCATACCCGGCACTCTACGCCTGACGGCCCATCATGTCCGCCCGTCGGAGCGGACCTTCACCCGCCGGGTCCGACCTTCGCCCGCCGGACCGGACCTCCGCCCTGCGGCCCGGTCGGACGGGCCGGGTCTGGCGCGGTGCGTTCGTCCTGGGCGGCCTGTTCAGCGACGCCGCCCGCTATGTGTTCGCCTCGGCCGTCGTCATCGGGCTGGGCCTGGCCATGGGCTACCGACCCGGCGGCGGTGCGCCGGGGGTGCTCGCCGCGGTGGTGCTCGTCATCGCCTTCGGGCTCGCGCTGTCGCTGCTGTGGGCGGCGGTCGCCCTGCTGGTCAGAGACCCGGCGGTGGTGGTCAGCATCGCCAACGCGGCGCTGATGCCGCTGTCGTTCGCCAGCAACATCTTCGTCCGGCCCACGGGCATGCCGGGTTGGCTGCGCGCGTTCGTGCGGGTCAACCCGCTCAGCCACCTGGCCGACGCGGCCCGCGACCTGATGAACGGCACCGGCTCCGCCGCCGGGCCGGTCACCTGGTCGCTCGCCGCCACCGCCGTGCTGGTGCTCGTCTGCGCCCCGCTCACGCTGCGGCTCTACGCCAGGAACCGCTGAGACCGCCAGGAACCGCTGAGGCGCGGGGCGCCGGGCGCCGGGCGTCAGATCGTGACCGAGTCGCCCACCGGCACGATCTCCAGGGCGACCTGGGTGAGCCCCTCCGGGTTGATGAACCGGGCGGTCGACTGCTGGCCGACCTCGCTGAGCATGATCTCGTGGATCTGGATCAGGCGCCGCGGGGCGACCTCCCTGACGTAGTCCACCGATTCGGCCAGGCTGGTCCACGGCCCGCTGGTGGGCAGCAGCAGGGTGCCGACCGGGGCGTCCGGGACGTGGTACGCGTCGCCGGGGTGGTAGATGTCCTCGTCCACCAGGTAGCCGACGTTGGCAACGCGCGGGATGTCGCGGTGGACGACGGCGTGCAGTTCGCCGAAGACGCGGACGTCGAAACCCGCGACTTCGAGCACGTCGCCCGCCGCGACGGCCGTGACCTGGTCGGCGCGGGCCGACCACCGGTCCACCACCGACGCGGGACCGTAGACCCGCAGTTCGGGCCGGGACTCCAGGGCCTTGCCGATCAGCTCCTCGTCGAAGTGGTCGAAGTGGTCGTGGGTGATCAGGACGGCGTCGGCGGCCGCGACCTCCTGCGCCGCCTCGGGGCTGAACGCGCCGGGGTCGAGGACGAGCCGCGCCCCGTCCTTGGCCAGGGTCACGCAGGCATGGGTGTGCTTGGTCAGCTGCATCAGGGGGTCCTCTCGCATATACGTACAGGAGAAACTGTACAGGGTCGCCTACATTGATGCTAGCGTTGCCCCATGCCCCGCTATTCCCGAGGCCCCGCAGCCGGCTCCCCGGCGGACCGACCGGCCGACCGCACGCCCGATCCGGCACCCGATCCGGCACTCGACCCGGCACCCGACCCCGCCGCGGAGCAGCTCGCGGCCACCCTGCGGAGCACCGTCGGCGCGCTGGTCCGCGCCACTCGGGCGGTCGACCGGCTCGCGCCGATCCCGGCGACCGTCCTGGGCCTGCTCGACCGGCAGGGGCCGATGACCACCGCCGACCTCGCGACCCGCCGCGGGGTGCGCCACCAGACCATGGCCGCCACCGTCAAGGAACTGGCCGAGGCGGGCTATGTGAGCGGCGGCCCGCACCCGGCCGACGCCCGGAAGAAGGTTCTCACCCTCACCGCCGCGGGCGCCCGCGCGCTCGAAGCCGACCGGCACCAGCGGGTCGGCGCGCTCGCGCAGGCCCTCGCCGGGAGCCTCGACCGCGAGGAGCGGCGCACGCTGGCCCGGGCGCTGCCGCTGCTCGACCGCGTCGCGGCGGCCCTCGACACACCCGAGGCGGACCGCGACGCCGGCGGCCGTACCGACTGATCCGAACACCCTAGTTTTCATCGATAACGCGATAACCGAATCAACGATCACAAGCTGTGTTATCGTTGATCTCGCCAACCTGAGATCAACGAAAACACGGAGTACGCCATGCCCTTCGCCAACTTCAAGGTTCCCGCCGGCACCCTCGAGCCGGCCCAGAAGCAGCTGATCGTCGACCGCGTCACCGACCTGTACAGCGAGATCTACGGCGACCGCGCCCGCCAGAACACGATGGTGCTGGTGGAGGAGGTCCCCGACGGAGGCTGGGGCATCGGCGGCACCGTCCTGACCTCGGCGATGATCAACGGAAACGAAGACGGGGACGGCGCCGAAGCCGGGGACGGCGCCGGCGCTCCCGCCGACCGCAAGTAGCGCCACCGCGGGGCGGAAGGGCACCCGTCGGGCCCACTACGCTGGCCCTTCCGCCCCGGGCGGCGCGCACCCGCACCCGGGCCCCACCCCGGACCGCGACGGAAAGGAGACGGAGAACCGCCATGACACCCGACACCACCGCGAGGACCGCGAAGGCGGCGAAGGCCGGCCCCCCGCGGACCGGCGAGCCGAAGACCGGCGACCTGCGGGCCCGGATGCTCGAGGCGGCCGAGGCACTGCTGAACGCCTCGCCCGGCAACGACGTCTCCACCCGCGCGGTCTGCGAGGCGGTCGGGGTCACCCAGCCCATCCTGTACCGCCTCTTCGGCGACAAGAACGGCCTGCTCATGGCCCTCGTGACGCACGGCTTCGAGCGCTACATCAGCCGCAAGCAGGCGCTCGAGGCGACCGACGACCCGGTCGCCGACCTGCGCGCGGGCTGGAACGACCACACCGACTTCGCGCTGACCAACCGGGCGCTGTACCGGCTGATGTTCTCGCCGGTCCTGCCCGAGGTGCCCGAACCCGCGAACCGTATCTTCGAGTTGCTCAAGCAGACCCTCGAGCGGTGCGCGGCGGTCGGCGCGGTGAAGATCCCCACCGAGGAGGCCGCGCAGGCCATCCTGTCGGCCAACGTCGGGGTCGCCCTCAGCATCCTTTCCCAGCCCGAGCGCTTCGCCGACCCGCTGCTGTCCACCCGGGTCCGCGACGCCGTCTTCGCCTCCTGCCTCGACGAGTCCGCGGCGCCCCGCTCCTTCTCCGCCGCCGACGACCCGTCCCGGGCCGCTCTCGCCCTGGCGGCCCAGCTCAAGCAGCAGCCCCCCGCCGCGCTCCACCCCACCGAGACCGCCCTCCTCCTCCACTGGCTCGCCAGACTCCACCCCGCCCCCTGACGGCCTTGTCGTTCTGATGGAGCTCCGGGGCCGACGGCCCTGTCAGCTGCGCGAGGACCGGAAGGACAGCAGCGCGGCACCCGCGAGCACCGCGACCAGGACGACGCTGAAGATGTAGACCGCGGTGGTGAGCGCGAGGTAATGGCTCAGGATGCCGACGCCGACGGCGGGCAGGCTCATGCCCGCGTAGCAGAACAGGAAGAGCCCCGAGATGGCTTCGCCGCGTTTGCAGGGCTCGGCCATTGCCGCGACGGCGCCGATGACGCTCTTGGTCAAGATGCCCGATCCTGCGCCGGCGACGATTCCGGCGACGAGGAAGATCGTCAGGTCGGCGGACCGGACGCCGACCGCGAGCAGCACCAGTCCGGCCACGCCGAGCCCCAGACCCAGTCCTCGACGCACGCTCGCGCTGAGCGGGTTGGCCGCGGTCTGGGCGATCACGGCGGCGGCCATCAGGACGCAGGCAGCCGCGCCGGCGAGCAGGTGACCGGGCTTGTGCAGTACGCCGAGGAGGAACCCTGCCGACAGCGCGGTGTAGACGCCGTTGATCGCGAATGCGGCGAACCCGGCGGCGGCAGCCGCGATGTAGGCGGGGCGGTCGCCGTGGTCGGCGCTGACCCGCTGAGGACGGTAGGCCGGCCGGGAGGTCAGCAGCTCGACGGTCTCGGGGGCGACCGCGACCGCGAGGATCGCGAGCAGGAGAAGGACGCCGAAGACGAGGTAGGGCACCCGCAGCGGGTGGTCGACGTACTGCGCCAACGCACCGGCGATCAGGGGGCCGACGGCGAGCCCGCCGAGGTTGGCGCCGGTGGAGACGATCTCGAACCGATCCGGTCCGGCGTGTGGCCGGTGCGCACGGTGGAGGTCGTGGAGATGGGCGGTCGCGGTCGCGGTGATCATGCCGATGCCCAGGCCGCCGAGCAGCCGGGCCACGATCAGCACGGAAAGCGATGGGCTGGCCAGGAACAGTATGTCGGTGACCAGTTCGAGCCCCAGCGCCGGCAGCAGGATGCGCTTGCGTCCGATCCAGTCCGAGAGGTGCCCGGCCATGATCAGGCTGGTGGCCACGCCGAAGGCGAACACCGCGAAGACCACGGTGACCATCAGCGTCGCGAATCCGTCACGTTGCTGGTACAGGGGGTACAGCGGAGACGGTACGGCGTTGAACGCCATCGCGATCATGAACGCCGCGGCCACCAGCCAGAAGCTCGCTCCGTGGGATGCCGATCCGATACGGGTACCGGCGGAACGGTTCGGGGCGGTGACTGGCGTGGTGGCTGGCGTGGTGGCCGAGGGGGTGGCGCTGCTGGGCGCGCGTGAAGGCACGACGGGACTCCGCGGTTGTAGGGAGGGATGCCTCTACGGTGACAGCTGACCTCCATCAGCGCGAACGAATGATTCCGCTAGCATCGATCTCTCGTCGAGATTGATCTGTCATGCTGACCGCATGGAACTCAGGCAACTGGAATGCTTCGTCGCCGTGGCCGAGGAGGGTTCGTTCACCCGCGCCGCCGCGCGGGTGCATGTGGTCCAGTCCGCGGTCTCGGCGACCATCGCCTCACTGGAGCGTGAGTTGGGCGCGACGCTGTTGGAGCGGACCTCCCGCCGGGTGCGGCTCACCGAAGCCGGCCGCGCGTTCCTCGAGCCGGCCCGCGCGGCACTCGTCGCGGCCCGGACAGCCCGCGACGCTGTCGGCACCGCCACCGGCACGATCGGCGGCACTCTGCGTCTGGGCACGATGAGTTCACTGGCCGGTCTGGACCTACCGCGGCTGCTCGGGACCTTCCACCGCCGCCACCCCGGCGTCGAGATCAGACTGGCCACGTCCGCCGACGGGTCGCCCGGTCTGGTCCAGGCGCTCGATCAGGGGCACCTCGATGCCGCCTTCGTCTCCCTGATCGGCCCCCCGCCGCGGGGCCTGCGGCTGGAACTGGTCGCCTCGACGAGGCTCTTGCTCGCCGCGCCCCGGAGTCATCGGCTCGCGCAGCGCACAAGCGTCTCGATCCGCGACCTCTCCCGCGAGGCGTTCGTCGACTTCCCCGCCGGCTACGGCAACCGCGCCGTCGCCGACGAGGCGTTCAAGACGGTCGGACTCGACCGGCAGGTAGCCATCGAGATCACCGACGTCGAGGACGGCGCCACCTACGTACGCAACGGCCTCGGCGTCGCACTGCTCCCGGAGTCCTCCGGCCGTACCGCGTCCGAACTCGTCCACATCCCGATCGCCGACTCGGACCTGCTGTGGAAGATCTTCCTCGCCATGCCCGAAACCCACGCCACCGCCGCGGCACGCGCACTCCGGACGCTGGTCGCTCAGGCCGAACAGCCCGAGACACCTGAACCATGATCGCCCCGGCGCCATGCAATGAGCGGATTCCACCGTGGCAGAACAGCAGTCCAGTTCCCGCCCCGCCCTGGACCGCCGCGGCCACCGGCGCCGTCAGCGACCTCCAGACCTGGAACTACACCCTCGACCCCGACCAGGTCACCGCGCTCCACGAACAGATCCCCTGCGGCGCCCGCACCGCAGGCGTCGCCTGGCTGGAGCCAGGGCTGCCGCGGGACGCTGCCCGGGCCGCGTCAGGACGCGGCGGGGACCTGGACGTCGAGGCCGTGGGACGCGACGAGGTGCGCCGTGCCGTCGGCGAGGCGGTAGCGCAGGCCGACCACGGCCGTGCGCCCGGCCGCGACGTTCTCCGCGAGCACGCGGGACCGGTCGATCAGCAGGTCCGTGGTCATGCGGACGTGCTCGGCAAGGATCTCGTCGGGCCGCACCCGCCCGGCGGCCCTGGCCGCCAGCACGCTGGGGGCCACCCGCTCGACGAGGTCGCGGACGTAGCCGCCCGGGGCCGCGCCGTTGTCGAGCACGGAGCAGGCCGCGCCCACCGCGCCGCACGACTCGTGCCCGAGCACCACGACCAGCGGGCAGCCCAGCAGGTCCACGCCGTACTCGATACTGCCGAGCACCTCGGGGCCGACGACGTGGCCGGCGTTGCGCACCACGAACAGGTCGCCGACGCCCCGGTCGAAGATGATCTCCGCGGCCAGCCGGGAGTCGGAGCAGCCGAACAGCACGGCGAAGGGGTGCTGCGACGCCTCGGTCTCCGCGCGCCGGGCGGCGTCCTGGTTGGGGTGCTCCGGGGCGCCGTCGACGAACCGCTGGTTGCCGGCCATCAGCAGGTCGAGGGCCTCACGCGGCGTACTGGTCTCTATCTGCGTCATGGTCAATACCTCACACACTAGGAAGAGTCGGGACCTGGGTCGGCCACGCTGCCGCCCGCCATTCGGCGCCCGCCGACAAGCCCGCCGGCATCCCCGCCGGCACGCCCCCCGGCATCCCCACCGGCACGCCGAGACGGCGGGCGAGCGCGTCCTCGGCGTACAGCCGCAGGGCGCACCGCTGAAGCTGCCCCGTCTCGTACGGCGCGGCGCCGAAGTCGCCACCGGGTTCGGCGAACCGCGCGCCCTCACGCAGATCGCGCCCTGTTCCTGCCATGGGCCCGCGTCCTCTACGGTCTTCGCTGGTCAAGAAGAGCACCCACGGCCGCCCGGAGCGGGGCGCCCGAACGTCCATGGGCCTGTGCATACGGCATCAGACGGCGATCACAGAGATCCCTGCAAGACCATACACGAAGCTTGGTTCGCGTATACGCTCTCCGGAATCACTCACCGTAAGACGGTGCCGCCACCCCGCGCAGCCGGCGGCGGCGCCTCAGAGCTTGCGGCGGTCGCGCGGCTCGACGTAGGGCTCCTCGCCGGGCGGGTGGCCGGCTTCGTGGGCCCGGGCGCGTTCGGACTCCGCGCTGTACTCCAGGCCCAGGAGCAGGGCGATATTGGAGATCCACAGCCAGATGAGGAAGACGATGATCCCGGCGAAGGTGCCGTAGGTCTTGTTGTAGCTGCCGAAGTTCGCGACGTAGAGCGCGAACAGGACCGAGGCGACGATCCAGATGACGATACTGAGCAGGCTGCCGCGGGTGACCCAGGCGAAGGGGCGCCGGACGTTCGGTGCGGCCCAGTGCAGCACCGCGACCACCAGCGCGAAGAGGATCACCATGACCGGCCACTTGGCGTAGTTCCACACCGTCACCGCCGTGTCGCCCAGGCCCAGGATGCTGCCCGTCTTACGGGCCAGGCTGCCGGTGAACACGATGCCCACCGAGATCGCGGCCAGGACGATGACGAGGAAGACGGTGATCGCGAACCGGACGGGCAGGGTCTTCCACGCGGGGCGCCCCTCACCGATGTCGTAGACGGCGTTCCCCGCCCGCATGAAGGCCGCCACGTATCCCGACGCCGACCACAGGGCGACCACGACGCCGGCGATCAGCGGGATCAGGGCCTTGTTGCCGCTGGCCTGCACCTGGCTGACGATGCCGGTCAGGGTGGGGCGGACGGCGCCGGGCGCCACGCTGGTGATGTTGTCGGTCAGCGACTTGGCGGCCGACTTGCTCAGCAGCCCCACGATCGAGACGAGGGCCAGGAGCGCGGGAAAGACCGCCAGGATCGCGTAGTACGTGAGCGCCGCCGCCCAGTCGGCCAGGTTGTCGGCCTTGTACTCCCGCAGCGTGCGCCGGAGGATCGCGCGCGACGACCCGCTGGGCAGGTCCGACGGCTTCTCGGGGGCCGGCCCGCCCGCCGTCCCGCCCGCTCCGGCCCCGGCTCCCTCGGCCCCCTGGCGGGTGGACCCGGTACGCTCCGGCTCGCCGTCTTCCATCCTGCGCCTCCTTCACCGTGCCGGGCACATGAACGACTACGCAAACATGGCATTTCGACCCTTCGCGCCGGGGATGCCACCCCGGACCGGCGGCGACACTTCCGTGACTTTGCCAGCTTTGGCGTAAGAACGACCGGGTACCCGACCACCGGGGACACGGGCCCCGCCGACCGGTCCACCGACATTCCGGGACACGGGGACGGCCGGCCCGTGCGGGACCGCGGACGCCGACGGACGTCCCACGAGAAGGAGGACCGGTATGAACGGGCCCGACCAGATCGTCCAGGAGCTGCAAGCCACCCTCGACCGCGACCCCGCTCTCGGCGACCTGCTCGTGAAATCGCTGCGCCGGGCAGGGGAACGCGCCCAGGCGGACCTGGACCCCGACCTGCGCGACGCGCTGGACTGGCCGCGGTCCCTGCCGGAGTACTACGACTACCTCCGGGGCTTCATCCGCTGGGTGCCCCGCCAGTCCGACGCTGCGGCGTGGCGGAAGTCGGCTCCGCACGAGCGCTACGCCCAGGAGGTCAGCGACCGGCTGGCGCACTTCTTCTGGCTGGTCGACCAGAAAGTCGACGAGAAGGCGGACTGGGAAGCGGACGGGGGCGGCGCCGCCATCGCCGAGAACAGCGAGCCCTTCCGCGGCTGGCTCACCGCCTTCGCCCGCCAGTGGGGCGGCTTCCTGGACACCCCTGAGTCCTTCAGCCAGGAGGTCCTGGAGTCGTTCCTCCGGGACGCCCCGGAGTACCACGTCGAGGAGTCGTTGGCCGGCGGCAGGCCGAACATGCCCAGCGGCTGGCTGACGTTCAACCAGTTCTTCGCCCGCGAGCTCAACCCCGGGCTGCGGCCCATCCGCGACCCCGCGGACAACCTCGTCGTGACCTCACCGGCCGACTGCCAGTTCCAGCACTCCTACGGCATCGACGAGGCGTCGAACATCCCCCGCACCACGGTCAAGGGCACGCACCACTACGGGAACATCCGGCAGCTGATCGAAGGCAGCCGGTACGCCGACGCGTTCGCGGGCGGCTCCTTCACCCACTACATGCTGCCGCCCTCGGCCTACCACCGCTACCACGTGCCCGTCTCCGGCCTGGTCAAGGAGTCCTTCGTGGTCAGCGGCAAGGTCTTCATGCAGGTCGACCTGGAGGACGGGCAGCTCGCGTCCAAGGACAGCGCGAAGAGCGGCTACGAGTTCTCCCAGACCAGGGGCGTGCTCGTCCTCGACACCGCGGAGTCGGAGCACGGCAACCTGGGCCTCGTCGCCGTCGTCGCGGTGGGCATGGCCCATGTCGCCTCCGTGAACCTCACCACCGTCGAGGGCACCCGCGTCACCAAAGGCGAGGAGTTCGGCTACTTCCAGTTCGGCGGCTCCGACATCATCGTCCTCTTCCAGGACGGCGCCGCACCCGACATCGACACCAGCCAGGACTTCCGCCACGTCGGCTCCGTCATCGCCCGCTGCCGACCGGCCGCCTGAACCGGTCGCAGGGGTGGCCGGGCTCCGGCGGCGGCGGTCGGCGCGCGGCCGGAGCCCGGACCCGGTCACATACGGGTGGCGTGCTGCGGTGTGCGCGGGGTGGCGGGGAGGCCCGCGGAGGAGGAACGGCCTTGCGTCCAGCCGTGGTCGGCGGGGGCGAACCGCTCGAAGGTGTGGCTGAAGTACCAGTCGGTCTGCGCCACGCCGGAGCACGCGCCCGCGCCCGCCGTGCCGGGGCAGGTGCCGTTGTCCCGCTGGAGGGCCCAGAAGGAGAGGGTGTTGATCCGCTTGGCGGCGGCCCAGTGCTCGACGGTGGCGGCGTCCGCCGTGGTGAACGTCTCCGCGGCGCCGAAGTCGTCGATCCCGGGCATCAGGGTGACGCCGATCCGGCTCCACAGCCGGGACGACGGCTCCGCCGGGTAGAGCGCGGCGAGTTGGTCGTGCAGGCCGGCCGCGGCGGTCTCGGCGTCGGTCGCCATCTCGTGCGCCGCGCCGTCGTAGTAGTCGAACGCCATGATGTTGACGACGTCCACCCGTGCGTGGTTCTTGACGGCGTTCTGGAGCACGGCCAGGCCGGTGGCGCCGAGGCCGGTCGTCGTCGTCGGCAGCGTGTAGGAGAACTGGACGCTGCGGTGGGTGCGTCGGGCCCAGCTGTCGACCAGGGCGATCGCCTTGTTGCGGCGGTCGATGCCCGCGGTGTCGGACAGGGCGTCGACTTCGACGTCGAGGTCGATCCGGCTCACGCCGTACGTGGTGACCAGGCTCTCGTAGACCGCCGCGATCGACTTGACGTCGGTGCAGCTGTCGGCGATGTCGGTGCCGGTGCTGTCCGCCGCGTAACCGCCGAACGACGGGATGGCGTCGCCGCCGCGCGCCTGGAGGGCCGAGATGTCCTTGCCGTAGACGGACCTGGACACCGGTGTCGTGGGGTCGCCGTTCCAGGTCGCCGTGCAGGAACCGGCCTCGGGCGTCTGGAGGAACGCCAGCGTCAGGTACGCGTTGTGGGACGCGGCCGCGAGGGCGGCCGGGCTGCCACCGGAGTACGTCTCGTAGTACGGCGCGACCACGTGGGCCGGCAGGGTCGTTCGGGGGGCCGGGGCGGCGGCCTGGGCGGTGCCTCCTCCCGTCACCACCAGTCCGGCGGACACGGCGGCGGCCGCCGCGGCGGCCAGCAACGCGCGAACAGGTCCAGTTCGTCTCATCAACGCTCCCACCACAGGAAGTAGAGCCAGGACACACCAGCGGAACAGCACGGGGCCCGGACGCCGAGGGACGTCCGGGCGGTTTCGTCGGGCCTCAACGGCCAACGGAGCGAGGGGAGTCGACCCGATCGCGCGCGACTGCGCCCATATTTGGTCTAGGCCAATCATCTGTCAAGGGCCGGCGGTGCGGACGCGCGATCACGATTCGGTACGGGGGCCGGTGCGCGTACGTCCGTACGCCGTCGTTTCAGCCCGCGCTCTCGATGCGGGCGAGCACCTTGTCGGAGATCCGGTGCAGCGTCGACAGTTCGTCCGGGTCCAGGACGTCGACGAACAGGTCCAGCACGCGGGCCACGTGTCCGGGCGCCGCCTCCGCCAGGTAGGCGTGGCCGGCGTCGGTCAGGATCGCCTGGGTGTAGCGCCCGTTGCGCGGATCGGGCTCGCGGCGCACGAACCCGCGGTTCTCGAGCCGGCCGACCATGTGGGACAGGCGGGACAGTTCCGTGTTGGCCATGACCGCGAGCTCGCTCATCCTCATACGGCGCTCGGGCTGGTCGGACAGGTGCGCCAGCACGTGGTACTCGATGAAGCTGAGCCTGGCGTCCTGCTGGAGCTGCGACTCCAGCGCCGCCGGCAGCCGCTGGAGGAGCTTCACGAACCCGCGCCACGCCGCCAGCTGGTCGCCGGTGAGCCAGCGCGGCTCGGACGCCTCGGACGCCCCTGGGACAGACATGCGCGCAGTCTACTGGCGCCACCGGAGAGGCTGACTTGAATCTTCACGTGAAGCGGACTAGCGTGTGACTTGAACATTCAAGCGTGCCGCTCGGATCGTCCGGCCCGCCTCACCTTCGTAGGGACATCCCATGACCAACCTCAAGATCGCCGTCATCCTCGGCAGCACCCGCCCCGGCCGCAACGGCGAAGCGGTGGCGAACTGGGTGCTGACCAAGGCCAAGGAGCGCGCCGACGCCGACTACGAACTGATCGACCTGCTCGACTACCCGCTGCCGCACCTGGACGAGGCCGTGCCCGCGAGCCGGGGCGCGTACACCAGCGACCACACGAAGGCCTGGTCCGCCAAGATCAGGGAGTTCGACGGCTACATCTTCGTCACCCCGGAGTACAACCACTCCACCTCGGGGGTGCTGAAGAACGCCATCGACTACCTCTACGCCGAATGGAACAACAAGGCCGCCGCCTTCGTCTCCTACGGCTCGCTCGGCGGAACGCGGGCGATCGAGCACCTGCGGGCGATCGCGAGCGAACTCCAACTGGCCCACGTGCGCCAGCAGTTGTCGTTCTCGCTGTTCACCGACTTCGAGAACTTCTCGGTGTTCAAGCCCTCCCCGGTACACGACGACGCCGCCTCCGTCCTGTTCGACCAGCTCGAGTCCTGGGCCCGCGCACTCACGTCCGTGCGGAGCTGAACCCCGGTGCGGCTCTACGGTCTTGAGGAGCACTTCGTCACCGCCGACGTGGTCGAGGCGTGGCAGCGGCACGACCCCCGGCTCGCCGCACCGATGATGAAGTGGGCGGTCGCCAGCGACATCACGCCGGCGCTGCTGGACCTCGGCAGCGAGCGCGTCGCCGCGATGGACGACGCCGGGATCGACGTGTCGGTGCTGTCCCTCACGACGCCGGGGCTGCAGGACCTCGACCCGGCCGAGGCGGTCGCCCTCCAGGCGCCCACGAACGACGCGATCGCCGCCGCCGTACGCCGCCACCCCGGGCGGTTCCAGGGGTTCGCGGCGCTCGCCACCTCCGCCCCGCGCGCCGCAGCCACCGAACTGCGGCGCGCGGTCACCGAGTTGGGGCTCAACGGCACGCTGGTCAACGCGAACTCCCGGGGCCGGGCGCTGGACGCGCCCGAGTTCTGGGACATCTACGAGGCTGCCGAGGATCTGCGCGTACCCGTCTACCTGCACCCCAGCGTCCCGTTCCCGGCGGTCACCGGGGCCTACTACCGCGGTTTCGGCCCGCCGGTGGACGACATGCTGGCCACCGGCGCGTTCGGGTGGCACTACGACGCCGGGCTGACCGTCCTCCGGATGATCATCGCCGGCGTCTTCGACCGGTTCCCCGGGCTGCAACTCGTCCTCGGGCACTGGGGCGAGGTCGTGCTGTTCTACCTCGACCGCATCGCGGCCATGGACAAGCTCACCGCGCTGCGGCGCCCGATCGCCGAGTACTTCCGCTCGAACATCTTCATCACCCCCGGCGGCATCTCCAGCCACAGGTACCTGCGGTGGAGCCTGGAGACGGTCGGCGTCGAACGGATCATGTACGCCTCCGACTACCCGTTCAACCGGGAGCGCGCCGGGTCCGCGCGGCGCTTCCTGGAAACCGCGCCGATCGCCCAGGCCGACCGCGAGCGCATCGCCCACCGGAACTGGGAAGAGCTCATCGCCGGTATCCGTCGCTGACCGATCCTGAAGGGAGCACCGCACGTGAGCGAGTCCCAAAGCCGGCTGCAGGTCGTGTTCGCCGACCTGCGCCGCGCCGTCGACGACGTCATCCTCAAACACCAGGTCACCCTCGAGGAGTTGCTCGCCACCATCGAGTGGCTCCAGCAGGTCGCCGACGCCGGCGAACTGCCGTCCGCGAGCATCTTCTTCTACAAGACCGTCCTCAAAGGAACCGTGGGCGCGACCTACGCACACCCGGAGAAGGACGGCGCGAGCCACTGGGAGATGGAAGGCCCCGCCCACCGCCCCGGCGCTCCCGTCCTGCACAGCCCCGCCGTACTGCCCATGCGCCCCGACGAACCCGGCGAACCCCTCGTCGTCTCCGGGACCGTGCGCACCACCACCGGTGCCCCGCTGCCCGCAGCAGCCCTCGAGATCTGGCAGATCGACGCCGACAACGTCTACTCCGGCATGGACAGCAGCGACTTCGCGCCGCTGAACATCCCCAACGACGCCACCGGCGTCCCCGTCGACAACCTCCGCGCCCGGATCATCGCCGACGCGGAGGGCCGCTACGAGTTCCGCACGGTGATGCCCGGCACCGAGACCTTCGGCCTGGCCACGGACAGCCCGCTTGCCGCGCTGACCCGGGCGTTGCGCCTCCAGGGCATGCGACCGCTGCACATCCACGCCATCGTCTCCGCCGACGGATGCCTGCCGCTGACCACCCAGATCTACTTCGACGGCGACCCCCTGGTCGCCGGGACCATCGAAGGCAACGTCCCCGCCGACGCGGTCAGGACGACCACCCGCCACGACGATCACCGCGCACGCGGCCTCGACCGGCCGTACCGCACCCTCACCTACGACTTCGTCCTGCGCCCCACGGCTCCGTGAACGACGCCGACCCGCCGGCCGGGCGCCTGTCCCTCTCCCCCAAGTACCCAGCGAGGGCACGTATGAATGCTGCTGCCGACCCCGCGGCCGCCTACGACCGCTTCATGACCGAGCAGGCTCCCGCCAGCCGCGGTCAGCGCCCCTGGACGCCGGCCGACGGCCCGATGCCCGCGCTCTACCTCAGCCATGGCTCTCCGGCGCTGTTCGAGGACGCGCCATGGATGAGCGAACTGTTCGGCTGGGCGCAGGCGCTGCCCAAGCCGACCGCGATCCTGATCGTCAGCGCGCACTGGGAGTCCGCGCCGCTCAGCCTGTCGGCGACGGGCCCGAACACGCCGCTGGTCTACGACTTCGGAGGCTTCGCCCAGCGCTACTTCCGGATGACCTACGCGACACCGGACGCCGGCGCGCTGGCCGCCCGCGTCAGGGCCTCGCTGCCGGACACCGAACCGGTCCACCAGCAGGCCCGCCGCGGCCTGGACCACGGCGCGTGGGTCCCGTTGAAGACCATGTACCCCTACGGCGACGTGCCGGTCCTCCAGATGTCCCTCCCCACCCACGACCCCGCCCGGCTGATGGACATCGGCCGCCGGATGCGGGACCTGCGGGAGGAAGGCGTGCTCGTGGTCGGGTCGGGCTACATGACACACGGGGTCCCCTTCCTCACCCGGGAGCAGTTCGTGCACAACGTCGTGCCGTCCTGGTCCGCCGACTTCGACGCCTGGGCGGCCGACGCCCTCGCCCGCGGCGACGTGGACACCCTGGCCGGCTACCGCGGCCTGGCCCCGGCGGTGCACCTCGCGCACCCCACCGTCGAGCACTACACGCCGATGTTCGTCACCCTCGGAGCCGCGACCGACCCCGAGACGCCCGTCCGGATGACGGTCGAGGGCTACCGGTTCGGCCTGTCCAAGCGGTCCTTCCAAGTCGCCTGACAGGCCAGGCGCCGGCCCCGGAGCCGGGACTCCGGGGCCCTGAGCCGCGCTCTACCGGGCCGCGCCGTCCGGATAGGCGGCGGTCGCCTGGATCTCGACGAGGAGTTCCGGGCTGGCGAGGCCGCTGACCCCGATGATCGTCCAGGCGGGGTAGGGAGCCTTGACGAGGCGCTGCTTGGCCGCGAGGAAGCCGGACATGTTCTCGCGGATGTCGACGTGGTAGCTGGTCACGTCCACCAGGTCGCCGAGGTCGAGGTTCTCCAGCCGGAGAATCTCCTCAAGGCGCCGGATGGCGAGCTCGGTCTGCTCCTCGGCGCTCTCCCCGGGGACGCCGTCGGGGCGGCGGCCGATCTGGCCGGAGATGAACAGGTGCCCGTGCGAACGGACCGCGGGGGCGTGGCCGAAGCGCGCGAAGGCGCTGGTGGTCCCTCCGAAGACCGGCGAGTTGTCGGGAACCTCTACGGGGTGGATGGGCATTGCGGTGTGTCCGTTTCTCTGGTGTCCGGGCCGACTTCCGGGTCGGCCTTGCTTTGCGCCCGGCCGGGCAGGGCGGGTCAGTTGCCCCATCGGGAGGAGTCGCAGGCGCGCTCCATCCGGGTCCGGCCGAAGGTCTCGCGTTCGCGCAGGAACTCACCGGGTATCGCGTAACGCGGGCCGTTCTTCGGGTTCTTGGCGGCTTGCGCGACGATCGCGTCGGTGAGTGAGCGGATCATCTCCAGTCGCGGGTAGGCGGTGTGGACGAGGTCGGCCTGCTCGTCGCTGAGGACGTCGGCATAGGTGTCGCCCATCGGGCCGCCGAAGTCGAGCGCGACGCCTTCGCGTACGAGCAGGCACAGCGTGCCGCGGCGGTCCGCGATGCCCGACGAGGTGTGCAGGGCGATGGCCTGCCAGACCTCGTCGGCGTCCGCCTCGGACCGCCCGTGGTCGAGGAGGAACGCGGCGGCCCGGTCGGCCCCCTCGACCTCGAACCGCTGGGTGTGCGGGCCGTCCGGCGCCACGCCGAGGTCGTGCATCGTGGACGCCGCGAACAGCAGGTCGTCGTCGTAGTCCTGGCCGGCGGTCAGTTCGAGACGCGCGGCAACGAGCCGGGCGAACAGGTAGGTGCGCACGCTGTGGTTGAACACCGAGGGCGATTCCACCGGCTTGATCAGCCGCAGGACAGCACCGGCGAGCGGTGTGTCGGGCAGCGCGATCAGGTCGGCGGCCGCCTCGGGGGCCACCTGGCTGCGAATCGATCCGGTCATGTCCACCAGGCTGGCAGGCGCGCCCCTGACCAGGTGAGTGGCAATATTGCCCGCTGTCAATAGAATATTGCCATGGCTGCCACGACCACCCACCGAGTCGCTGTCCTGGCGTTGGACGGGGTCACCCCGCTCGACCTGGCGATCCCGGCGCAGATCTTCACCGCCCGCCCGGAGACCCCCTACGAGGTGACCGTGTGCGGGCTCGGCTCCAAGGTGGCGACCACCGCGGGCTTCTCCCTCGAGACCGAAGGGGGCCTGGACCAGGTACGCGCCGCCGACACCGTGATCGTGCCGGGATACGAGCCGGGGAGCGCAACGCCGGCCAGACCACCGGAGGAGGTGCTCGACGCGCTGGCCCAGGCGCGGGACCGGGGCCGGCGGGTGGTGTCGATCTGCACGGGCGCCTTCGCGCTGGCCGAGGCGGGCGTCCTGGACGGGCTGCATGCCACGACCCACTGGATGCACACCGGCGAACTCGAGCGGAACTTCCCGTCCGTCACGGTCGACCGCGACGTGCTCTACGTCGACCAGGGCGACGTCCTCACGTCGGCCGGAGTGTGCTGCGGCATCGATCTGTGCCTGCACCTCGTACGCCGCGACCTGGGGGCGGTCGTGGCCAACCGGATCGCCCGCGGACTGGTGGCGGCGCCGCACCGCGACGGCGGGCAGGCCCAGTACATCCCGGCTCCCCTCACCGTGGCCGGCGACACCTCGCTCTCCGAGACCCGGGGCTGGGCCCTGCGCCACCTCGACGAGCCGCTCACACTCCGCGCGCTCGCCCGGCACGGGGGCGTCTCACCACGCACCTTCATGCGCCGCTTCGCCGCGGAGACGGGCACCACGCCACTTCAGTGGCTGCTCAGCGCCCGCCTGGGCAGGGCACGCGAACTGCTGGAGACGACGGACCACTCGGTGGACCAGGTGGCCCGGGACTGCGGCCTCGGCACGGCGGCGAACCTGCGTCTGCACTTCCGGCGCACCCTGAACACCACTCCCACCGCCTACCGGCGCACCTTCACCCACTGAGCGGCCCGCGCCGCGCGCTCGGCCGATCGGGGGAGGCGGCGCCCCCGGGCTCACACCGGGCTCACAGAACGGGCGCCGCTCTGGCGCTCGCGGCGCCCGCAGGCACTCGTAGGCGAAACAGAACGGTGCGCCAGCGCTTGGAACTGGTGAAACGGCTGTTTCGGCCCGGCGGGCACGGAATACATCGGACCCGTCGAGGATTAGCTCACTTGCCGGAAGAAGGGGGGACGATGGCCGAGCTGATGCTGTTTCGGCGGGATGCCGACGGGCGGGACGCCGAGGTGCCCGGTTCGACGGTGGCACTGGAGCGGGAGTTGCAGAAGCGGGTCGAGGCCGGCCTGGAGGCGATGCTGGGCATTCGGTTCCTGGCCTCGGAGTACCCGACGGGACCGTGGCACCGCGGACGCATCGACACCCTTGGGCTGGACGAGAACGGCAGCCCGGTCGTGATCGAGTACAAGAAGGGCTCCGACAACGGAGTCCTGTCACAGGCCGTCTCCTACCTGGCCTGGCTGGAGTCCGCACATCACGAGGTCGAGGCGCTCGTCCGGAAGGTGCTCGGGGCCGAGGCCGCCCAGACCATCGACTGGCGCCGCCCTCGCATGGTCTGCATCGCCGCCAGTTTCTCCCACCACGACCGCGTGGCGGTGCAGCGCTGCCCGAACTGATCGATCTGGTGCGCTACCGCGTCTTCGAGGACGACCTGCTGAGCCTGCTGCTCGTGGACTCCTCGCCCGGGTCGGCGAATCCCGCTTCATCCCGACGGACCCGACACCGGAGCACACGGGACGTCATCGCGCCGTCAGCTCCCGTGCCGTTGCTGAGCAGCCTGGTCCCTGAGTCTCTGCGGGACTTGTATGCGGAGGTGGACGACGCCCTCACGCGGTGGGGCGAGGTCGAAGTGGCTCCGCTCCGGCACTACATCGCCTACCGGCGGCTGGTGAACATCGCCTCGGTGATCTTCCGCCCGAAGCACGAGGCGATCCTCGTCTACCTCAGGGTTGACCCGCGCACCGTCGTGCTGGAGGAGAACTTCACCCGAGACATGCGCAACATCGGGCACCTCGGGACCGGCGATCTGGAAGTCCGGATAGCGTCGGCAACTGACCTGGAGAAGGCCGAACCGCTGATCAGACAAGCATTCGCAGCCGTCTGACAGCACGCACCTGCCGGGAGTGGAGCCCGCCTCTCACGTGTGAGCTGCCTTCCGCAACGTGACTGCTCAGCTCTGTTGCACCGGTCGAACCGGCTGGCCCTTCCTCGGACGAAGGGCTGCTACTGCTCCTCGCAGGGGCGATGAGGGCCAGGAGGTCAACGACAACGCGGAGATGACCCTCTGGCAGTTGCTACCCCACCCTGGCCATCCGCATGTCGGGGCGTACGAGCTATTCGACCGCCGACGAACGAGAAGCCGAGACGATGGCGACGATCATCCGCCAGCGCATCTACCGCGAACGTGAAGCACCGTCCCGCCGACCGGGCAGGGGCACCGAGAGCTGGGACGCACTCTTCTCACAGGCCATCAGGCGAAGCGCCGACGCGGGCGCGGAGTTCGTCCACGGCCGGGAGCGTTACCGGGCGCGGCCAAAGCCAGGTGTCCGGCCTCGGCGGCGCGCTCGGCCTCTCGTCGAGCAGAGCGGCAGCAAGGCCCACCCGGCCCGACGCGCGGACTCTCTCGACGTCAGGGACGAGCCGGACCCAGGCCTGATCTTGGTGCCGTGAACGGGTCGAATCAGCGGCTAGTCTCGCGCCACTCGGCCAGCGCACTCCGCAGGTCAATCGGAAGTGGGCCGCAGATTGTTCATGAGCAGACCGAGGGCGAACTCGAAGCGGGCGTGTCCGGTTCCGGAGATCAGCTGGGCGGCATGGCGCCGGGTGAGCGGGTACTCCTCGGCGGGGAGTGCGGTGAAGCGGTCCAGCAACTCCTGATGGCCAAGCGCCCATTCCTGGTCCTGGTGTCGGCGTCGGTGCCGGACCAGCGACTGCTCCAGTGCGTAGGCGCTGACGTAGAGGGACATCGCGTCGCGGGCCCATCCGGCCGTCCTCGGTTCGATGCCGCCCGCGAGCAGGATCGCCAGGATTCCTTCGCCGACACGCAGTGTTTCCAGGTGGGTCGGCACCATGGCCAGCGCGGCGCGCGGGACTCCGGGGTATTTCAGGTACAGGTCGCGGATCTGCGTGTACACCCCGAGCAGTTGCTCGCGCCAGGCGGCCGGGTCCGGTTCGGGGAGCACGACATCGGCGTAGAGCCTGCCGATCAGTAGATCGTCGATGTCGTCCTTGGTGACGATGTGCGCGTACAGCGATGACGGGCCGGTCCCGAGCACGGTGGCGATCCGGCGAACGGTCAGCGCCTCGTACCCCTCGGTGGAGACGACTTCCAGGGCGGCGTCGGTAATCCGTTCGACGGTGATCGGCTTCTTGCGCGGTGCCGGCGCGGAGACCTCCGCGGCGGGGCGGGCGTGGCGCGCTGCACGGCTTCGGTGCGGATCGGCGGGCATACCGACCACTCTAGCTTGACACGATCTAAGTTCGTTTTGTAGAACTTAGATCGTCAAGACGAACTAAGTTCGTCCCGTCTGCTGGAGGTGTGCGATGCGCGTTGCCGTCGTCGGAGCCGGTCTGGGAGGTCTGGCTCTCGCGCAGGGCCTGCGCGGTGCCGGGATCGAGGCCGAGGTGTTCGAGCGCGATCCGGGGATCGTGGCACGGTTCCAGGGGTACCGGCTGGTGCTGGACCCGGACGGTTTCCAGGCGGTGCGCGACTGCCTGCCGACGCGCTGGCACCGGCTGCTGGACGAGGTCGTCATGGATGCCGCCGTCGAGCAGCTGGTCCTGGACCCGCAGCTGAACGAGGTCGGCAGGCTCGGAGGGGGCCGCAGCGGCATCGTGGTCGACCGGCAGGTGCTGCGGCACCTGCTGCTGACCGGCCTGACCGTGCACACCGACTCCGCGCTGACCGGCTACGACGCGCTGGCCGACGGCACGGTCCAAGCCCGGTTCGCCCGCCGCGGCCCGGCCACCGCCGACCTGCTCGTCGGCGCGGACGGCGTCACCTCCGCGGTCCGCGGGGTGCTCTCACCCCAGACCGTCCCGCATGACACCGGCGTCCGGTTCGTCATCGGCCGCACCCCGCTGACCGACGAGTTCGCCGCCCTGTCCAAGGCCTACGGCGCGAAGATCACGGGCAACGGCGTCAGCCTGCTGCTGGGCGCGATGCGCTTCCGCACCCCGCCCAAGCAGGCCGCCGAGCAGCTGGCTCCCGACGTCACACTGCCCGACATCGGCGACTACGTACGCTGGGCCATGATCCTGCCCCCGAAGGGCTCACTGGAAGACCTGACCGCGCAGGACGCCGTGCTGTCCAGGATGGAAGGCTGGCACCCGCAGCTGCGCGCGCTGATCGAGCAGGCCGACCCGGACAACAGCACGCTCCTGTCCATTCGGGTGGTCAAGCCCGGTCAGCGCTGGACGCCCGGCCCGGTCACGCTGCTGGGCGACGCGATCCACGCCACCTCCCCGACCGGCGGCAACGGCGCCAACACCGCCCTGCGCGACGCCGACCTGCTGCGCCGCTGCCTGATCCAGGCCGAAGAAGGCCGCCGAGACCTGCTCGGCGCGGTGGACGACTACGAGCGGCAGATGTTCGAGTACGGCGCCGAGGCCGTGCGAAGCAGTCTGGAGAAGCTGCCCGCCTTCGCCCCCGAGGCAAAGCTCTCCTGACGCCGGGAACAGGTCAGGGGCTCCTGGCCGGGGTCGGCAACCGGGGTCATGCCGACGTTGCGCGCCTCGGAGACCAGCAGCGCGACCGCCGAAGTGGTCAGGTCCCGCATGGGGGTGGTGCCGTCCCCGAGGCGGACGAAGGCTCCGAGGAATCCGGTCCAGGAGTGGACCTCGAACAGCAGGTCCGGCAGGTCGATTTCGAGCATCTTCTCGACCCGCACGCGCGGCCAGGCCGGCGACTTCGGCTCGCCGAGCGCCCCGAGCTTCTCGTTCGGCTTCACCCGGCCGTCCAGCAGGACGTCGAGCGGACACCTTCACGTCCTTGCCCGCCTGCCCCAGGCGCTCGGCCGGCCGCTCCCATTTGCGTCCAGGGGCCCGCACCAGCCCCGCCAGGTACTCGGCGACGGGGCGTGCCCAGGCTCAGCACGGCCTCGCACACCGCGTCCCACGCCGCACCGTCCAGGAGCCGGGCGCGGGTCGGACCACCGGTACGAGGGGGAGGCGAACACGCTGCGGTTGTTCAGGGTCGGGTGCGGCTCCGTTCCAGCACGCACACCACGTACGCGCCCCGGTCCCCCGACCCGCGACAACTCTGCGTTCGCGTACACCGCCTTGCGCCACGCCGACGGCACCAGCCTCTCGTCCACCTCGCGCGGCGGCAGCGGCTTGCCCATCACCCGCCGCCGCACCGGCGCGGACAGCCGGTTCGGCGGGACGCGCGACACCCGCGCCCGGCCCGGACACCAACGCGCGGATCTCATCGCCCCCTCCGGTGACCGCGCGAAACACTGTCCCGGACCTCGGCGCCGGCGGCCGACATAGCCGCTCGGGCTCCCTCCGGCGCCGCCGACGTGGCCACCACCCAGGCAGCACCGAGCCCGCCCGACCCGCCTACGCCGTGGAGCGCCACGCCCCACCAGGTCCGACCCGCACGAACGGCTCCGCGCACCGCCCGGTATGACCCAGCCTCCGCGCCCGCGATCCCGCCGGCGCCCTTGACAGGCGAAACCGCGCCCGCTTACCTGCCTACGGTTCACCCGCTCTTCGTCCGCCCCCCCCTGTGACCGGGAGACAAGACGTGCCCCCCTCGACCGATTCCGCCCCTCGTCCGGCCCGGCTGCGCCGGGCAGCCGTGCTCGCCGGCCTGCTCGCCTGCCTGGCGCCGGCCGTCACCTCGACACCCGCGCACGCGGCCAACTCGTCGATCTGCAACAAGTACTGCGACGCCCGCGACCCCTCGCACGCGACCAGCGACCGCATCCCCGTGACGGCGTCCAGCAACGGCCGGACGATTGCGCTCCATCTATCCGACAACGATGTCATGGGCTGGGCCTCCATCGACGGCGGCGCCGCCGGCGACGAGGTGTGGCTGGACCGCTCCTTCGACGGCGGGGTCAGCTGGACCAACGGCAGCAAACTCGGCGACACCAAGACCCCGTCAGGCTGGACCGGTTGGCGCAGCCAGATGTACAACGTCGACGACTGGAACAACGCGGGCGTCGGCGCGCTGCGCGCCTGCGCGCGCACCAACGGCGCCTCGGTGACGGTCTGCACCCAGTGGGCGCGGGTGGACTGGAACGCGGCCAGCCAGAGCGAGGCGGCCGCGACCGCGCTGATGATGGACTACGACCGGAGCACCGGCAAGTTCGCCGGCTGGTGGACCTCGGCCACCTCGCTCACCGCGATCATCGACAACATCCGGATCAGCGGGATGCCGAGCTACAAGTACGCGATCTCCACCACGTACGACAAGCTCATCGGCGCCGAGGACGGCAACTTCACCAACTCCTACCTGGACGACACCGGTTGGTGGGGCCTCGCCTGGGTGGACGCCTACGACCTCACCGGGGACAGCCGCTACCTGGCCACCGCCCGCACCGACGCCGACCACATGCACGACTACTGGACCTCCACCTGCGGCGGCGGGGTGCAGTGGGAGACCACCGCCTCCGGCAAGAACGCGATCACCAACGAGCTGTACCTCCAGCTCAACGCGGCGCTGCACAACCGGATCAGCGGCGACACCACCTACGTCCAGCGCGCGAAGGACGAGTGGTCCTGGTTCCAGGGCAGCGGCCTGATCAACTCCGGACACACCGTCAACGACGGCCTGAACGGCTCCTGCGCCAACAACGGCGACACCACCTGGACCTACAACCAGGGCGTGATCCTCGGCGGCCTCACCGAGCTGTACAAGGCCACCGGCGACAGCGCGGTGCTGGACAGCGCGCGCACCCTCGCCGACGCCTCCACCTCCTCCAGCTACCTCAACCCGGGAGGCACCCTGCACGAGCCGTACGAGCCGGACGGCACCGGCTGCACCTCCAACGGCGACTCGTTCAAGGGCGAGTACGCCAGGGGCCTGGGCCTGCTCAACAAGCAGCTGGCCGATCACCCCTACAGCTCCTACCTCAAGGCGCAGGCCGCCACGCTGCACGCCAAGGACCGGGACGCGCTCGACCAGTACGGTCCGCACTGGGCCGGGGCGTACACCGTGACCGGCAACGGCTGCCAGCACAGCGCGCTCGACCTGCTGAACGCGGCGCAGGAAGCGTGACCAACTCCACGACGGGCGGCCCCGGCCCGGGCCGCCGACCGCAGTCGACGAGAGAGGGAACCGTGCGCGTGCACAAGACGAGCAGAAGACGCGGGGTCGCGGCGATCGCGGCCTCGCTCCTGGTGCTCCCGCTGGGCGTCCAGGCCGCCCACGCCACCGCGGGGGCCGGCACCGCGCCGGCCGTCGGGGGCTACTGGGGCACCTCCTACGAGGCAGGCGCGGCCCGGCCCGCCGGGTTCCCGGCCGCCGGACCGGCCACCGACCTGCGCGGCGAGACCACGCAGGTCAACACCACCGTCCAGTCGGTGGCGTCGAACTACCCGAACGCCACCAGCACCACCGAGCACGTCCAGAGCCTGACCGACGACGACAGCTCGACCAAGTGGTACGCCAGCGGCAGCGGCCAACCGACAGCGGACCACCCGGTGTACGCCATCTACACCCTCACATCGGCCGCCGCGGTGACCGGTTACTCGATCACCTCCGGCAACGACACCCCGCCGCGCGACCCGCGGGCGTGGACGGTGCTGGGCAGCAACAGCGCCTCGGCCGCCACCGATGCCGACGACCCGTCGTGGAAGACGCTGGACACCGAGAGCGGGCAGAGCTTCGGCGCCCGCGGCCAGACGAACTTCTACCCGGCCGCCGGCACCGGCGGCTACCGCTACTACCAGCTGCGGGTCACCGCCAACTGCGCCCAGGACTGCACGGGTTCATCCGGCGACTACAGCAAGTTCCAGATCGCCGACTGGACGTTGCGCACCTCCGCGGGGACCGCGCCGAGCGCGCTCGGCGCGTCCGTGGAGGACGCCGAGTCGGTCGGCGCGGCCGCCGGCACCGGCGCCCTGCGGTATGCCGGCCGGGTGCTGCACTCCGGTGCCGCGTCCTCCTCGGTGGTGCTGCAGTCAGGTCTGGACGTGCCGCTGGCCGCGGACTCGACGCTGAGCTACGCGATCCGCCCGACGGACGCGGCCTCCGCGTACGCCGCGCTCGACGTGGTGTACACCGACGCGAACGGCCGCCACACCAAGCGGCTGAGCGCGCTGCGCGGGGCGCGCGACTCCGCCGGGCACCCGCTGCGCGCCGCGGCGCAGGGCAGGGCGCTGACCCCGGGCACCTGGAACACCGTGTCGGTCGGCCTCGGTTCGCTGGCGGGCAAGCACGTCCACGAGGTGCTGCTCGACTACGCCGACCCGTCGGCCGCGGCCGGCGCGGTCTCCGGCTGGGTGGACGCGGTCTCGCTCGGCCACCAGGCGGTGGACACCGCGACGGGCTGGGACTATCTGGACGCGCCAGGCGTCGACCCGGCGGGCGGCGCAGCCGACCGCACGGCGTGGACGCGGCCGGACTTCGACACCGGCAGCGCGCCGTGGCACACCGCGGCCGGCCCGTTCGGCGCCAAGGACGACGGCACCGACCTGGGCGCGGGCTTCCCGGTCACCACCAAGCTGGACCTGCGCAAGAACGGCTCGACCGGCGACGACCTAGAGGCGTACTTCTTCCGCACGTCGTTCACCATGGACCAGGCGACGCTCGACTCGATCACCGGCCTGGTCGGCAGCGTGGTCTACGACGACACGGCGACGATCTACGTCAACGGCGCCCGCGTGGCGGGCTGGAACGACGGCAAGATCACCACGAACCTCCAGTACGAGACGCCGGACGGCACCGCGGGTGCGGGCGACCCGGTGGCGTCCGCGTTCGCGATCCCGGCGGCCGACCTGCGGGCGGGCACCAACACGCTGGCGGTGGAGGTCCACCAGTGCAACAGCACCAGCTCCGACGTCTACTTCGGGCTGCCGTCGCTGGCCCAGACCGACGCGTCGCTACCGTTCAGCGACACCCAGCTGAACACCTCCTACGCCTCGGACACCCAGCCGTCCGCGCCGGACGGCGGTGACTACTTCACCTGGCTGCTGCGGTCGTTCACCGACGCGGAGAACACGCCGAGCATCATGGGCGCCAACGCGGTGCTGCCGAAGGGCACCACCTACGACCAGCTCACCGCGCTGGACGACCGGACGGTCGTCGACATCAACAACGCCTACCAGTCGGTCGCCGACCCGCAGGTGCAGAAGGCGCTGGTGGACGGCGCGAACAGCCCGTACAAGACGATGGCCGACGGGCTCGGCAAGGTACTCGGGCCGCTGTACCTCCAGGCCCTGAAGGACGGCGAACTGCCCAAGACGCAGGCGCTGTTGAGCGGGCGGATCGAGCACACGCCGACCTCGTCGGCCGACTGGTACCAGACCGCCAAGAACACCTACCAGTACAAGCGGCCGTTCGTGCGGATGGGCTTCACCGGCGACAGCGGCCTGATCAAGCAGTGGGACAGCGCGAGCGGTTACGCGGGGCTGGCCGGCGACGGCTCGTTCCCGAGCGGCCACACCAGCCACGGCTACGCGCAGGGCATCGTGATGGCCACGCTGCTGCCGCAGTTGGCGCCGCAGATCCTGGCGCGCGCCTCGGAGTACGGCAACAACCGGATCGTGCTGGCCTTCCACTACCCGACCGACATCATGGGCGGCCGGATCGTGGGCGAGGACACCGCCCAGATGCGCTGGTCCGACCCGCGGTTCCGGTCGCTGCTGGAGCAGGCGCAGAGCGAGGTGCAGACGGTGCTGGCGCAGAAGTGCCGCGAGGTCGGCGCAGGTGACACCCTCGCGCAGTGCGTCGCGAACGAGCAGCCGTACCTCAGCACGAGCGACGCGCTGAGCGTCTTCCGGCAGCGGATGACGTACGGCTTCCCGCAGGTCGGCGCCACCGGCCTCGCACCGTCGGTGCCGGACGGCGCGGAGAACCTGCTGCTCACCGCGTTCCCGAACCTGACGGCGGCGCAGCGGACCACGGTGCTGGCCGCCACCGAGATCCCCTCGGGCTACGTCATGGACGAGGAGAGCGGCGGGGGCAGCTGGCAGCGGCTGGACCTGGCGGCGGCGATGACCGCGAAGGTCAGCGTCAGCCGGTCCGGGGCGATGACCGTGAACGGCGTCGCCGTGACCGCCGACGGGCGGCCGGCGCACCGCTGAGCCGCACGACAGCCGCACGGCACAGCGCACGCGCGGGCCCGGCACCGGGGCATCTCCGGTGCCGGGCCCACACGGTGTCCCGACCCTGTCAGCTGGACAGCGGCTCGGCGGTCACCAAGCCACAGGTCCAGCGTCGATTGCTCCCCCGTCACGCTTGCCGTCGGTGAGGCAGAGTCTCCATCCCCTCGTCATGAGGGCGATCCGGTAGATGCGCACGGAGTGCCTCGCGGCGCGCACGTCGGTGAGGTAGCGCTCGACCGCCGCGCTACGACGCGGGCGCGGCGGACCGACGTACGCGATGGTGAGCGCAGCCCCAAGCATCGCTCGGCACTCCATTCCCGTTCGCGGGCAGTGCGCCATGTCCCCGTGCAGACCGGACTCTGCGCCGCCAGCTGGCAGGCCCCGGAGTGCCCGCAACTCATGAAGGGCAGGTTTGCAAGCCTAGGCTGTTCAGTTTAGGCTTAAGGTATGAGTGAAGCTGAGAACCGGCCGAGCGAGGCGCCGGCCGTCCGCGAGACGGCCAATCGGCTGCGGATGGCCATCGGCGCGTTCAAACGCCGCATCCAGGAAGTGACGACTGTTGATGAGCTCACCAACCCGCAGCTCACCGCTCTGTCACGGCTCGACCGGCTCGGCCCTATGACGATCTCCGACCTGGCCAGGCGCGAGCAGATCACCCCGCAGGCGATGGGGGCGACCATCGCGAGCCTGGAGGAACTCGGCCTGGTCTCGCGCAGCCCGGACATGACGGACCGGCGTCGCTCGCACCTGAGCCTCACTCCGGACGGTGAGGTAGCCGTCCACTCCGGACGCAATGCCGTGGTCGACAAGGTCACAGCAGTCCTCCAGGACTCCTTCGCCGACGCGGACATCGAAACCCTCTCCGCTGCGGCGCCCCTGATCGAGCGGCTCGCGGAACTCCTCTAGCACCAACTTCCCCGCACCACCGGGAGGCTCAATGCCCGCACCATCCGGGGCCCGCCCCTCCGTCGCGACCCGCGACACAGCGATTCTGCGGGAGCGAGCGTTCTCGTGGCGGTTCACCACCCCGCTGTTCATCGGCTCGGCCCTCAACCCCGTCAACAGTTCGCTGATCGCCACCGCCCTGCTGCCGATCGCGCACGGCATCGGCGTGCCGATCGGCCAGACCGCGGCACTGGTCACCGCCCTTTACCTGGCCAGCGCGATCGCGCAGCCCACGGCGGGCAAGGCCGCCGAGGTCCTCGGACCACGCCGGGTCTTCCTGGCCGGGACCATCCTGGTCGCCGTCGGCGGCCTGCTCGGCGGACTGGCCCAGGACCTGATCACCCTTCTGATCAGCCGCGTCCTGATCGGCCTTGGCACCTCCTGCGCCTACCCGACCGCCATGCTCCTCATCCAGCGCCGGGCTCACGACGCCGGACTGGACAAGCCACCGGGCGGCGTGCTCGGCGGTCTGCAGATCGCCGGCATCGCCACCGCCTCCCTCGGCCTCCCGCTCGGCGGCGTCCTGGTCGGCGGACTCGGCTGGCGCTCGGTCTTCCTCATCAACGTGCCGGTCGGGCTGGTGGCCCTCGCCGCGACCCTCCTGTGGGTCTCGCCCGACGGGCCGCTCAAGCACCCGCTCCGACCGCGCGAACTGGCCGTCCGCCTGGACGCCGTCGGCATCACCGGGTTCGCCACCGCGATGATCGCCCTGCTGCTGTTCCTGTTCTTCCTCCCCACCGCGCACTGGTACCTGCTGGGCGTCTCCGTCGTACTGTGGATCGCCCTGGTGCTGTGGGAACTGCGCGCCACCGCCCCCTTCCTCGACGTGCGGATGCTCAGCTCCAACAAAGCGCTTTCCAGCACCTACCTGCGCTTCGGCCTGGCCCTGCTGTGCCAGTACGTGGTGCTGTACGGCATCACCCAGTGGGTCGAGGGCGTGCGGGGCCTGAGCGAGACACAGGCCGGCCTGCTGCTGCTCCCGATGACGCTGGTCTCCGGCCTGATCATCTCGCCCGTCGCGCGGCGCAACCTGGTCCGCGGACCCGTCGTCGCCGCCGCGATCGCCTGCGTGGTCGGCTCCGCCGGGGTGCTCGTTCTCAGCGCGTCCGCCTGGATCGGCTGGGTCGTGGTCATCACCCTCTTCTTCGGCCTCGTGGTGGGTTTCGCCGCCGCGGGCAACCAGACCGCCCTGTACGCCCAGGCGCCGCCGGACCAACTCGGCACCGCCTCCGGACTGCTGCGTACCTTCGGCTACGTCGGCTCGATCGCCTCCTCGGCCATCACCGGACTCGTCTTCCACACCAGCGTCAGCGACTCCGGCGTCCACCTGATCGCCTGGATCATGATCGGCGTCAGCCTGGTCCTGCTCCTGCTCTCCGTCCTCGACCGCACCCTCCCGAGCAGGACCGCCGCCTAGATCCCCTCCCCCGGGGGCCCGCGCGGCGATCAACCGGTCGGCCGGCCCGGCCGACAACCCACCAACCCACCCAGCAGAGAGAGAACACACCCATGACGGACACCCGAACCCCCATCGACCCGACCCGTACCGCTCTGGTGCTGATGGACTTCCAGCCCGGCGGCCTGGGGATGTTCCCGGACTTCGAGACGCTGCTGGCCCGCGTCGGCGATGCGCTCGCCTGGGCCCGCAAGACACAGGTCCAGGTGTGCTTCGTGCGCGTCGCCTTCACCGAGCAGGACCACCAGGACATCCCGCCGCACAACAAGACCTTCGCTCCCGTGGGACAGCACAAGCTCTTCGGTGCCGACACCCCCGAGACGCAGGTCCACCCCTCGCTGGACGTCCGGGAGGAGGACCTGGTGGTACGCAAGACGCGCGTCGGTGCCTTCAGCACCACTGACCTCGACACCCGCCTGCACGCGCGGGGCATCGACACGCTGATCCTCGCCGGCATCGCCACCTCCGGCGCCGTGTTGTCCACCGTGCGGCACGCCGCCGACGCGGACTACCGCACCTTCGTGCTCGCGGACGCCACCGCCGACCCCGACGCCGAGATCCACCGGGTCCTGACCGAGAAGATCTTCCCCACCCAGGCCGACGTCATCACCACCCCCGACCTGCCGGCCCTGGCGGTCTAGGCAGGGCCGGCACCCACACGGTTTCGGGTGGTGGATCACGGGAGGTACTACCTCGCCATGAGTTTGTCCGGCCCCGACGGCTTGCGTGGAGTCGTGATCAATGATCCGAGGCGTCTCACTCTCCCCCGGCCTTCGGCCTCATGGCTGCCGCCCCGGCGCTACATCCACCCGCACCTGACAGCGCACCACGAGAAGCGACGCCCGAAGACACAAGAGGCGGCTCGGGCGCCGCTTCGACTGTACGGCCCGTGCTCGCCTTGCGTTGATGTGTCCCAGGCAGGTACGGCGAGATGTGCGCCAGGTCTTCTCCGGCGATCTCCCATCCCTCCTCCACAGGTACCGCCGATCTCCGCGCTGTCCAGGGGATCGTGGAAGCTCACCGCGTTGGTGGGTAGCGCGTTGTACTTCGTCGCCTTCTCCTGCTCGACGGGGTCGTTGTCGTCGATGTCCCCGCTGTCACCGAGGCCATTCCACTGGAACCGGTTGACCGACTCCACCTTGTTGATCGCCGCGGTCACCCAGCGGCGAAGCGGCGCATCCGAGAGGCAGCGCAGGAGCTGTACGGTGCGGGATCACACGGCCGGCGCCACGTCGCCGGGCGGCGCCGCGTACCGTCGGGGAATGCCGAACGACCTCGACGCCCTGCGGAGCCTCATCAATTCGCCGCCGTACCGAGCGGCATTGGACCGGGCGCTGACGCTGAGCGGGCTGACGCTGAACCCCGTCGAGCATCCGATGGTCACCGCGATCGACGCAGAGTCGCTAGGCCTCGCCGGAGTGACGGTGGCCGAACTCGCCGATCTGGTCACCGAACACGCAGAGCCTCTTGCCCGCTACGTACGGCTGAAGATGCAGGCATACGGCAAGGACACCGAGGAGGAAGGCGTCAACCGCGACCCGGAAGACCCGGCCGACGACAACCTGGTGGAGCTGGACCCGACCCCGGGGTTCCTGGTCGGGCACGCGCTCGAACTCGTGCTGCTGATCGACCGGCCGCGGGAGTTCCCAGCTTACGCGCGCCAACAACGCATCCCCCACGCGGCGCGGTACGCCTTTGAGGTGCAGGCCCTTGCCAAGGAGGCGCTCCGGCCCTGCCGTTCGTCTGCGGGCGATAGGGGCGGGTGCGTTTGTGAACGATCCCGGCGGCGCTGAGGGTCTGGGTAAACGGTGTGGACAGAGCTGTAACCGATCACGGGGCTACCGCCTTTACGCGCGTCGGTTGTGGCTTGCCGGTTGTCGGCGGCCTGCTGCGGGGCCATGACCCGTGTCCGCCGCCGTCCGGGATGTTGCCGAGTTTCTTGATGTCGGCGTGGCCCAGTTCGCCGGGGCGCTCTCGCTCGTAGCGCCGAATGACTTGCCCGGTAGGACGGTCCATCCAGCGCAACCGGTTGAGTTGGTGGCGTGCCAGCACGCGATGAACCGTAGAGACAGGTGCGGCCAGAATCGGTCCAATCCGTGCGGGGCCGAGCTTCCGTTCGCGGCGCAGCGCGCAGATGCGTCTCTCAACGTCGGCGGGGGTTCGGCGTGGTGTCGTCAGAGGGCGACTGGAGCGGTCGTGCAGCCCCGCGTCGCCTTCAGTCCGCCAGCGGCGGACCGACTTGTAGGCCGTAGCGCGGGATATACCCATCTCGTCTGCCACGTGGGCGGCGGGCCTCCCGGCCCGGACCCGGCCGATCAGGAGTCGTGTGCCATGGATGGCCAGGCGAGCATTTGGGTGGGGCATGAAGACCTCTGCAATGTGGTGAACCTGTGCACCGCCACCCTCGGGAGGGAGGGAGGGCAGCGGCGTCAGGTGGGTAGTCAGGCTGGAGTGAGGTGAGGGCGTGCGGCCGGGCCGTCTGGCGTGCGCGGGGCGGCGCCCTGATGTGGGCTTGTCCGCCGCGACGGCACTGTTGAACAGATGCGTGCCTTGTTCCTGCTGGCTGCGGGCGTGGCCGCTGTTTCCGGCTATCCGCGTAGCGTGCCTACCAGGTGGCCTGATGCCAGGACGTGCCCGGCGAGCTGCGGGAGCAGGGCGTCGAGGTCCTTCGCCGCGGAGGCGTCGGTCGCCGTGTCGAGCGCGTAGAGATGGAAGTGGTAGTGATGCGTGCCATGGCCCGGCAGCGGGCGGGGACCTTGGTAGCCGCCTCGGCCCCGGTGGTCGGGCAGATAGGTGAATCGCGGGTTGTCCTCGGTGAGCTCGCCCATCTCGATACTGGGCGGCTCGGGTGCGAAGAAGGCGGCCATGTGCCGTGCCGGCCTGGATGTGGGGGTGTCGGTGTCTTCCATCACGAGGAGCATCTGCCGGGTGCCTGCGGGCGGTTCTTCCCAGGACAGGGCCGGGGAGATGTTGGGGCCGAGGTCCATGGTCGCGTGGTGCGACGGGATCGTTGCGCCGTGGGTGAAGGCGGGCGAGATGAGGCCGAGCGTGCCTGTTGGGGCGGTGGCCAGTTCGGGGGCGTTGCTGATGCTGTGCGTGGTGCCTGCGCGCTTGCGGCGCAGCAGCAGGCCGAGCGGGTAGAGAAGGATTGCGAGCAGTTTCATCGGGGGGTTCCTTCGGTTGCGGTGCCGGAGTTGTCGGCAGTATCGGAGTCCTTGTCCTGGGACACGGTGGTGGGGATGGTGCGGTCGAAGAGGGTGGTCAGAACGGTGAGGGCGCCCAGGGTGAGGACGACCCAGCCCATGTGGTGGAAGCCGGCGTCGGTGACGTGGTCGCCGAAGCTGAGGGCGATGACGCTGGAGGAGAAGATCGCGCCGATGTAGCCGAAGGTGCGGAACAGTCCTGCGGCGACGCCGACTTCGTCGGCGGAGGTCTGGACGAACAAGGTGGTCTGGTTGGCGAAGTTGCACAGGCCGTTGGGGAAGCCGAGGACGCCGGTCGTCAGCAGCACCAGGATCAGGGGGCTGCCCTCGTGTGCGGTGAGCATGAGGAGTCCACCCCCCATCAGCGCGAGGTTCCCGGTCAGCAGTGGCCCGCGCACCCAGCCGCGCAGGGAGACGAGGCGCGCGAGGATCATGCTGACCGCGGACATCGGCAACAGGATCAGGCCGGCCTGGAAGGAGGAGTAGCCCGCGCTGCCCTCCAGCCACTGGGTGAGGGAGTACATCGAGGCGTACACGCCCAGGCCCACCAGCATCTGGCGTATGTAGGTACGGCACAGCGCCGGGTTGCGGGCGAGGGCGCGGACGTCGATCAGCGGTGAGGCGGTGCGCCGTTCCCACCAGATGAACGCGGCGAGCGTGACGAGGACGATCGCCCCCAGTGGCCAGGCGGGGTGGTCGAGGTCGTTGAGGAACTGGAGCAGGCACACCACGGACAGGGCGAACAGGGCGATGCCGGGGGGGTCGACGGACGCGAGAGAGCCCTTGAGGCCGCGAGCTTTGGCGGGCGGGTCCTTCTCCACGTTCCTGGCGGCGAAGACCAGGGCGAGGGCGGCCAGGGGCACGTTGACGAGGAACAGGGCACGCCAGCCGAAAGCGCCGGCCAGAACACCGCCGAGTGGCAGGCCGAGCACGGCGACGATCTGCGAGGCGATGGAGAAGTTGCCCAGCACGGTGCTGGGCACGCCGGTCTTCAGCCGCTCGGCCCGGCGGCGCACCAGCGCCATGGAGGCGGGGTAGCAGGCGGACGAGCCGATGCCGATCAGAGCGCGGGAGAGCAGCAGGACCTGGAAGCCGGGGGCGACGGCGCCCATCACGCCGCCGGCCAGGAGGATGGCCACGCCGCTGAGGAAGATCTTCCGGGGGCCGAAGATGGCGGCGAGCTTGCCCATGGTGGGCTGCATCACCGCGCTGCACAAGTACAACACGGACACCAGGGACGCGGCCGGGCCAGGACCCAGGTGGAAGTCGGCGGCGATCCCGGCGAGACCGGTGGCGATCATGGAACTGTTCACCGGGTTCAAGGACGTGCCCAGCATCAACGGGAACGCGAACCGCAGGCCGAACCCGTCATCGGAGGCTGCCGCCGGTTCGTCGGGCGTGCCAGGGCGCGAGGGAGGTGAGAGAGACATGGGGCCTCATCGGTCAGGGGGCGGAAGCAGTGCGCCAAAGCGGGGCGCCCCCGAAGACACATCTTTCTTAGTACGAAACATCTTCCTTCGTTATACTAAGGAACCGTGAGCGTGAACGCAAAATCCGGCGATCCGTCCGACGAGGGCACCCAGGTCCTCGGCAGCGAGTTGAGGGTCGCGGTGGCCCGGATCTACAGCCGCTTCCGCTCCGAACGCGGCGAAGGCGAGATGGCCGAGGCGGCTGTCATCGTGCTCACCGCACTCTTCAAGCAAGGCCCGCAGAGCCTGACCGAACTCAGCCGCCGCGCCCGGGTGACACCGAGCTCCATGAGTCAGACCGTCAACCGACTCGTCGCCGGCGGGCACGCGACGCGGCAGAAGGACCCAGAGGACGGGCGTCGAGTCCTCTTCCGCCTCACCCCTTCCGGCGCCGAAGTCGCTCGTGGAGCACTGGCAACGCGTCAGGACTGGCTGGAGGGGCAGCTCGCCCAACTGTCCGACGAAGAGCGACTGACGCTCCTGCAGGCTTCCCGAATCATGCGCCGACTCGCCGACGCCTGAAAATGGTGATGAGAATCGGTCCCGCCATGATGATCGAGCATTCCCGTGCCGGTACCCGGCCGCTCCGGGCCGGGTCGTCGAACGCCCGCCGCTGTCTCTGCGGTCAGTCCGTTTACAAGGGCGCGGCTGCGCCCTCCGCCATTGGCGCCGTCCTGCTCCCGCGAGTACTTGCTGGCCCCGTCGACTCCGAGCGGCGCCCCGCCCGCGAAGGCCGGGATGGAGCCCGAAGAGCGCTACTTCCCCGAACCGGCGGCCTGGCCCGCAAGCCGATACGATCCGCGCCGGTGATGCTCGCGCCGCTGGTCCAGCGGGAATCGCTGAGATCCGCAGGAGTGGTCACACACAAGAAAGACGGTGGACGCTTGAGCGCCAGGCCGCCTTCCGGCGCGTCTCCCCTGGTCACGCTGCCGTCCGGCGCCGTGACCGGCGTCAGGTCCGGCCTGTCCGCCTCTCGCCGAGGCGTTTCATGACGCGCTGCATCTCGGCCGGCTCCATGGGCGGCAGGGGCGCTGGGGTGGCCGCGCCGGCGCGGAGCCCGTCGAGCAGGAACGACAGATGACGCCGCCAGATCTCGGGCTCGTCGGCGAGCGCGGATGCCTCCAGGATGCCGGCGTTGCCCCAGGTGATGAAGACCAGGTCTTCCGCTCGTAGGTCCGATCGCAGCGAGCCGTCCTCCTGCGCTCTGGCGACGATCGTGCGGATGTTGCGGTAGTGCCGCAGCTTTACCGCGCGGCACGCGGGCATTCCGTCGAGCTGAACGGAGAGCAGGTCGTTGAGGCCCCGGTTGGTGCTCTCCAACTCGGCGGTCCGCTCCAGGAACGTCGCGAACGCGGTCCACGGGTCCGGCTCGCGCAGCGCGGCTTCGGACAGTTCCGCGTGCTGCTGGACGGCCTCGACGAGTACGGCGTCGACGAGTACAGCGCGTTCGGGGAAGTGCCGGTAGAGCGTCGCGATGCCGACGCCGGCCCGCCGAGCCACTTGTTCCAGGCTCATCCCGAGGCCGTGCACCGACAGTTCCGCCCGCGCCGCCGCCACCAGTACTTCGCGGTTGCGCACCACGTCCTTGCGGACAGTCCGGGCGGGTTTGGCAGGCATGCCGCCCACCCTAGAGCTTCTCCCCGCTTGCGGCCGACGGGCTGCGGCATATGCCCGTGGGTTCGGCTAGAATCAAAACGGAGGGGCCCCTACGTATTGAGCGGGAAGTCACGCACCGCCGCCTGCCAGCCCGGCATCCGGACCACCGTCCGTGACGACCCCGCACCTCATAGACCCGAACCACTCTCACGACAAGGACACTCCGCATGCCGTCACCCGCCGAACCTCTGATGAACGCCGTGCAGATCGACGCCTGGGGCGGACCGGAACAGCTCATCCAGCGACGCGTCCCCCGCCCCGTTCCGGGCCCAGGGCAGGTGCTCGTCCGCGTCCGGGCGGCCGCCCTCAACGCCGTTGACCGGCGCGTGCGGCAGGGCTACATGGACGAGCAGCTGCCCCTCCCCTACACCGGGGGCAGCGACTTCTCCGGAGTGGTGGAGGCGGCCGGGGACGGTGCGGATCTCCCGCCCGGTACCGCCGTGTTCGGCGCGCTGTGGCCGACCAGCGGCGCCTACGCCGAGTACACCGTTTTCGACGCGGCGGATCTCGCCCGCAAGCCTGAGGGGCTGGGTTTCGACGAGGCCGCGGCGCTGCCTGTCGCCGGAATCACCGCGCGCGTGGCTGTTCTCGACGACGGCCGGGTACGACAGGGGCAGCGCGTCCTGGTCCAGGGTGCTGCGGGCGGGGTCGGTCACCTCGGTGTCCAACTCGCCAAGATGCAGGGCGCGCATGTGATCGCGACGGCGTCCCCGGCCAACCATGACTTCGTCCGGGCGCTCGGCGCGGACGAGGTGATCGACTATCACGAACCGGGCTGGGCCGCGCGGCTCGACGGCCTGGATCTGGTCATTGACGGGGTGAGCGCCGCGAGCCTGTCTGCTCTCTATCCGGCGATCCGACCGGGCGGCCTGGCGATCAGTCTCTTTGATCCGCCCGTGCCGCCACCCGGCGGGTTCGAGGCCCGGCTGGTCGGCACGCTCGCGGTGGCCCGACAGCCGCTCCGGGCGCCGCTGGAAGCGCTCGCCCGGCTCGTCACCGAAGGAACCCTCCGGGTCGAGGTCACGGCCGCCTATCGGCTCAGCGAGATCGCGGCGGCCCAGGAGACCAGCGTCCGGGGCAAGGCCGTGGTGCGTCCCTGACGCGCGGGAAACCGCCCAGCCCCTCTCTGAGAGTCTCGGCCGAGGCACCCGGTTGGCCGGGTTGGTCCGAATGGGCGAGATAGGAGATCCCCTCGGCATGGCCAGCACCACTCCGATACCCGCTGCCGGTGACCAGCCGGCGCCGAAGCCGAAGCGGCGGACGTTCTCCGCGGAATGAAGCGCGTCGCCCAGCCGGTGGCCGATGAGGCGTTCGCGAGCGCGCGGGTGGGGACTGCGGCGGCCTGCCAGCTGACCGGGCCCCTCGCGCGCCACCCACTTCCGCCACCTCAACCCGAAGCCGAAGCCCCAACCGTGCCCGAGACCCACGCCCGCCTCGGCTCTCTCACCTGCCGAGCGGGGCGAAATCCTGGCGCTGCTGAACCGGCCGGAGCACGCCGATCTGCCGCCCTCTCAGGTCCGGGCACCTGAGCTGGACGCCGGGAATTACTGGTGCTCGCAGCGCACGATGTACCGGATCCTGTCCCTCGCCGGGCAGAACGGCGAACACCGCCGCCACGCCATCCACCCGTCCAGGACAGTCCCCGAACTCGTCGCAACCGGCCCCTCGCAGGTGTCCACCTGGTACGTCACCTGACTGCCCGGACCGGCCAAGGGCATCTGGTTCCACGCCCACGCTATCTACAGCCGCCACATCGTCGGGCACACCGGCATCGTGCCCGAGACGGTGCACGCCGACCGCCGCACCTCAATGACCAGCAAGAGAGGCTCCCAGCTTCCCATCGATCTCGCATACAGACCTCACTTGGCTTGACAACTACTGTTCTGGCGGAATCATGTACCGCTTGTCCGAGAAGCGGTCCGGGAAATCGTCGATCTCCCGCTCGCTCAGACGCCGAGCGCTACTCCGCCCACGAGGGTCGACGACCCTCACCACGTTCCGTCACCCGGATACGAGACGGAGCAGTCCCGTTCGACGACATTCGTGACGTCGACCAGGCGCCTGAGTTGCTCTACGACCAGTGCGAGGCGCTGTGGCTCCGGCAGGTCCAACCGCAGGCGCAACGACCACCGATTCCCCGTGCCGCGGGCGGCCTGGATGCCGCTCACGGGCACGCGCCGCTGGGCCAGCAGCCCACAGACTTGCGCAGGGACCAACGGGCTGTCGGTAGCGGTCAGATGCAGCAGATGTGTCGACATTAGTGTCGCGGACTTCCGGGTCGGGCTTCGCGGTTGGCTCCGGTGATGCCGGCGGCCAAGGCGAGCAGGAGGCGGGGGGCGTCATGTCTGTTCAGGCGCAGCCGTACGAAGTGGCCTGCCGTCCGGTCGCGGGCCTTTCGCAGAGAGGCCCGCAGCTCACCGACGGTGCGCACGTCGTGGACTTGTGCCCCGGCCGCGCCCAGGGCTCTGGGGACCAGCGACCAGTCCCATCTGACAATGTCCTGATAGGAAGCATCGGGGCTCTGAATCTTCCGCTCCACGGTGTACCCGTCGTTGTCGAGGAGGAAGACGACCGGCTTGTTGTCCTGGCCAAACAGGCGTCCGAATTCTTGTACGGTCAACTGGGCGGCGCCGTCGCCGACCAACAGGACAGGTCTGCGGTCCGGGCGGGCAAGCGCGGCGCCGAGAGTGGCAGGGATCGTGTAGCCGATGGACGACCACACCGGCTGGCCGAGCAGGTCGCTGCGCTCGGGCAGGGTCAGGTCAAGCGCGCCGTAGAAGGCAGTGCCCGCCTCGGCGATCACGATGGTGTCAGGCTCGAGCCACTCCTGCAGTTCCTGCCACAGGGTTTGCTGGTCGAGGGGTGCTGACTGCGGCCTGCGCCCGGTCGGCCGGTCACGCTCGTCCGGCTTGACGCCTGACACCGGGGTGAACTTCGTTTCTGCCATCGCCAGGCGCAGGCTCGCCAGAGAGTCCGCGAGCCGTACGCCGGGGTAGACGGCGTGGCCGATCCTGGCGTGGTCCAGGGCAAGCTCGACTGCGTTCTCGGGCGTGTAGCCGTGGGTGAAGAAGCCCGTCATGAAGTCGCTGACTGCGGTGCCGACCATGACCAGGAGCGCGGCTTCGTCCACCAGCCTCCGCGTGCTGGCCGTCAGCGTTTCCGCGCCGAAGTAGGTGCCCAGGCTCGCCGGGTGGCCTTCGTCCAGGATCGCCTTGGCCCCGGCCTGGGTGGCGATACGGACGCCGGGGAACCCGGCGAGGGTCTCGATGTCCGGTTCCAGGCCACGGCGGTGCACGCCGTGTCCGACGAGCAGCACGACTCCGGGGACGTCGTCCAGGCGCGCCCGGAGCGCGGACTCGAAGGCGGCGACCGCTGCGGGATCGCTGGCTGCCGGGGTGATCTTCGTGTGCAGCCGGTCGCTGGGCACGAGGGCCTGCGCGACGTCGAGCGGCACTCCGATGTACACGGGCCTGCTCTTGGTGAGCATCGTGGTGAGGATGTCGTCGATGGCGGATGCGGGGTCCTCCCCCAGCACCACTTGCGCTGCGGTCACCTCGTCGAACATGCGGACGAAATGGTAGTGGTCGCCGTCGAGCAGCGAGTGGTGCACGCGGGCGCCGGACAGGAGTGCCGCGCGGGGCGGCATCCCGACGATGTGGGCGACCGGCACGTGCTCTGCGAAGCTGCCCGCGGTTCCGTTGATCGCCGACAGTTCGCCGACGCCGTAGGTGGTGACCAGCGCTCCGACCCGGCGGCCTGCCCGCGCGTAGCCGTCCGCGCTGTAGGCGGCGTTGAGTTCGTTGGCCGAGCCGGTCCAGGTCAGGCCGTCGGCGGCGAGGATCTCGTCGAGGAGGTTGAGGTTGAAGTCGCCTGGCAGGCCGAAGACGTGGCCGGCGCCGAGCTGCTTCAAACGGGTCGCCAGATAGCGGCCGACTGTCATCATGGGAGGTGTCTCTCCGGAGTTCATCGGTCAAGACCGGTCGCGGGCGGCCTGCAGGCGGGCGTTGACGATATCGGCCGCGGCCGTGCCGGCCGGGATGCCCGCCTCGGCGGAGCGGGTCAGGATCTCCCGGGTGGTGTCGCCGACGCGGCAGATGTCGTGAAGGACCTGTTCCGGTGTGTGGCCGAGGAGTTCACCGCCGACCTGGATCACGCCACCTGCGTTCGCGACGTAGTCCGGCACCCAGGTGATGCCCCGCTGGAACAGCAGCGCGCCGATGTCGCCGGTGGCCAGCTGATTGTTCGCCGCACCACAGACGAGCGATGCCTGCAGTGCGCCGACGGACTCTGCCGTCAGTGTGGCGCCGAGCGCGCAGGGAGCGTAGACGTCCATGGCCACACCCGCCAGCGAGCCGACGACACGGACCGCGTCGCCGTGCTCCGCCACCCGGCGGACGGCCTCGTCGCTCGGGTCGGTGACGACCAGCGTCGCGCCCTCCTGCCGAAGCAGGTCGACGAGTACGCGGCCGACCTTGCCCAGGCCCTCCACCCCGACGGTGCGCCCGTTCAGCCCGTCGGATCCCCAGGTGAACTCTGCGGCGGCCCGCATCGCGTGGAAGACGCCGAGCGCGGTCGACCCACCACTGTCCCCTGATCCGCCCGCGGCGGCGTTGCGGCCCACCACATGCGACGTTGCCCGGCCGATGACGTCCAGGTCGTCGGAGTCGGTTCCCACATCGGCGGCGGTGACGTAGAGCCCGTTCAGCCGTTCCACGAACCTGCCGTAGGCGCGTAGCAGTTCGGGTGTCTTGGCGGTCGTCGGATCACCGATGATCACGGCCTTGCCCCCGCCGAGAGGCAGGTTGGCGGCGGCATTCTTGAAGGTCATGCCCTGCGACAGCCGCAAGCCGTCCCGCAGGGCCTCGGATTCGGTGGCGTACGGGTAGAACCGCGTACCGCCCAGGGCCGGGCCCAGGGTGGTGTCGTGGATGCTGATGATCGCCTTCAGCGCGGACGCATCGTCGCGACAGAACACGATCTGCTCGTGTCCTGCGGCGGCAAGCTCGTCGTCACGTTCGAAGACTCCCTGTCGGAGAGTCAGGATGTCAGCAGACATGCAGGTGCACGCTCCCCATAAGCGGCGACAGAGCGATGTGCAGTCTGCGCGCCATGAACGGATATGAACAACGAATTGACAATCAAATACTGTGATAGCCTCACATCACAGTCAATAAAATCGCTCACAACATGGCATCTTGCTCATCTGCAAGCTCGGCCGGGAGTCGGAGGTGCGCACATTGGCAGCCATCGACCAGTTGGACGTCGAGATCCTGGCCAGGCTGACGGAGAACGCCCGCACGGGCATCGCCGAGATCGCGGCCGCGCTCGGCGTCAGCCGGGCAACCGTGCAGATCCGGATGCGCCGCTTGGAGAACGAGGGGATCCTGCTCGGCTTCCAGCCGATCATCAACCTTCCGGCGGTCGGCATCCCCCTGCAGGCGCTCGTGAGCCTGGAGGTCGACCAGCGGCTCCTGCCGTCGATCGTGCGGGGTCTGCGGGAATTGCCGTCCGTCCTTGAGGTGCGGATCCAGTCCGGGCGGGAGGACCTACTCGTGCACGTGGCGATCGAGTCGCTCGAAGACCACCAGAAGCTCACGATAGCGATCGTGGCGATCGACGGGGTGCGCAAGACGACCTCGACGTTCATGGTGTCCACGCCCGTGCCGTACCGGGTGCAGCCGCTTCTTGAGGAGGTGGCACGGGGCACAGGGTGGGGACGGTCGACCCCGGCCGCCCCCCGATGACGCCACCCGAAGGGAACCCGCGGCCCAGGCGGTGCCGTCGGCGACCGGTGGGTCTCGCACCATCAGGTGGCGTCGTTCCTGAACGCCTCGTACTCAGCCAGGCGTGGCGCGACCTTCCCGGCCCGCGATCTGCTCGAGCACCTCGGGCAGGCGCACGGTGCCCACCAGGTGCCCCTCGTCGGGCCAGACGGTGAGGGTGCTTCCGGACACCGCGCCGTACTGGAACTGCACGTGGGCAAGAGGGACATTGGTGTCGTGGGCGCCCGCGTGGAAATGAACCGGCACGGCGATCGACGCCAGGTCGAAATCCCATGGACGGGTGTAAAGCCACAGGTCATAAGCCGGCCCGAGCGAGTCCCTTGCTCCCATGAACGCCTGCGTCTCGGCCATCGCCGCCATGAACGACGGCCGTGCCTTCATGGCGGCGAGGTCCTGCGCGGGAGTGGCCGCCAGCATCTCGTCCATGGAGATCACCGGCGCCCCGGACGCGGCCGCTTTTCCGAGGAAGACGTCAACGCCGGGAATCGCGGACGACGGTCCGAGGGCAGCCGCCTCGAAGAACCCGCGGTTGATGGGGTTCATGGCGGATCGGGCTTCCACGCTGTCAAGCGGCCCGACCCCGCAGAGCACATATGCCTCGGCGACCCGGTCCGGAAGTCCGGCCGCGCAACTCAACGCGTACGGCCCGCCGCCGGAGGCCCCGACGACGCTGAAGCGCTCGATGCGGAGCTCATCCGCGATGGCGGCGACATCGCCGGCCCAACTGCCGATCGTGCGGTGCGGGTCGAAGGCGGAGTCACCGATACCCGGCCGGTCAGCCGAGATCAACCGGACGCCGTGCTGCTCGGCGGACCTTTTCGCGCCATCCCACATGAGGCGGCACGCCGGTGACCCGTGGAAGTGGAAAACGGCGGGTCCTTGCGGATCTCCGAATTCGTCCCAGGCAAGCGTCCGCCCGTCGGGCAAGGAAAGCGTGTGCATCGGGAGATGCGGTGTCGGCTCGGCCGACTCGGGCTCGGTGTGGCTCAATTTCCTCATCCTATTCCCTGACAGTCGAAGTCGAACCGGCCTTTTCAGCAGGCGACCGGCTCGCGGTGTCGTTGGCTGACTCGGTCGACGGCGAACCGACCCCCTATGGACACCAGTTGCGGGGACCGGAGCACAGATATGTCCTGCAGCGGATCGGACCCGACAAGCACGAGGTCGGCCTGCTTGCCCACTTCGACGGTTCCGGTGATGTCGTCGATCCCCAGGTTCGTCGCGGCCCGGCTCGTCGCCGACATCAGAGCGTCCATCGGGGACAGGCCGATCTGGACCATGAGAGTCAATTCCCGCACCAGATCGGTATGAGGGTTGAACGGGGTACCGGCATCGGTTCCGGCGGAGATGTTCATCCCCGCCCGGACCGCGGAGGCGAACATGTCCGACACCCGCTCGCTCACCGCGCCCGCCTTGTCCAGCATCCAGCCGGGCGCTCCACCAAGCGGACCGTGCTCGACGATGCTGCGCACAGCCAGCAAGGTGGGGACCAGGAACACCCCCCGCTCCCCGGCGATGTCGAACAGCTCTTCATCGAGCCAGAATCCGTGTTCGATCGAGTCCACGCCCGCCAGCAGCGCGTTCTTGATCCCTTCGCGACCGATGGCGTGCGCCGCAACCCGCTTGCCCGCGGCGTGGGCAGCGCGGGTTGCCGCCTGGAGCTCGTCGAGCCCCAGTCCCGTCTGGCCGGGATCCACGCCGGGCGTGACGATGCCGCCGGTCGACATGATCTTGATGAAGTGTGCGCCATCCTTGATTTCGCGGCGCACCGACCGGCATACGGCATCGGCTCCATCGGCCTCACGGCCCATGAAGTGCCCGTGCCCGCCTGTCATCGTGATCACTCGGCCCGCGGGGACGATCCGCGGCCCTGGCGTCAGTCCCGCGGCGACGGCTCTGGCCAGCTCCACGACGACGCCATCGCGCGCACCGCAGTCCCGGACCGCCGTGATGCCGCATTCCAGGGTGTCGGCTGCGTTACGCGCCGCGCGCACCGCTGAGAGCGTTGTGGAGTCACTCGCCACCTGCTGTGCCAGATCCCCCGTGCAGGCCCCGACCAGGTGGACGTGTGAGTTGACGAGGCCGGGGACGAGCGTCATGCCGGCGCCCTCGATCACCCGGCCGCGCTCGAACGGCGGGGCGAGCTCCGCCGGCCCCCGCCAGGCGACTCGCCCGTCGTCCACGACCAGCGCCTGGTTCACCTCTCGCGGCGCACCGGTTCCGTCGATGACCGCGACATTACGCAGGGTCCAGGTCTTGTCGTTCACTTCAAGCCTCCCTCAGCGGTGTCCCGGTCGTCTCGATGAGGCGCAACGACCGGGGTCCGCACCCTCTTTGACACAGGCGGAGGCCTGTGTCCCATTGGTCGTCGGGCACGGCGGATGCCGGCCCGGATGTCGCTTCGGCTGCCGGCAGCCCGTCAGCCGCGACGTGCGCGGGGCAGGGTGACGGCGCCCAGCGCCGCGACGGCGGCCACGGCGAGCGCCACGGCCGACATGATTTCCATCCCGTGCCGGGACGCGATTGGCAGGCCCACCAGCAGAGAGCTGGCCAATATGCTGCCGCCCACCTGAGCGCCGAACGTGGAGCCTGTGTTGCGCACCATGAACACCAGTCCCGAAGCGCTCGCGACGCGGTCACCGGGCACGTGCTCGGCCAGCAGGTTGAGCGCCTCGGTCAGTCCGAGCCCTAGCCCTGCTCCCATCATGACGGTGACCACGATGAGGGCCGGAAGCGCGAGGCTCAGTGTCAATACGAGCATCGACCCCAGGAGCAGCAGCCCCGAGGCGATCATCGTCCCCCGAGCGCCGACGGTACGTCGGACATGGTGCGTGACTCCGGCGGCGACAGCGCCCAGAGCGCCCATGGGGAGAAGAAGCCAGCCGGCGAGCGTCGCGGTTCCGCCCAGGCCGTATCCCGTCGCCTTGGGCACCTCCGCGATCAGCGGGACGGCCACGAAGAGGGTCATATTGGCCCAGCCGACTGCGAAGGAGATCGCGCAGACGGTCAACACGACCCGGCCGCCGAGGCGCAGGTCGACCAGGGGATGGGCAGTGCGCCGCTCCCAGCCGACGAACGCGGCGAACAGGACTGCCGCGGCAGCCGCACACAGGACGAAGAGGGCGGAGGTCCAGCCGTGGGTCGGCGCCAGCGTCAGCCCGACGAGGAGAGTCGTCAGACTCACCCCGAGCAAGGCCGCGCCGGCGACGTCCACGGGCTCGCGCCGGCGGGCCGGAATCGACGGCACCACCTTGAAGGCCGCCAGCAGCAGCACCACCAGCACGATCAGCGGGAGGCGGTACAGCCAGCGGAAGTCCCACGAGTCGGTGACCGGGCCGGCCAGGAGGAAACCGATGGCCGATCCGACGGACGTGGCCCCGATGATCACGCCGTTCGCGCGCTTCAGGCGCTCATCGGGGAGGGACTCGCGGAATATGGCGATCGACAGCGGAATGGTCGTCAGCCCGACCCCCTGCAGGACCTGCCCGACGGCAAGGGTCTGGATGTCCGGGGCCACGGAGCCGACAAGCACGCCCACCGTCGCGATCGTCCAGACGGCCAGCAGGAGCGAGCGCTTGTTGCGCACGTCTGCCAGGCGGGTGACCAGCGGAGTGCTCACGATGCCGGCCAGCGTCAAGCCGGTGAAGACCCAGGTTCCGGCAGCAGTCGTGGTGTGCAGCGAGCTTTCGATCAATGGCACGGCGGGTCCCAGCATCGACTCGAGGACGGTGTAGACCGTCGCAAGCGCGGCCAGGACCGGGACGAGGAGCGGTTTTTCGATCGCGGCAACGCGATCAGAAGGCGAGGACGAAACGGCGGGTACGGTCTCGGGAGGATTCATGGAACGCTCCGAACTACGGGCACCCCAGGCCGGCCGGGCTGGAGCCGCTAGCAGGCGCGGGGAAGGCCGCCAAAAGTGTTCCACGTGGAACACTTTTTGGGAAGCTACAGACCCCGGATTGCGGAGATGTTCCAACTGGAACACTAGGAGGTTTCGCACCCCGTCGGGTGGGTTGGGAGCAGGCGGGCTCGTTCGCGGTCTCGGCTCAGGTGAGACGAGCGATGAGGTGCCGGAAAGCGGCGTCAACCCCTGCGAAGTCACCGGTGGTCACGAGGTCGAGAAGGAGGCCGCGCAGGGCGCCGACCGCCAGACGGGCCGACGTCGCCGCTTCAGGGCCGGCGCCGTTCGCCTCCAGGATCGAAGTAAGCCGCTCGGTCCAGGCGGAGACGATCCCGGACAGCAGCCCCTCGAAGTGCTCCCGGTCCGCCAGCGCGGTTCCCCAGTACTCGAACAGCAGGCGGAAGTAGTTCCGCAGCTCGGGTGAGGCGTTGTGCTCCCAGAACAGCTCCAGAACCGCCCGGCCATCCAAGGCGGAACTCTGCGCGAGCAAGTCGTCGAATGCCTCCGTTTCCCTGCGACGGAGCTCGGCAACGGCTGCCGAGATCAACCCGGGGAGGTCGCCGAAGTGATAGCTCAGCATCCGGTGGTTGCTGCCGATCTCGGTCGCGATCTGGCGCAGCGACTTCTGCGATATGCCCTCCTCAAGCAGGAGAACGATCACAGCGTCGAGAAGGCGATCCCGGGCTCTGCTTGTCCCACGCCGAGCCGTCGCCATGAGCCGAAACTCTAGCACCGGTCAAGGCGGCAGCATGTGGGGCGAGCCGGGCGACGTCTGCTGAGGGCCGTTCGTCGCCGCCGGTTGCAGCTGAGGATCTTGCGTGGCCGATGCGACCACAGCAGGCGCCTCCCCGGCCGGCCACCGCTGGCCGCGTAGGGCTCCGCCATGCCACCGGGCGGTCGGTCCTGGCACCGCTGCGGCACCGCCGGAGTTTCCATTAAGCAACTTAATGAAGTACCTTAACGAACATGACCGATGCTACGAACAGGCAGTGCGTGGCCGATCTCTCCGCCGATCTGCAGGGGGCGGTCGCGCGAATCTACCGCCGCGTGCGCTCCGAGACGCAGGATGACCAACTGGGCGGCACGCAGTCCTCAGTGCTCTCCCACGTGGTGAAGCACGGGCCCCAGGCACTTCGCGCGCTCAGCGAGCGCGAACGGGTATCGCCGCCGGCCATGAACCAAACCGTGAACGCGCTGCAGGACGCGGGCCTGGTCACACGGCGGCCCGATCCGAATGACGGACGCAAGGTGCTGATCGCAGCGACCGACGCCGGAAGAGCCCTGACCTTCGAGAGGCGGCGCCTCAAACACCAATGGCTGATCACCAGACTCGAACACATGACCGATCATGAACGCGAGGTACTGGCTGAGGCCGCGCTGATCTTCAACGCACTGGCCGAATCATGAACGCGATGTTCCGGTCGCTCGCCGTCCGCAACTACCGGATCTGGGCGTCAGGGGCCCTCGTCTCCAATGTCGGGACGTGGATGCAGCGCACGGCGCAGGACTGGATCGTCCTGACCCGGCTCACCCACCACGACGCGACCGCCGTCGGTGTCGTCATCGCCTTCCAGTTCGCACCGCAGGTGGTGTTCCTCCCGCTCACCGGTCTCGCGGCGGACCGACTCGACCGCCGGAAGCTGCTCATCGCGACCCAGGCGACGATGGGCGCACTGTCCCTGTTCCTCGGCCTCCAGACCGTCACCGGGGCTGTACGGCTCTGGCAGGTCGATGTCTTCGCGTTCCTGTTCGGCTCCGCGGCCGCCTTCGACTCGCCCGCCCGTCAGACGTTCGTCGGGGAACTGGTCGAGGCCCCGGACCTGCCCAACGCGGTGGCGCTCAACTCCACCTCGTTCAACATCGCGCGCATGATCGGGCCGGCCGTCACCGGCGTCCTCATATCCGTCGTCGACACCGGTTGGGTGTTCATCGCCAACGCCGCCACGTTCGCCGCCGTCCTCGGTTCGCTGCTCTGTATACGGGTCGCCGAACTCCACCGTTCCCGCCGGCAGGCGGCCACGACATCCAGCGGCCTCGCCGACGGATTCCGCTACGTGATGAGCAGGCCGGATCTTCGGGCCATGCTCCTGATGTTCTTCCTCACCGGAACCTTCGGCGACAACTTCCAGATCTTCATCCCCACCATGTCCGTCTCGGTCTTCCATCGTGGAGCGGGCTCCTACGGGATCCTCAGCTCGGTGCTGGCCGTCGGATCGGTCGTAGGGGCTCTGCTCGCCGCACGCCGCGAGAAACCCAGGATCACGTTGCTGCTGTGGGCGACGGCTGTCTTCGCCACCGGACTCGGCACCGGCGCCCTCGCACCGACCTACCTGCTGTTCTCGCTCGCGCTGGCCGTGGTCGGAATCACCGTTCAGACCTTCACCACCGCGACCTTCAGCCTGGTGCAACTCTCGACCGACCCGGCGATGCGCGGAAGAGCGATGGCCATCATGCTCGCGGTGGGCCTCGGCGGTACCCCGGTCGGCGCCCCCGTCATCGGACTGGTCGGGGACACCTTTGGCCCCCGCTGGGCCGTCGCAGTGGGAGCCTTGTCCGGCCTTGCCGCCCTGGCCGTCGGCATCCTCCACCTGACCCGGCACCAGCACCTCCGCCTCCGCCGCGACGGGCGGCGCGTCCACCTCTCGATGACCGACACGGCCGATCACGCGCTCACCCCCGGGACCGCAGGCCGAGCCTGACTCTCTCGGGCATCCACCGGGCGTCAGGCTTCAAGGACGGCCACTGCCAACCACTCCGACCGCATCATGGCGGCCCTCCGCCCGCCGGACGAGGCCGTTGCCCCCGACCGGTACGCAGCAGAGCGCTCAGGCGGCAGCGCGTTCGCCGACGGGGAAGTCCGCGTGACATCTGTCTCCTGGAACTGCTGCACGCGGTGTCCCGCCTGTGCCCGCCGGCCGACATCGACACGCCGGTGGCGAGCGCACGAACGGCACCCGTGCGCCTGCCTGACCGTCCGCCGGCCCGCCGCCGTCCTTCTGGTTCCGAGTCGTTGGTGGGGGTGAGCGATCTCGTGGGGGACGCGCGGTCTCTGCCGTCGTCGGTCCCTTGACAAGCCCTTGTTCCGCACCGAGGGCTTCTCGGTGCGGAACGAGGTCAGCTGCTCACTGGCGGCTCGTCACGAGATGCTGCATGCCCCACCGTTGAGGGTGAAGGTGCTGGGTACTCCGTTCGTGCCGGCGGTGGAGGTCCCGTTGAGGCCGAAGTTGACGCTGGCACCCGGGGCGATGGTCGCGTTCCAGTCAGCGTTCTTCGCGGTGACCTCCTTGCCGCTCTGCGTGTAGGTCGCGTTCCACATGGAGTTGATGGTCTGCCCGCCCGGGAAGCTGAAGACGAGCGTCCAGCCGTTGACGGCGGTCGAGCCGGTGTTGGTGATGGTCACGTCTCCGTTGAAGGACGACCCCCAGTCGGACAGGCCGTAGTGCACACTGCACGCCGCCGATGCCGGCGGACTGGTGGGAGGTGTCGTCGGAGGCGTGGTGGGTGGCGTGGTGGGTGGCGTCGTGGGTGGCGTCGTGGGTGGCGTCGTGGGAGGAGTCGTGGTGGCGGTGTCCCCGCTCTTCGCCTTGTCGGCGTCGGAGTGCGCGGTGAAGGTCGCCAGCACGGAGTCTCCGTGGAGCACGCCGTATGTGCCGTCCTTGCCGCTGTTCTCGTACCACCAGAAGGCGTCGGCGTCTCCGTCGTTCGCTTCGATGGTGGAGTAGATCGCCTTCCAGTACTCCTGTCTCGTCGAGGTCGAGGTGTTGAACTCGCCCAGGAAGAAGGGCTTCCCGACCGTGTTGTGGGCGTCGCTGATGTACTTCGCGACCAGCGACTGGGTCTGTGCCGCGGACAGGTCGGCCCAGTACTCGGTGGGGTAGATGTGGGCCGAGCAGAAGTCGATGTAGGCCGACTCGCACTCGTGGACGTAGGGCACGCCGTTGTCGCTGCCGTAGCCGTAGTCCGTTCCCTGCCCCTCGATGCCGTTGTCGATCATGTGGTGGGGGTCGATGTTCTTGATGAACGCCCCGACGGTGTCCTCCCAGGCGCGGAAGGTCGCACCCACGGTGTTGTCGGCCGAGTCGACGTCCTGGTAGCGCGGCTCGTTCATCAACTCCCAGGCGAAGACGGTCGGGTCGTCCTTGTAGGCGACGCCCGTGTAGTGGTTGACCCGGTTCAGCGCGTACTTGACGTAGTACTCGTAGTCGGCGAGGCAGCCGGCGCACTTGCTGGAGTTGAAGAAGTTGCCGGGGTTGTTGGTGTCGGCGCCCTCCCAGCCGAGGATCGTGTTGACGCCGCCGTAGGCTGTCCAGTAGTTCTCGAAGGTCGGGATGACCCGCAGTCCGTGCTGGGCCGCCGAGTAGAGGATGTAGTCGAACTCCGCCCACTCCTGGTCGTTCATGGTGTTCTTCGCGGTCTCGAAGCCGTGCCAGGACTCGTGGTCGAACATCCAGGTCCGGACGACGGTGACGCCGTCCGCGGCCATGTTCGCCATCTGCTGGTCGATGGCCGCCTTGTCCATGTACTGCGTCTCGGTGTCGCCCGAGCCGCTGCCGTACGTGAACAGGTCGTAGGAGTTGGCGCCCGCGAAGTAGGCGGTCTCCCCGTTGACGCAGAAGTGCGTGCCGCACCTCTGCACGAAGTCCGCGGTGGCCGCCTTGGCCTTGCCTCCGCCGGCCAGGATGACCAGGCCGGCCGCGAGGACGGTGAGCACGGCGGCGAGTGCCGCCGTGGGAAGGCGTCGTGCTCTGTATGTCATGCGTGCTCCTTCTGAGGCACAAACGGACATGACGAGTAAGGCCGTGTACCACCGCGCGGCGTCCCGCTCCGTACGGCGCACACGTGCCTTTACCGGTTAAGCACGAGCAAGGTGCCGGGAAGTCGAGGCCGCGTCAAGGGGTCGCGCGAACATCGGTGCCTCCTGGGCGGAAATGACAGGGTTCCGCGGCGACTCCTCTTCCCAATGTCATGTCTGGAACCGATATGGCCCCCCTTCACGACCCGGCGCGACGTCGGGCCCGCCCGGTCCGCGGACTCTCCACGCCCGCAAAAGTCCAAGGCTCAAGCGGTTTATGGACATGGGGGACGTTGGGACTTATGTTTAGTTCAACAAATAGGTTGAGCACGATCCCGGGTGGGCGGGGGTCCACGCGCGTAGCGGAAGGTGCGTAGTGAAGATGGGGCGCAGAGTGACGATTCGCGATGTCGCACGCGAGTCGGGGGTGTCGTCGGCCGCGGTGTCGCTGGCACTCAACAACCGGCCCGGTGTCTCGGACGGCACGCGCCGGCGGATCATGGCAGTGGCCCGGGAGATGGGATGGACGCCGAACACCGCGGCGGTGTCGCTGTCGGCCGCTCAGGTGCACACCGTGGGGCTGGTGCTGGCACGGCCGGCACCCATGCTGGGACGCGAGCCGTTCTACATGGAGTTCATCGGCGGCGTCGAGTCGGTGCTGCTGAAACAGGGTTACTCCCTGCTGCTGCGGCTGGTGGACAGCGTCGAGGACGAGGTCGAGGTCCAACGCGAGTGGTGGCAGGGCCGCCGGGTGGACGGCAGCCTGCTGGTGGACCTCCAGGCCGACGATCCCCGGATCGGGACCCTGTCGTCGATAGGGCTGCCTGCGGTCGTCGTCGGGCACCCCTCCCTGGCCGGCCCGTTCCCCGCGGTGTGGACGGACGACGGCGCCGCCATAGGGGAGGCCGTCCGTTACCTCGCGGCACTCGGGCACCGCAGGATCGCCCGTGTCGGCGGGCCGGCTGCGCTGGGACACAGTGCCATCCGTACGGAGGCGTTCCTGGGCGCCGCGGCCGAACTCGGGCTCGCCGACGCGAAGGTGGTCCCGTCGGACTTCTCCGGGGACGACGGCTCACGGGCCACGCGTTCGCTGCTGACGTCCGCTCAGCGACCGACCGCGATCATCTACGACAACGACATCATGGCCGTGGCGGGCCTCGGCGTGGCGGCGGAGATGCACATCGCCGTGCCCACCGAACTGTCCCTGCTGGCCTGGGACGACTCGCAGCTGTGCGAGCTGGTCCGGCCCCGGCTGTCCGCGATGAGCCATGACGTGTTCCGGTTCGGCGCGCAGGCCGCGACGCTGCTCTTCGAGGTCCTCAACGGCAGCGAGACGTCGTCCCGGCCTGCCACCGGGCCGACCCTGGTGCCGCGCGACTCCACAGCCCCTCCGCTCTCCCCGGCCTGAACCGGCCGCCTCCCCGACACCGGGGACCGTGCGATCCGGCCGCCCGGCCCGGTACGGGACAGGTCGGCCGGATCGCCCTACTTCGTCGCGCCCTGGGTGAGCCCGTTGTAGATGAAGCGCTGGAGGAACAGGAAGATCACCAGGGTGGGGACGATGACGAGGATCGCGCCCGCGCAGATGTCCTGCCACTCCGCTCCGTAGGGGCCCTTGAAGCGGAACAGCGAGGTGGAGATCGTACCGAGGCTGTCCGAGGGCATGTACAGGAACGGGTAGTAGAAGTCGTTGTAGACCAGGATGCCCTTGACGATCACCACGGTGGCGATGGCCGGCTTCAGCAGCGGCATGATGACCGTCCAGTAGATCCGCAGCGGCGAGGCCCCGTCGATCCGCGCCGCCTCGTCCAGCGACACCGGGATGTTCCGCATGAACTGCAGGAAGATGTAGATCGAGACGATGTCGGTGCCGGTGTAGAGCAGGATCGGCGCCCAACGGGTGTCGAACAGCCCGAACTTGTTGATCACCTGGAAGGTGCCGACCTGCGTGGTCACCGACGGGACGAGCGTGGCCACCAGGAACGCCGCCAGGATCGGGCCCCGCAGCCGGAACCGGTAGCGGTCGATGGCGTAGGCGGCCATGGAGCCGATCAGCACACTGCCCACCACGGAGAACAACAGGATGAAGAGGGTGTTGCCAAGGCCGCGCAGCATGTGGCCCTCGACGAACGCCGTCTTGTAGTTGCCGAAGTTGAACCAGTCGTGCGGCGGGGTCAGCGCGCCGCTTCCGCCGGCGATCTCCTTGTGCGTCTTCAGCGAGGTCAGGAACACCGCGACGAGCGGAAGCAGGACCAGCAGGCTGGCGGCGATGAGCGAGGCGTACTTGAGGAACGGCGCGACCCAGCCGGTCGCACGGCCGCGGGGCGCGGACACGGGAAGGTTGCTCATGCCGGATCGGGCCTCTCTTCGGGCACCAGGGTGCGCTGCACCCAGGTCACCAACAGGACGAACCCGAGCAGGACCACGGCCATCGCCGACGCCAGCCCGGTCTTGTTGAATTCGAAGTTCATCTTGATCGTCTGGATGACGAAGGTCTCGCTCTTCCCCGAGCCACCGGTCATGATGTATGGGATCTCGAAGACGGCGAGCGACCCGGACACGGCGAGGATCGCGCTCAGGCTGATCAGCGGCCGCAGGCTCGGCGCGATGATGAACCGGAACTGCTCCCAGCGGTTCGCGCCGTCCAGCGCCGCCGCCTCGTAGAGCTCATCGGGGATCGACTGGATGCCGCCGAGGAAGAGCACGAAGTTCAGGCCCATGTACCGCCACACCGACACCCCGGACAGGGAGATGTTGACCAGGTCCGGGTTGCCGAGCCAGTAGTGCTTGCCGTGCACCCCGAAGGCGGACAGCACGGTGTCGAGCGTGCCGCCGGACTGGAAGAAGTACAGGAAGACGAACCCGATGGCGACGCCGTTGATGAGGTAGGGGAAGAACAGGATTCCCTTGAAGAGGTTCCGGAACCGGGTGTTGAAGCTCAGGATCGTGGCGAAGTAGACGGCCAGGGCGAGTTGCAGCACCGAGGCGACCAGGTAGTAGATGCTGACGTAGAACACCTGGAAGAGTTCGGGCCGGGTGAAGATCTCCGTGTAGTTCTTCAGTCCCACCCACGCCTTGTCCGGGCTGATGCCGTCCCAGTCGGTGAAGCTGTAGCTCACCATGTTGGCGATCGGCACGTAGGTGAAGACCACCAGGAAGCCGATCGGCAGCACCAGGAACAACCAGGGGGTGAGCCGCACTCCCCACGGAGTGCGCGACCTGGTGGGCTTCGCGCGCCGCCGGCGGGATGGGCTTGGCGGCCGGGCGGCGTCCAGGTCCGCCGGGCCGGAAGTGGTACGTGTTTCGCTCATGGGCGTAGCTGCTCCTCGCTGCATCGGACGCGTGCCGCGCGGGGAACGGCCGCCCCGGCTGTCCCCCGCGTCCGCGGGCTGCCGCACGGCGTGACGGCCGTGCGGCGACCCGGGCCCTGTCGTTCGGTCACAGACCGGCGGTCTGCTGGGCCGACTTCCACTTCTTGGACAGGTCGGACAGGATCGAGTCGAGGCTCCCGCCGCCGGCTCCGCGGGCGGCGTCGATGAGCTTCTGCCGGTAGTCCGGGGACTGCAGGCCGACCTCGGCCTCCTTGTCGATGTCGTTGACCTGCGGGGTCTTGGCCTGGCTCACCGTGAGCATCTTCACGCCCGCGGCCTGGAACGGCTGAAGGATCTCGGGAAGCGTCGAGCCCTTGACGGACGAGACACCGGAGACCGACGTGGCGAAGCCGGACTTGTCGAGCATCCAGTCGATCCAGGCCCGTGCGGCGGCCTTGTGGGAGGAGTGGATGTTCACGCCGTACTGGTAGTCAGGCGCCTCCACCGAGCAGTACTTGCCGCCGACCTGGGCCGGGAAGGGCATGTAGCCGATGTCGGCCGGGTCCGCGCCGGCCTTCTTGGCTGCCTGCTGAAGCTGCGGTACCGCCCAGGTGCCGAGCCACATGCTGGACACCTTCCCGGTCGCCAGGAGGTTCTTCGAGTTCTCCCAGTTGGTGGTGGTCGGGTCGTCCTCGGACAGCTTCTTGTGCACGATGTTGTACAGCAGCGTGTCCCCGGTCCGCAGGTCACCGCCCTTCTTCCACGGGTCCTGGGAGGTCAGCTCGTTGTTCGCCTGCGAGTCACAGGTCGCCGAGCCCAGGACGTTGGTCCAGGCGGTCAGCGGCCAGCCGTCCTTGTAGTTCGTGTAGTACGGCGTCGCCTTGGTCTTGGACTTGACCTGCTGGAGATCGTTCAGGAACTCCGCGGGCGTGGTCGGCCACTTCGTGATGCCCGCCTGCTGCCAGACCTTCTTGTTGTAGACGAAGCCGTTGGCCGAGGCGAAGGACACCAGGCCGTACACCTTGCCGTTCACCGTGCCGGAGTCCGTGAACTGGTACTTCGAGGAGAGCTCGCTGGAGCTGCCGAGCGACGCGAAGAACTTCGGGTAGTCGGTGCGGTCCACCGCGGTGGGGATGAGGAGGACATCTCCGTAGTTCTTCGTGTTCATACGGATCTTGACCTCCCCCTCGTAGTCGGTGAGGCCCTGGAACTTGACGTTGACCTTCGGGTAGGTCTTCTTGAACTCGGCGGCGTACTTCTTCATCGTGCCGTCGCCGATCAGGTCCGTGCGGTTCGTCAGCACCGTGATGGTGCCGGAGACCGTCGAGGGATCGGAAGCTGCTGTCGCGGCGGCTCCTGACGTCGATCCCCCTCCCGACGACGAACACGCCGTGCCCATCACCGCGACGGAGGCCGCCAGCGCCACTGCCGGCAGGACTCTTCTGCGCATGTCTCTCTCCTGTTCACGCCCGCACACGGGCCCCGATCCCTCACGCTTAAGCGCTTTAGTTGACGGGAACCCTTCCACGAGACTTTCGGATGGTAAAGCCCCGGAATCAGCCTCGATACGTAACCGTTACATGTCGTACTCGGCATCAGGGCAGATATCATCGATCTACCTGTGGTTTTCCTGCATAGACCGCTTCAGCCGCCCTGGGCGAGAGCAGCGGCGCCCACCAGTCCAGCGTCTGAGCCAAGCTCGGCGCCGACGATGCCGAGCCTGGCGAAAGGCAGTGGCGCATACCGCCGCATGTGCCGCCTGACGCGCGGAATCAGCAGGTCAGAGGCGTGCATCACGCCCCCGCCGAGCACCGCGACCTCCAGTTCCAGCAACGTGGCGCAACCGGCGATACCCGCCGCGAGTGCGCGAGCGGCCCGGTCGAACGCCTCCAGGGCTGCGATGTGTCCCCTTCTCGCCGATTCCGCGACCAGCGCGGTCGACGGCGTCGTACCGCCCGGCGGGAGCCAACCCATGGTGAGCGCACGGCGGGTGATGGCCTCACCCGAGGCGATCCGCTCGAGGCAGCCGGATGATCCGCAGGGGCACACCTCGCCGTCCAGGTCGACCGTGACGTGGCCGAGGTGACCCGCGTTTCCGGTGCGTCCGGAGCGGACCGCCCCGTCGAGCACCAGGCCGGCCCCCACCCCGGTGGACACCACCATGCACAACGCGTTCCGGTGCCCCCTGGCAGCGCCGAAGAGGTGCTCGCCGGCCGTCATCGCAACCGCGTCGCCGCCGAAAACGGTGCGCAGGCCCGAGACCTCGGGGACCACAGACAACTCCTTGAGCAGCGGATACTCCCGCCATGCCGGGATGTTCACCGGGCTTGCGGTTCCCAGCACCCGGTCGACCGGTCCAGCGCTGCACACCCCCAGGGCCCCGACCTGCCGCCACTCCTCACGGCAGGCGAGCTCCAGCAGGCAGTCCACGGCGGCGGCGCGCACGGCTTCCGCGTCCGCGGTGCGCGGCGTGGGCCGCTGGGCGCGAACGGCCACCGCCCCCTCGCGAGTGACGAGGGCGGCGGCGATCTTGGTACCGCCGATGTCCAGGGCCGCGGTCAGAGGAGCCGCGTGGCTCGCGGCTGAGGGTTGTCTGAGCATGGCGGAGCCCTTCCGGAGACGGTGGAGGTTGCGCTGACGGCGGTGGAGACGCAGCTGCGGGGCGGACGGGCAGCCGCCCGCCCGCCGGGCCTGAGCGGTGGGCGAGGAGTCCGTCCACCGCTTCCCGGGCATCATAACTAGACCGGTTAATAGACATCCACGGTACAGGCGGCTTAAATTGACCAGCAGCCGGCCGAGGCGGCGGCCCTTCCACCGCGCTCCGGACGGCTGTGGCCTGCCCGGGTCCGCGAAAGCCGTGCGGTGCTCCGGACCGGCGCGCGCCCGTCCGGAGCCGAACATCAGCCCCTTGTCCTTTCTTTGGAGTCTTCATGCTGGTCGAGTCAGCCCTGCGGCACCCCTGGTCGGTTCGGATGTGCGCCCCTCCCGCGGGCGGCGGCGCTCCGTCCGCGGTCCTGGACGCCGTCTACGCCGCCCAGATACCGGGCTGTGTGCACACCGACCTGCTTGCGGCGGGAGTGCTGCCCGACCCGTACCTGGACAGCAACGAGGACGCGGTGGCCTGGGTGGGGCGCAGCGCGTGGACGTACGCCACCTCGCTGGACGCGGTGGACGGCAGCCACGAGCGCACCGACCTGGTCTTCGAGGGGCTGGACACCTTCGCCGACATCCGCCTGGGCGGTCGGCACCTGGGGCGGACGGCGAACATGCACCGCTCGTTCCGCTTCGACGTCACCGGCGACCTCGCGGCAGGCCCTGCGGACCTCGTCATCGACTTCGACTCCGCCTACACCGTCGCGGAAGCGCTCCGCGAGGAGTTGGGTCCGCGCCCGAACGCGTACCCGGAGCCGTTCAACTACGTACGGAAGATGGCCTCCAGCTTCGGCTGGGACTGGGGGCCGACGCTGGTGACCGCAGGCGTGTGGCGGCCGGTGCGGCTGGAGCGCTGGAGCACCGCCCGGCTGGACACGGTGCGCCCCGAGGTGGTGGTGCGCGACAGCGACGGCTACGTCACCGTAAACGTGACCGTGGAGCGTACCGCGGCCGGCGCCTCGAGGGAGCTGCGGGTGATCGCCGTGGTCGGCGAGCACCGTGCGGAAGCCGCGATCCCCCCAGGACGGGCCGATGGCACTGTGTTGTTGCGCGTCCCCGACCCCGCCCTGTGGTGGCCCCACACGCTCGGCGAACCGAACCTCCACGGCCTGGAGGTGACCTTGCAGGACACCGGAACCGGGGAGACCCTGGACCGCTGGCAGCGCAGGATCGGCTTCCGCACCGTCGAACTCGACACCACCCCCGACGACTTCGGCAGCGCCTTCACCCTCCGGATCAACGGGATACCGCTCTTCGCCCGCGGCGTGAACTGGATTCCCGACGACGCCCTGCCCTCACGCGTCACCCCCGAGCGCTACCGGACCCGCCTGGAGCAGGCCCGGCACGCGAATGTGGACCTGGTCCGGGTGTGGGGCGGCGGCATCTACGAGGACACCGCGTTCTACGACGCCTGCGACGAACTGGGGGTGATGGCCTGGCAGGACTTCCTGTTCGCCTGCGCCGCCTACCCCGAGGAGGGTCCGCTGCCCGCCGAGGTCGAGGCGGAAGCACGCGAGAACGTGGTACGGCTGATGCCGCACGCCTCCCTGGTGCTGTGGAACGGCAACAACGAGAATCTGTGGGGGCACGAGGACTGGGACTGGAAGGAGGAACTGGCCGGGGCCTCCTGGGGACGCGGCTACTACCTCGACCTGCTCCCCCGCGTCGTCGCCGAACTCGACCCCACCCGGCCGTACTGGGCCGGCTCACCCTGGTCGGGCGACGAAGGCATCCACCCCAACGACTACGGCCACGGCACCACGCACCTGTGGGAGACGTGGAACCGGCGAGACTACTCCGACTACCTCGCCCACGTGCCCCGCTTCGTCGCCGAGTTCGGCTGGCAGGCGCCCCCGGCGTTCGCCACGGTCCGCCGCTCGATCAGCGACCGCCCGCTGCGCCCGGACTCGCCGGGCATGCTCCACCACCAGAAGGCCGAGGACGGCAACGGCAAGCTCGAGCGGGGCCTTGCCCCGCACTTCGACGAACCCGCCTCCTTCGACCAGTGGCACTACCTCACCCAGCTGAACCAGGCCCGGGCCATCGCCACCGGCATCGAGCACTGGCGTGCCCACTGGCCGCTGTGCGCCGGGAGTATCGTCTGGCAGCTCAACGACTGCTGGCCGGTGACCTCCTGGGCCGCCATCGACGGCGACGGCCGACTCAAGCCGCTCTACCACGAGTTGCGCAGGCTGTACGCCGACCGGCTGCTGGTGCTGCGCGACGCCGACGGGGCCGCGGCCCTCACCGTCGTCAACCAGGGCGCACAGCCCTGGTCGGGAGAGGCCCAGGTCGCACGGGTCCGCGCCGACGGCACGATCACCGCCCGCGGCCTGCTCCGGTTCGAAGCGGCCGCCCGGGCGGTGGCGCACCTGCCGCTGCCCGACGAGCTGACACGCAGCGCCGACCCGACCAAGGAGTTCTGGGTCGCCGACTGCGACGGACTGCGGGCCGTGCGGTACAGCGCGGAGGACAAGGACTTCGCCCACCCCGAAGCGCGGTACGACGTGGAACTGGCACCGGTCGGCACGGCCGGGACGGAAGAGCAGGCCGTCGAGGTCACCGTCACCGCGCTGACGGTCGTACGCGACCTGCTCCTCCAGGCCGACCGGCTCGACCCCGCGGCCGTCACCGACCACGGCCGTGTCACGCTGCTGCCGGGTGAGAAGGCCGTCTTCCGCGTCACCGGCTGGTCCCGCCCCGACCCGGCTGCCGTCCAGGAGGCCCTGTTCTGCGTCAACTCGGGGCCAGGCCGGCGAGCGGAATGAGCCCCGCCCGCAGCCGCCGCTCGGTCACCATCGACGATGTCGCGCTCAGAGCAGGGGTCTCCAGGAGTTCGGTGTCGCTCAGCGTCAACGGCAAGCCCGGTGTCGCGGCTGCCACGCGGGCCCGGGTGCTGACCGCGGCGGAAGAGCTCGGGTGGCGTCCGCACCACGCCGCCCGGGCTCTGCGCGGGGTCCACGACACCGCGGTCGGCCTGGTGATCACCCGCTCACCGAGGCAACTGAGCCACGAGCCGTTCTGGACGCACTTCATCGCCGGGATCGGGAAGGAACTGGGCGCCGCCGGCCACGCGCTGAAACTGTGCCTGGCCTCGGACGCGGAGCACGAGTCGCGCGTCTACCGGCAGTGGTGGGCGCAGCAGCGGGTCTGCGGAGTCATCGTGGTGGACGTACGGCACGACGACGAGCGCCTGCGCCTGTTGCGCGAACTGTCCATGCCCGCCGTCATCGCCGGCCCACCGCACCTCGCCGGCGGCATTCCCGCGGTGTGGAGCAACGACGAAGCGTGCATGGACACCGTCGTCCGCTACCTCGCCGCCATGAGGCACCGGCGGATCGCCTGGGTCACGGACAACCCCGCGCTCGGCCACGCGGTGGTGCGCACCGAGTCGTTCACCCGCGCCGCCGACGACCTGGGCCTGGAGGCCGTCACGGCCACCCAGGGTGCCGACCCGGACGTCGGCCGTGCGACCAGAGCGCTGCTGGCAGCCGAGCGCGCGCCCACCGCCGTCATCCACGAGAGCACCATGGCCGCGATCGCCGCGCTGGGTGTCGCCAAGGACATGGGAATCCGGGTACCGGGCTCACTCAGCATCCTGGCCTGGGACGACTCCCCGCTGTGCCAGGTCACCCAACCAGCCCTGTCCGTCGTACGCCACGACCTGTACGACTACGGCGCACGCACAGCCCGGGGCATCCTCGGCGTCGTCGAGGGGTCCGGGATACGGCCCGATCCCCCCGTCGTGACAACCCTCCAGCCGCGAGGCTCCACGTCCGTGCTCCACCAGCAGGGACACAGCGATCAACTTCGGAAAGCCAACAGCACGTGAGAAGCCCGGGGCGCGCTCGAGGGCGGATCGGGACAGGACTCAGGTGATCTCCACCATCCAGGTAAGCGCTCTGCGTCTCCGCGATCAAGCCCCGGACAGGGTCCCGGCCGCGTGATCTACGAGTCGCGGCCCTGGGTTCGGCTCGCCGTGGTGTGGGGCTTTGCCTCGGCGCGGAAGCAGTGGCCTGCGTCGAGGTCGGACAGGAGCCCTGGGCCTGTGGGTTGCCAGCCGGTGACCTCGCGGGTGAGCGTGCTGGAGGCCGGCTGGTCCGTGTCCATCACCGTGGCCAGCCAGCCGAAGTGGTCCTGGGCGTGCTCGGGAGGGACGGAGGTCGATGGCAGGCCCAGGTGGCGGCCGATGACCTCGGCGATCTCCCGCAGAGGCACTCCTTCGTCGGCCACGGCGTGCAGCGTCGATCCCGCGGCTGCCTTCTCCAGGGCCACGCGGAACAGGTGCGCGGAGTCCAGGCGGTGGACGGCGGGCCAGCGGTTGGTGCCGTCGCCGTAGTAGCCCGCCACGCCGTGGTCGCGGGCGGTCCGCACCCAGGTCGCGATGAAGCCCTGGTCACCCTCGCCGTGGTTGGTGCGCGGCAGTGCCCGACCTCGGCGACGTACGAGTCGGCGAGCCGCCGGCCCGGTTCGGTCAACCGCACGCAGGCCGCGCGACCATCCTCGGGCCCTCCGACTCGTTCCACGAGTCCGCGACGCTCGGCCCGGGAGACCAGGCCCGTCGTACTGGACTTGTCCAGGTCCAGCAGCCTGTATTGGGCGTGCGTGGGCCCATTCCTCGAGCAGGTGCGGTTGAGGCGTTCGACTTTGCCGTTGGTCTGGGGTCGGTAGGGCCGGGTGCGCTTGTGGGTGATCCCGGCTGCGGTGAGGGTCTCGCGCCAAAGGCGGGAGGAGTGGCAGGAGCCGTTGTCTGTCAGGACGCGTTCTACGGTGATGCCGACCGAGGCGAAGTAGGCCTGTGCGCGAGTCCAGAAGCGGCGGTCTCCTTGTTTTCCATCGGTGAGGATCTCGCTGTAGGCCAGGCGGGAGTGGTCGTCGACGGCGGTGTGGATGAAGCCGTAGCCGGGGACCGGTCGCTCATGTCCGCCTCGCCCGTAGCCCGGTAGCGGCCGGCCCAGCGCTGGGCCGTGGTCGGCGAGACCTGGAAGCGTTCATCTCCGCAGCGGCCAGCCATGCGTCGTCCACGACGCAACGGGCCAGACGCAGACGACTGGTTTCCGTCAGAGCGTCTTGAGGTAGCGGAGTTGGATCTCCCGGTGGTGGGCGGCGCCGCCCTCGTGGTCGTTCCAGCGGTAGACCTTGATCCGCTTGGGGCCCTTCCAGTGGTTGTGGGCTGCGAAGATGGTGGAGGGCGGGCAAGTGGCGTCCATCAGCGCAACGGAGTGGAGTACGGGAACGTCGGCGCGAGCGGCGAAGTTGACGCCGTCCATGTAGGACAGGGTGCGGAAGACTTCGTCGTCGGTGCCGCGCTGGGTGGCGAGGAAGGCGGTGATCTCGCTGTAAGGGGCCCGGTCGGTGAGCGTGACCGCGCGGCGGAAGTGGGACAGGAACGGCACGTCGACGAGCGCGGCGCGCACGCGGTGGTGGAGCGCTGCGACTGCGGTGGCGATGCCGCCGCCCTGGCTCTCGCCCTGGACGACGATCCGGCCGGAATCGACGGCGGGGTGGGTGGCGGCCGCGTCGACAGCCCGGACCGCATCGGTGAAGACGCGTCGGTAGTAGTAGGTGTCGGGGTCGAGCAGGCCGCGAGTCATGAAGCCGTTGCCCTCAGGGTGGGTGCCGCCGTACGGGTCCGGGGTGGTCCCGCTGGTACGGGAGTTGACGGCGCCCTGGCCCCGAGTGTCCATCACTAGCACGGCCCAGCCAGCCGCTGGCCAGACCAGGTGGTCGTAGGGGGTGCCGCGGCCGTTGGTGTAGCCGAGGTAGCGGACCACGCAGGGGTAGGGGCCGTTGCCGGCGACCGGCAGGAGCATCCAGCCGCGGACGCGGTGGCCGCCCCAGCCGCTGAAGAAGCACTCCTGGACGTCAACGGTGCTCAGTGACGCGTTGTGGGGCGCAAACCGTGCCCCCAGGGGTTGGCCGGCGGCCTCCTCGAGGGTGCGCTGCCAAAAGGCGTCGAAGTCGTCGGGTTCATCGCGGGCGGGTCGGTACAGGCGCAGGTCGTCCAGGGACATGTCGAAGTGCGGCACGGTGGTCCTGTCGGTGAGGGCGGCTGGGCGGTAGGGGGAGGCTGGTTCGTGGTCCGGTCGGGGCGCGCGCCCGACGGGGCAGGGCTCAGGCGCTGCGGGGCAATTCCTCGGGAGTGACGGCGCCGGCCAGCGGCTGCCCGGCGAGGTGCCGTTCCACCTCCGCGACGGCGAACTCGCCGAGCCTGCGCAGTTCGCGGCCGCGCGAGCCGGCAAGGTGAGGGGTGACCAGGACGTTGGGCAAATGCAACAGGAGGTGGCCGGGCGGCAGCGGTTCGGGTTCGGTGACATCGAGTACGGCGTCGAGCCGTCCGGTGGCGCAGTGCCGGGTGAGGGCTTCAGTGTCGATGAGGGCGCCGCGCGCGGTGTTGACGACGATGCCGCCGTCGCGGATCAGGGCAAGCTGCCGCTCTCCCAGCATGCCAGTGGTGGTAGGCAGTTGGGGTGCGTGCACACTCACCACGTCGGAGCCGGCGCACAGCGTGTCGAGGTCGGTGAGGGTCGCGCCGAGCGCCTGCGCCTGCGCCGGGTTGAGGTAGGGGTCGCAGACCAGCACCCGCACGTCGTAGCCGCGCAGCAGTTCCATGACGATGCGGCCGACGCGTGAGGCGCCGATCAGGCCGACCGTAAGGCGGTACCAGCCGGAGTCCGTGGTGTCCTCGGCCGGCGGTAGTCCGGCGGCCAAGCCCCGGGCGGCGGAGAAGGTCCGTTTGGCCGCCATCAGCATCGCGGCGACGGCGAACTCGGCGGTGGGGCGGGCGTTCGCTGACGCCGCCGAGGAGACCGCCACACCCTGGTCGAGCAGTACCGGGCTGACGAGTTCCTTCACGCTGCCCGCGGTGTGGATGACGGCCTCGATGCCCGGGGCCCGGCCAAGCAGGCCGGCGTCGAGGTGGGGAGCGCCCCAGCCGGTGATCAGCAGGCTGGCAGTGCGCAGGATGGGGTCGTCCAGGGTGCGAAGCGCGTGGCCCGGGTCGCAGCGAACGCTCCAGCTCAGGCGCGCCAGGGTCTCGGCCGGAAAGAGCCGCGGGATCAGCCCGGGCTCGAGTGCGAAAACCGCGTGGGGCAGGAGCGCCATCCGGAAAGGCCTTTCGTACGGGGGTGCGGGCGGGTGGGAGCGGCGCCGTACCGCCCGTGCGGTGCGGCGCCACTGCCCGGTCAGACGGTGATGCCGGTGGCGTTCGACAGCCCCGTCCACATGCCGGACATCTGCGCGTCAGTCAGGGCGGCGGAGAAGGGGAACATGCCCCACACGTCGCCGGCGTAGTAGACGTTCGGGTACCAGCGGAAGTAGCCGATGTTGACGTGGTTGTCGTACTGGAAGGTGATCTTGCTGGTCTGTGCGGTGGCGGTGGCGACCTGTACACCGTCGACGTAGGTGGCCAGCGTGCCGCCGCCGGACCAGCGCACGGCGTAGATGTGCCAGGCACTGGGGTCGATACCCATGTCCAGGTCGGGCTCGCCGGTCATCTGGAAGGTGCCGGCCGCGCCGCCGGTCATCAGCAGGTACTGGGTGAGGTGCCAGCTCAGCAGCCGGTTCATCGAGGACTTGGTGGTGGGCTTGGCAACGGTGAAGCAGGTGAAGCCGGTCAGGCCGTCGATCGGTGAGACGGCGTCCATCCGGTTCTTGTTGAAGCGCAGTACCGGCGCGCTGCCCAGGCCCTCCAGCACCAGCTGCGGGTAGTCGGCGGTGGAGGAGGGCAGTTGGGTGTTGCCGCTGCCTTCGTGGTTGGAGGTGACGATGACTCCGGCGTGGCCGGCCTTGGGTCCCTGGTCGTAGAGGGTGACGACGTTGACGGTGGAGACACCGGCCCAGGCGGTGACGGCGGCGGTGTCGAGGGCGTCGGCTGCCGTGAAGCCGAAACTCTTGGTGGCCCCGTCGGACGCCCGGCGCAGGGTCACCGCGTCACCAACGTACGGGCTGTACAGGCGCTGGGTGGCGAGCACGTTCAGGACGGTCGCGGGGTCGAGCGCGCTGTAGGGGTCGGTGCGGGTGGAGTAGCCGACCGGCGCCGGATTGGTCAGGCCGGAGGAGTTGGTAAGGCCGATGTCGTACGTCGAAGCGCCGGCCGCCTTGTAGGTGAAGGTGGCAAGCCCGTTGAATCCGGCGGGCATGCTCAAGGTGGCCGGGCTGAAGGTGCCGCCGGCGCCGGAGTCGGTGGGCACCACGGTGAGCGCCGCGGTGTGGTAGCCGCGGTAGTCGGCGGTGAAGGCGGCGGACGCTTCGCCTGCGCTGCCGCGCTGGGGGCCGCTGAGGTAGAGCTGCTTGGGGGCGGCGGCGGCGGTGTACTTCTCCAGCACTGCCATTTGTACGGTGTCGCGGCCGTCGGCCTGCTGCTCGATGCCCATGGGGTAGTTGCGGAACCAGGCGCCGGCCGCCCAGTAAGTGACGCCGATGCCCTTGGTCTGGCAGAAGGCGAGGGTCTTGTCGAGGGCGGTCAGCCAGTTCGGGTCGGTGTTGGCGGTGCCGATCTCGCCGATGTGGCCGTAGTGCCCGTTCTGTGCGCACCAGTCGGCGAAGCCGGTGATGCGCTGCACGCCGATGTCGGTGGTGAGGGCGGCGGGCGGGCTGTGCAGGGTGTCCCCGGCGGCGACCTCGGTGGCCCAGTCGAAGTGGGTGCCGGAGGAGTCGCGGTCGAAGTAGACGTGGGCGGAGTAGATGAGGTTGTTGCCGGGGTCGGTGATGTCCAGGTCGCCGTTGACGGACTGCCAGCTGGCCGCGGAGGACCAGTTGTCGCCCTCGCAGAAGATCGCGGTGTGCTTGTCCACCGCGCGGATCGCGTCGACGGCGGCCTGGGCGGCATCGGGCCAGGCGGTGGCGGTCGGCATCGCGTTGGGCTCGTTCATCAGGTCGTACCCGGCGACACCCCGGCGGCCGGCGAACTCGGTGGCCAGTTTGGTCCACAGGTCGGCGAAGTCGGCGGTGGTGACGGCGTCGCTCCCGATCTTGTCGCTGCCGTACGAGCCGAAGGTGTGCACGTCCAGGATGAGGGCCTGGCTGTGGGCGCCGGCGTAGTCCACGAGGGTGTTGACGAAGCCGAGGTAGGTGGGATCGAGGTCGCTGCCGAGGGTGGGCTGCATGCGCTGCCAGTTGAACGGCAGCCGGATGACGCCGATGCCGTGCGCCCTGAGGTAGTCCAGTTCGGTGGTGGTGGGCACGGCGTAGTCGGTGCGTGCGACCCCGGGGATGGCGCTGGTGTTGACCTCCAGGCCGGAGAGGTTGGCGCCGGCGTAGAAGGCGGGTGTGGCTGCGCTCGCCCTGGTGGCCAGGGTGCCGCCGAGCGCGAGGGCCGCGGCGGTCGCGCCGCTCGCGGCGAGTAGCCCGCGGCGGGTGAGGCCAGCCGCGTGGGTGGCAGAGGGGTCGGAGTTGTGGGTAGCGAGTGTCCGATCGTGAGCGGTCATGGCGGCCCTTCCGTACGGGGTGGGGGGTGGGCTCGGTCGTCGGCCGGGCCCTGTTCGGATTGCTGGTTGATCGGTCGGGAATCGGATGCAGGTTCCAGGGGGCGGTGGGTCCGGTCAGGCGGGGCTCAATCGGCGCGCCGCAGCACGAGCGTGTGCTCGGCTTCGGATGCTGGGTGGCGCGCGGTGAGCACGAGGCGGTGGAGGACCGGTCCCCAAACCTGGCTGATCAGCGGGTCGTCGATGCACACGGCCTCATCGCGGGCGGTGAAGGCGTCACCGTTCCATCGCAAGCCCAGCCGCACGCCGTCAGCGGCGAGCACGGCCCGGCCGACGCCGTTGAGTTCGAGGTCGCCGCTGAGCAGTAGGTGGAGTGCGAGGGAGCCGGGCGGTACGGCTGTACGCCAGGTGTCGTGGACAGTGATCTCCCCAGCGGCGCGGTTCAGCCGGAAGGTCCGCCGCCAGCTGCGCAGCCCGGCCGTCTCGGGGTAGGCGGCGGCCAGGTCCAAGCCGAGTTCGGCCTCGTCCGGACCGAGTGCGCACTCCGGAGCGTGGGAGCGGTACCGGGCGCCGGCGGCCTGCTCGACGTCATCCACCAGCGGGACGTTGTGGTAGGCGCTGCGCATGGTCCAGATGGAGTAGCGGTCAGTGGGGCTGAAGGTCTCGCGCCGGTACGTGCCGACGCCGGCGTCCACCACCAGCGGGCGCCCGTCGAGGGCGACGACGAAGGAACCGACGTCGTTGTGGTTGTGGCTCTCGTCGTTGTGGCCGCCCTTTGCCGCCAGAAGCAGCCCGCCGATGGTGCCGGCCTGCTCGCGGGCGACCAGGACCTCGGTGTGCGGCAGCCAGGTCTGCAGGGGCAGCGGGAAGTCGGCGGGCGGCGCCTGTACCCACTGCCGGTCGAGCAGGTCGTCCAGGGCCCGGCGCAGCACGATGCCGCTGTAGTCGGCGGGGATCGGGCCGCCCTCGCCACGCAGGGCCCGGGCGTGCGCGCTGATCTCCGGCCCTCCGGTGCGGCGGCCGAAGCGGTACAACAGCCCGAAGGCACCATCCTCACTGCGAGCCGGACCGTCGGCGAAGTTGATCACCCATCCGGTGCCGATGGCGGCGGTCAGAGGGTACCGGGCCATGGCCCGCAGCAAAGGGTGCGCGAAGACGCCCTCGTCGTCGCCGGTTGCGGCGGTCAGCGTCTCCAGACACTCGAAAAGACTCCCGGCCGCCCGCCACCAGTAGCGCAGGCCCTCGTCGCAGCCGCCGTCGGCGGGCTGGCCGGCCAGGTAGTGGTCCAGGCCGCGCAGCACCCTGCGCACCACGGTCTCCAGCGCCTCGTCGGACTCGGCGCAGCGCAGCGCGGCCAGCAGCAGGTTGGAGTGGATCCAGGGGTTCCAGTTGTTGGCGGGCACGGTAGTGCCGTCGTACCAGCCCAGGTCGGTGCGTTCCAGGTAGGGCCGCAACACCCGTTCGCGGACCTGCTGGCGAAGGCGGCGGCGCACCACCGGGTCGTACACGTCAAGGTCGTCGGCGAGCAGGCCGTCGGTGAGGACCAGCAGTGCGGCGGTCTCGGCGGCAAACAGGTCGAGTTGGGGGCGTGCGGGGTCGGCCAGTGGGTGGTCCTCCAGGTAGGTGCGGGGGTCGTGGGCGGGCAAGCACCAGGTGGACTCCTCGCACAACAGCCACAGACCGTCGACGATGTCGGTGAGGAGGCGGCCGCGCAGCGCGGTTCCGGTTCCATTTGCGGGGTCCGGTCCGGGTGCGGGTCCGGTTATGGCCGCGGCCAGTACGGCCCAGGCCAGACGGTGGCGGCGGGCGAAGTAAGGCTGTTCGTACGCGGCCCGGTCGCCGTCGCGCTGGAACCGGGCGAAGAGCGACGCGGGCAGCGCCGTCCACGGCTTGCCGAGATCGCCGGCAGCGGTGCGCGTGATGTGCTCGCGGGTGGCGTCGGGTACGTGCGCCCAGGCCGCGCGGTCCGAGGCGGCAGGCGCCGGAGTCCAACCCCGCGGCAGAGGGCCGGAGAACAACTCGGCCAGCACCGGCCGTTCCGTCTGAGTGTCGAGGCGTGGTGAGGTCATGGTCTGCTTCCTGGGTACGTCCCCGGCTGGTTGGGTCCGGCGGAGGGTGTGGAGCGGCTGTGGGGACAGTCGGCGGTGCTCAGCCCTTGACTGCTCCGGCGATGGCGGAGACGACATGCCGTTGGGCGAAGGCGAAGACCAGCACGATCGGCAGCAGCGAGATGACCGAGCCGGCGCACAGCACGCTCCAGTCGGTGGAGGTCTGGCCGATGAAGGAGTACAAGCCCACCGAGATGGTCTGGCGCTCCGGGCGGCCGAGGGTGAACACCAGGGGGATCAGGAAGTCGTTCCAGGAGCTGATGAACACGAACAAGCCGAGAGTCGCGAGCATCGGCCTGGCCAGCGGCAGCGCGATGCGCAAGTAGAGCTGGTGGAAGTCGGCGCCGTCGACCATGGCGGCTTCCTCGATGTCCTTGGTGACGGTGCGGAAGTAGCCCATGAACATGAAGGTGTTGAACACCATGCCGTTCGCGACCTGGACCAGCACCACCGACCAGATGGAGTCCAGCAGCCCGAGATGGTTCACCAGGTCGTAGATCGGGATGATCGTGTAGCCGCGGGGCAGGAAGAACGTCACCGCGATCACGGCCAGCAGCGCCCGGCGGCCCGGGAAGTCGGTGCGGGCCAGCACGTAGCCGGCCGCCGAGGAGAACAACAGCGTGAAGGCTACCGTCAGCAGCGTGATGAGCACCGTGTTCACGAAGTACGTGCCGATGCTCGCGCCGTTCCAGGCGTCGACGAAGTTGTGCCAGCGGTACTCGTGCGGGATCAGGCCAAGGCCGGAGTCGAGGAAGCCCGCGTTGCTCTTCAGTGACCCGGACAGGCCCCACAGCAGCGGGTACAGCCACGCGAGGGCACACAGCAGCAGCACCACGTGCGGCAGCATCCGGGCCAGGCCGGGCCCACGGCGGGGGGCGCTCCGCGCCGTGCGCGGCCGCACGGCCGGCGGGGGTGTGGTGGCGGTGGAGGCCATGGTTCACTGCCCTTCTCGTACGCCGCGGGCGGCGTTCCTGCGTGCACGCATCCGCCGCAACAGGAGCGCCTGCGACACCGTGATCACCATCAGGATCAGCCCGTAGAAGAACGACGCGGCCGAGGCGAACCCCACGTTCGGCTGCACGTTGATCCCGGCGCCGCCGGCGGACAGTCCCCCGCCGAACGCCTCCTGGTAGATGTAGGTGTTGACGACGCTGGAGGAGTAGTACGGTCCACCGCCGGTGAGGACCTGGACGAGGTCGAAGACCTGGAGACTGCCGAGAGTCGCCAGGAAGAGGATCATCAACCCGACCTCGCGCAGCCCCGGCAGGGTGACGTGCCAGAACTTGCTCCACGCACCGGCACCGTCGAGCGACGCGGCTTCGTACAACTCCTCGGGGATGGACTGCAGGCCGGCCAGGAAGTAGACGAGGTTGTAGCCGAGGGTGTTCCAGATACCGATGGCGATGACCACCCACATCACGGTGTGCGGATCGCCAAGCCAGTCCACCTGGTGGTGCATCAGGTGGCCCTTGATCAGCCAGGCGTTGATGCTGTCACCGAAGTTGCTCAGCATCAGCTGGAAGACCACGGCGATGATCGCCGGAGACATCACCGCCGGAAGGAAGAACACCGAGCGGTAGAAGGTGGAGAAGCGCAGCTTCTTGTTGTTCAGCACCACCGCGAGCACCAGCGCCAGCAGGAGTTGCAACGGCACCAGCACCAGGGTGTACTGGAACGTGTGGCCGAAGGACCGCCAGAAAACGTGGTCGTGGATGACCTGGCGGAAGTTCGCGAGCCCTACGTAGTGGCTGGGCGAGCCCACGCCGTTCCACTGGAACAGCGTGTACACCAGCGATGCGCCGATCGGATACAGCGTGAACGCCGCCACCAGCAGCACGAACGGCGTCAGGTAGAGATAGGACCAGCGGCCGGCCTTGACCCGGGCGAGTAGCCCGGAGCCGGTGCGGCGCGCAGGCCGGACCGCGGCGCTTCGCGGACGGCCGGAGGCTGGTGGCGGTGGTCCGGTGCGAGGTGGTCTCACCAGGTGCTCGGTCACTTCGGGTACTCCGGGATGTCCCACTTGTAGGGCTTGGTGGGGTCCCAGTCGCTGAACACCCAGTCAGCGGCGCTGACCTTGAGGCCCTGCTTCTTCGCCTCCTGGATGCCCTGTTCCAGCGCGGACTGGCTGCGGTCGCCGAGCGACTTCAGCGCGCTGCTGACGTTCTTGATCTGGCCGCTGTAGACGCCGGCCACCACGGCGCCCAGGTCAGGCTGCACCGGGGGGACTACCACGCTGGAGGTGGCGGGGTTGCGGATCCACGGCTGCGGGCCGCCGATCGCGAGCTTGTCCAGCGCCACGAAGTCCGCGAACGGCTTGAAAGAGATCTTCGACGCGTCGTTCGCCTCCGGGTGGACCGACAGGTCCTCGTGGTACTTCTGCGTCCACCGCACACCGGCGTCCTTGCCGTACCACCAGGAGAACCATTCCCAGGCGGCGTCGGGATGTTTCGTATGCGCGTTGATGGCGAGCAGGGGACTACTGGCAGGCGTGGTGTAGAAATAGCCCTTTCTCGTCTCCTCGGGCCCGATGAGCGTGGTGATGCTGTAATCGGTGAATCCGTGCGAGGTCCACTCGGCTTCGTTCCACACGCCGCCGACCGTCATTCCGAACTTGCCGCGTTCGAAGTAGGCGCGGGCGATCTCGTCGGAGATACTCAGCGAATCCGGGTAGAAATACTCCTTTTTCTTCCAGCCCATGATCAGCTCGATCAGGTCGGCGTAGTTGCGGTCGGTGCCGTAGGTGTATTTTCCGGTGCGCATGTCGAGGCCGGTGGCGCCACCAGGGCTGCCGGCGGCGCGCACCAGGACGTCGAACCACCACGCGAACAGGTTGGTCGAGCCGTTGCCGAAGCCCAGCCCGTAGGTCTTCCCGCCACTCTTGGCCTTGATCGTGGCGGCCGCACGGCTCATGTCGTCCCAGGTCTTCGGCACCTGCACCGAGCCGTCGGGGTTGGTGAGGCCGGCGTCCCTGAAGACCTTGTTGTTGATGTAGAGCTGGTTGGCGGGGCCGCTGCCGGTGAAGGGCGCGGAGTAGATCTTGCCGTCGAAGACGTTCAGGCCCTCGACGAAGGAATAGGGCGGGAAGCTCCGGATCCACTCGGCGGTGGCGTACTTGTCCAGCGGTAGCAGCCAGCCCTTCTGCACCTGCTGGTTGATTGGCACGGTCTGCTTGGTGAGGAAGAAGGTGTCCGGGGCCCGGTTGCTGCGCTCGGCCAGGTTGAAGAGGTTGTCGTAACTGGCCTGGGCGTTCTTGGTGCGCTTCACGTGGATCGAGGGGTGCGCCCTGCCGAAGAGCGCCAGCTCGTTCTTCACCCACGGCTCCTGGGAGTCGTAGTAGTCCCAGTGCGTGATCGCGGTGCCGCCGCTACCACCCGACGAGGAGCTGCACGCGCTGAGTGCGCCGCCGAGTGCGGCCGCTCCGCCGAGCGCTGCGGCCGACCTGAGCAGGCCGCGCCGGCTGAGATGGGTTCTCGAAGGGTCCGAAGCGGACATCGTCTCTCCAGGCTTAATCGATTAATGCGATGGGCAGGAATCATCCCCGGCGGTCTGAAAAAACAGGGGGATTCTCGGTGACGCGCCCACCGCGGCGAACTCGGTGCATAGGGGTTGGCGGTTTCCGAGTACCGCATCGGCGCGTACGTGTGGCTCTCTCGGTCGACCTCACGGCCGCCTTGGCTTGTGTTACGGTGATGAAACACCTTAAAGCTTTAAGATGCAAGAGGCCGGACACAGTTGCCCGAACAGGCTCCGCACGGCCGCACCGAGTCGGACAGCACCACACACACCATCAGGAGCGTGCGGGACATGGGCACCAGGCGAGAGCCGAAACGAGCCACCATCACCGACATCGCGCGGCAGGCGCAGGTGTCCACGGCCACCGTTTCGTACGCGCTCAATGATCTACCCGGGGTGAGCAAGGAGACCCGGCGGCGCATCCTGGAGATCGCCGACCGGATGGGGTGGCGCCCCAACAGCTCAGCCCGAGCTCTGCACCGCTCACGCGTCGATGCGGTCGGCATCGTGCTTGTCGGTTCCAACCAGATCAAGGGGGCGCTGCCCGAGTTCCTGCTGCGCTTCCTGCCGGGCATCCAAGAAGAGCTAGCCGCCCGCGACATCCTGCTGATCATGCACAACGTCCCGGACCTGGCCACCGCCAACCGTACATACCAGAGCTGGCGCGACGAGCGCCGAGTGGACGGTGTGCTGGTGCTCAACCCCTACCAGGACGACCCACGGCTGCCCTTCCTGGAGCAGATCGGCCTGCCCGCCGTGATCATAGGCGACACCAGGGAGGTGTCGACGATCCCGTCGGTGTGGACCGACGACGAGGCGGCGATGAACCTCGCGGTCGAACACCTGGCCGCCCTCGGACATCGCCGGATCTGCCGGATCGGGGTCCGCTCGCAGTACCGGCACTCGCTCGCCCGCGAGCAGATGTTCCGCGACGCCATGCAACATGCTGGTCTGGCAGCGGACCTGATGGGCTATCACCACAAGTCCGACTCCGGCGAGGAGGACATCCTCTCCCGCTGGCTGCGCTCCAACGATCCGCCGACCGCGCTCATCCACGAAGACCCCACCCTCGCGGTGGAAGCCATGTTCGACCTCCAGCACCGCGGCATCGCGGTGCCCGACGACCTGTCCATCATCGGCTGGGACGACTCCGTACTGTCCGAGGTGGTCAGGCCGGCGATGACCACCCTGCACCGTGATCTCTTCCAGTACGGCATGGCCGCCGCCCGGCAGCTCGTGCTGCTGGTCGACGGCGAGGAGGCCGGCCATCTGCGGGGCACCACCACCGAGTTGCTGGTGCGCGGCAGCACCGCGGTGCCTCGGGCGTGAGGGGGCTCAGGGCTAGGGTGGAGACAGCCGACATCGTGCGGGTCGAGGCACCGACGGTCGAGCACCACCGCGAGCCGGTGGGCATCGGGGAGAGCAGGCCCCGCCTGAGCTGGCGGACCGTCACCGGGCAGCCGGGTTGGATGCAGGGCGGGTACGAGATCGAGGTCGTCGGCAGGGACCGAACGGTCGACTCCCGCACCCCGGTCTGCTCGGCCGGTCCCGACGGTACGCCCGTCCCGTCCGATGCGGTCGACCACGTCCTGCATCGCACGGGACGGATGCCGGGCGGACAGTCCGTGCTCGTGCCGTGGCCCGGGGCCCCGCTGCGCTCACGGGATCGGGTGGACGTGCGGGTACGCGTGTGGGGCTCCGCGGACGAGACGCCTTCGGCCTGGTCAGCGGCCACGACCGTCGAGACGGGCCTACTGGAGCGCGCCGACTGGAAGGCGTGCCCGATCACCCCCGACTGGAACGATCCCGCCGGGCCGCTTCCGGTAGCAATGCTGCGACGCGACTTCACCCTCCACTCCCCCGCCGTCTCCGCCCGGCTGTACGCCACGGCATACGGGGTGTACGAGATGGAACTCAACGGCGAGCCGGTCGGCGATCACGTTCTCGCACCCGGCTGGACCTCCTACCACCACCGGCTGCGCTACCAGACCTACAACGTCACCGCCCTGCTACGTCCCGGCCGGAACACGATCGGCGCGCTCCTCGGCGAGGGCTGGTACACCGGGCGGCTCGGCTTCGGCGGCGGCGTCCGCAACCGCTACGGCACCAGGCGTGCCCTTCTCGCCCAACTGGAGGTCCGGCACCTCGACGGCAGCACGACGTTCGTCGGCACGGACCGCCAATGGCGCACAGCCGAGGGGCCGTTGCTCCGCTCGGAGCTGTACGACGGCGAAACGTACGACGCGCGGCTCGAACGCCCAGGGTGGTCACTACCCGGGCACGACCTGGCGGGCTGGCAACGCGTGCAAGACCTCCCCTTGCCCACGGCCGAGTTGGTCGCCCCCACCGGACCGCCGGTACGCCGGACCGAGATCGTGCGGCCGGTGGAAGTACTGCGCACCCCGGCCGGCCGCACCGTGCTGGACTTCGGCTGCAACCTCGTCGGGCGGCTGCGGGTACGCGTGTCGGGCCCGGCCGGGCACACCGTCACGCTGCGCCACGCGGAAGTCCTGGAGAACGGTGAACCCGCCTACCGCCCGCTGCGGCAAGCCGCTGCCACCGACAGGTACACACTGCGCGGCGGCAGCGAGACATACGAACCCCGGTTCACCTTCCACGGCTTCCGCTACGCCGAGATCGAGGGCTGGCCGGGCCCGTTGGACCCCGCCGACATCGAGGCCGTCGTGCTGCACACCGACATGCGGCGGACCGGATGGTTCTCCTGCTCCGCCCCGCTCGTCACCCGACTGCACGACAACGTGGTGCGCGGCATGCGCGGCAACTTCCTCGATATCCCCACGGACTGCCCGCAGCGCGACGAACGCCTCGGCTGGACCGGCGACATCCAGGTCTTCGGGCCCACCGCGAGCTTCCTGTACGACTGCTCCGGAATGCTCACCGGCTGGCTCCGCGACCTGGCCGCCGAGCAGTTCGCCCGGCCCGACCGGGTGCCGCCGCTGGTCGTGCCGGAGGCGCTGCCGCCGGGGTTCGGGGTCGGGGAGATGTACGCCGTGTGGGGCGATGTGGCCGTGCTGCTGCCGTGGACGCTGTACACGCGTTTCGGCGACAAGGAGCTGCTGCGGGCGCAGTACCCGAGCATGACCGCGTGGGTCGACAAGGTTGCGACTCTTGCCGAGCAGGGCGGCGGCCTGTGGCGGCAGGACTTCCAGTTCGGCGACTGGCTCGACCCAGCCGCCCCCGCCGACGAGCCGGGATCGTCCCGGACCGACGGGGACCTGGTCGCGAACGCCTACCTGGTGCGATCCGCCGACGTACTCGCCGACGTCGCGGACCTGCTGGGCAAGCGGCAGGACGCGGATGCCTACCGGATGCTGGCCGACCGGGTCAGGGACTCGTTCTGCGCCGAGTTCGCCACCGCGAACGGGCGGCTGTCCAGCGACACCCAGACCGCGTACGCACTCGCAGTGCGCTTCGCCCTGCTACCCGACGTCCGCAGGAAGGAGAGTACGGGCCGCCGACTGGCCGAGATCGTCCGGGCGTCGGGCTTCCGGATCGCCACCGGCTTCGCCGGCACCCCTCTGATCTGCGACGCGCTGTGCGACATCGGTGAACCCGACCTCGCCTATCGCATGCTGCTGGAGCGCGGCTGCCCGTCCTGGCTCTACCCGGTCACGATGGGGGCCACCACGGTATGGGAACGGTGGGACTCGATACTGCCCGACGGAACTATCAACCCGGGCGAGATGACCTCGTTCAACCACTACGCCCTGGGCGCCGTCGCCGACTGGATGCACCGCACGGTTGCCGGGCTCGCCGCGGCCGCTCCCGGCTGGCGGCGCATCCGTATCGCCCCCATCCCCGGCGCCGGACTCACCTGGGCCCGCGCCGCCCACGAGACGCCGTACGGCAGGGCAGAGGCCGACTGGCGACTCGACGGCGGCACCCTCACCGTCACGGCACTGATACCGCCGAACACCCGGGCCCAGGTCCACCTCCCCGATGGTCAGCCGCCCTTCTACGTCGGGCCGGGCCGCCACGAGTTCACCCTCCTCCACTCCCCCATGCCATGAGGTGAGCGGTATCCCACGTCCAGGTCGTCAGAGAGAACTCCACCCGCGCTGCGCGGACTCGTCCCCGTCGAGCGACTGTGCGCCCGGGCACCACCGCCTGGCGAACTCGTGCACGGTAAGCGGTGAGACGTCGCGAACTTCGGTGCGCCCCGGCTTCACATGTGCCATGTCGGGTTCGGGTCCGCGCTCTGCTGGTGGGCCAGCAGGCCGGCGATGGCTTGGAGGGTGCCGCCCATACGCTCGCGGCGGCCGTGATGGCGGGCCGGGGCTCGCCAGTTCCTCAGATGGGCGATGCCGTGCTCGGCACGGATACGTCGTGATGAGTGCGCCTTGCGCTGGCCCTCGTGGATCTCCTCGTACCGGTCCGGGGCGCTCTTCTTGCACGTGCGGTGCGGGGGGGTGGTCAGCTCTTGGCCGACGGGCCTGTAGTCGAGATCCTGGCTGATGCCGACTACAGGGACTGGGCGCCCAGGCCGGTGGCCGGGTGGTGACAGCCTGCTCGCCGCGGCCGCGGCTACTGGAGCCTCGGCCGAGGCACGCCGCGCCCAGCCCGCACCCGCACAGTCGGAGCGCTCCTCGGTTCCTTCGCGATCGCCTTCGCCCTCAACTCACCACTGGGCGCGAACGCCGCCGACACGGCGGTACCGCACCTGGACCTGCTGCTGAGCAACTGCTCCTCGCTGACGGCCGCGCACCTCACCCTCGCCGTGTGCGTCCACCTCACCGTCGAACCCGCGCAGGCACGACGCCTGGTCCGGATCAACCTGGCCCTCCTCGCCGCCACAGTCCTCGGGATGACCACGCTGTTCACCTACCGGCAGACGGTCCACGACTCCCCGCAGGCGTACGCGCTCTACGTGCTGCTGTACATCTCCTACCTCAGCTACGCCATCATCGGCTTCGCGCAGCAGACGCTGCGGCAGTCGGCAACCGCGCGCCGCAGCAGCGTCCGACTCGGCCTGGGCCTGGCCACCGGCAGCTGCGCCTTCGCCCTGATGTACACCGCGTACAAGCTGAGCGTCGTGGCCTCCCTGGGCCTTGGCCTGAACGCCATCCCGGACAACACCGGATGCTCATCACTGGTCACCGCGCCGTGCTTCTTCGGCATGACATGCCCGCTGCTCTCGATGCTGCTTCTCTGCATCGGACTGACGCTGCCCGCCGTGGCCTACCCGATCAGCCAGGCCCGCCGCCGCCACTGGGAGGAGCGCTCCCTCGCCGCGCTCGGCCCGCTGTGGAACGACCTGACCACCGCGATGCCACACATCGTCCTGCACCACGACCGATGCCCCGCAGCCGAACCGGACTTCAGGCTCCAGCGCCGCGTGGTCGAGATCAACGACGCCCTCCTCGCCCTCCGCCCCTACTGCTCCCAGCAGGCCCTGGTGAGCGCCCAACGCGCCGCTGACGTCGATGCGTACGAGCGAGACGCGCTCGTCGAGGCCGCTGCCGTGAACGCGGCACTCACCGCGATGCGCGCCGGCCACCTCGCCCAAGACGTCGAACAGCCGCGGGTCGACACAGTGCCCCGCGAAGACCTCCGCGAAGACACCGAGTGGCTCGTCCGCGTCGCCGCCGCCTACACACGCCTCGGCATCCATGTCCGCGACGACGCTCCGCCAGAGCCGGCCGGAGTCTGACGGCGAAGTCCGATTCGCCCGTGCGCTCGGCGACCTCATCCAGGGAAGAGGTTCACGAGGTCGACGCGGACGACAGCCAGGAGCGGGCGGACGCGGATGACGAACCACTGGGAGCGGCCGGGATGGGGTCCAGGGCATCGGGCCTACTACTGGATGCTGGCCTTCCCGGCAGCGCCCGACCTGGTGGTGCGCTCTCCGGTGGTCGTAGTGATCGCCCACTGCCGTACCGAGCCGGTGGTGGCGTCGGGCTCTTTGGCGGGTAAAGCAGTGGGCGCGGGGACCGCGGGGTTCATCGTGCGGGTGTCCTGTTCGTGGTCGTTCGGCGAAATCGGGTGGCAGCGTGGAGCACACGGCGGACAGCGGTTGCCGTACCTGGCCGCGCGGAAGGCCAATCCGGTGTTCCACTTCGCCGAAGCCCTGTGGTACCTGGCGGGGCGGCGGGACCTGCTCTACTCGGCAGTCGATCTACGGTCGGACATGACCGTGGGCGAGTGGCTGGACAGCTGGCTGAACGCGAAGAAGACCCGCCGTACGACAACGCGGGGATACGCCTCGCACATCGAGAACCACCTGAAGCCCCGCATCGGCCACATACGCCTGGACCGACTGAACGTCGGCCACATCCAGGAGATGTTCGACGCCATCAAAGACCACAACGAAGTGATCCTCGCCGAGAACTCGGCACGCCGGGCACAGGTGGCACGGTGCACCCCTGGCAAGCCGGGCGCGCCGACCGCGGGAGAGCGCACGCGCCTCGCGGCCAAGCGAGCGGCACTCGCCAAGATGCCGCCGTACCGCCTGGTCACGGGAGCAGCGACACGACAGCGCATCCGCTCCACACTTCGAGCCGCGCTGAACGCGGCCATCGCGCGCCAGCTGATCATCTTCAACGCGGCGGAACACGTCGAGTTGGACTCCGGCAGGCGACCCAAGCCACTGCTGTGGACGGATGAACGCGTCCGCAGGTGGCAGGAGACCGGCGAAATACCAGGGCGGGTGATGGTCTGGATGCCGCCTCAGCTGGGTGTCTTCCTGGACGAGGCAGCGGACGACCGCCTCTACGCGGCCTTCCATCTCATCGCGTTCCGCGGCCTCCGCCGGGGGGAAGCGGTCGGCCAGGAGTGGGTCGACATCGACCTGGAGGCGGGTCTGCTGACGCCGGCGAAGGAGATCGTCCAGGACGGGTGGACTCCGTACGAGTCGGCGCCCAAAACCGACGGGAGCGCTTCACCCATCCACATCGACAGCCTGACCGTGCGGGTGCTGCGTCTGCACCGCGCCCGCCAGCGCAAAGAACGCCTCAGCTGGGGAAGGTCCTGGCAGAACTCGGGCAAGGTCTTCACGCAGGAGGACGGGAGCCCTCTCCACCCGGAGATGCTGTCCGACGCCTTCCGACGCGTCCGGAGGGCCACCAACCTGCCGCCGATCAATCTCCGCGACCTCCGCCACGTGGCGGCCACGCTCGCTCACGCGGGAGGCGGAGACCTCCACACGATCAAGGAGATGCTGCGGCACTCCACGATCACGCTCACCTCGGACACGTACACGAGCCTGCTGCCCGAGGTTGACCGCGCGGTGGCCGAGAGGGCCGCCAGGATCGTGCCGCGCGCTCGGCCGATCGGGGGAGGCGGCGCCCCCGGGCTCACACCGGGCTCACAGGGCCTTCCAGCCACCCCCAAGGGCTCGCCCGGAACCGCTAGGGAAACCGCGTTTCCCCAGGTGGAAGCCGCTGGGAGCGGGGTGCCGCGGGGTGGGGCGGGTGGGACTCGAACCCACGACCGACGGATTATGAGTCCGCTGCTCTAACCGGCTGAGCTACCGCCCCGTACGGCGTGCCGTGCACGCCGTCTGCCGCAGCATAGCCGCTCATACGATCTGTCGCCCTCGCGGGTGTACGGACAGGTCGTCAGGTGGACGCGGCGCGGCCCGAACTGACGGCGCGGCGTGGCCGGGAGACGAAAAAGGACCCCGGAGGGTCCTGATCCTGCGCTCCCCCGACTGGACTCGAACCAGTAACCTGCCGGTTAACAGCCGGCTGCTCTGCCAATTGAGCTACAGGGGACCAGCTCCCCCGACTGGACTCGAACCAGTAACCTGCCGGTTAACAGCCGGCTGCTCTGCCAATTGAGCTACAGGGGATCGCACTGTGTGCGCCGAATGCACCCACAGGGACCTCCCGGCGGGCGCACGCTCGGTGCGACACATACATTAGCGCAAGCAGGGGGGTGCTCCGCCAACCGCTTGCAGGGGGTTGCACCCCGCGACGCAGGGTAAGGCGCCTAGAGACCGGCAGAACCTGAGTGAGGAAGGGTGGAGCCATGCGCTACCGGCTGACGTTCATCACGGGAGCCCTGGTCGGTTTCGTGCTCGGGGCCCGCGCCGGGCGGGAGCGGTACGAGCAGATCCGCGAGGCCGCCCGCAAGGTCGCGCAGAACCCCGCGGTGCGCAACACCGCCGAGTCCGCCATGCAGCAGGGCCGCACCGCGGCGGGCCGGGCGAAGGAGACGGTGACCGCCAAGGTCGGTGACCGGATGCCCGACGCCCTGGCCGGGAAGATCCGCGCCAGCCGCAACGGCCACGGCCCCGACAGCGAGTGGGGCACCTCGAACACCTGACCCGTACCGCCCCCGGCCCGCCACCCCGCCCGGTGCCGAGGGCGGACCCCCGCGCGGCGCGCCCCCGCCGTACGGCATCATTCGCCCATGGGGAAAGTCGCCGGCATAGACAGCTCGTCCACGGGCACCACCATCGTCGTGTGCGACACGGACACCGGGGCGGTGCTGCGGCAGGGCCACGCCCCGCACCCCCTCGACGACGGCGAGAAGCCCACCGAGATCGATCCGCAGGCGTGGCTGCTGTCGCTGGGCGAGGCGGCCGGCGGCGGCGTGCTGGAGGGCGTGCAGGCGATCGGCATCGCCGGCCAGCAGCACGGCCTGCTGGCGCTGGACGCCGGCGGTGTCACCGTGCGCCCGGCGCTGCTGCGCGGCGACAAGCGGGCCCAGGTGCAGGCGGCGGACCTGGTGGAGGAGCTGGGCGGCCCGGCCGGCTGGGCCGAGGCGGTCGGCGCGGTGCCGCAGGCGTCGTTCCCGGTGGCGAAGCTGCGCTGGCTGGCCCAGCACGAACCGGCCGCCGCCCAGCGCGTCGCCGAGGTGCTGCTCCCGCACGACTGGCTGGTCTGGCAGCTGCTCGGCCGCCCGGACCGCCGCACCACCGACCGCGGCGACGTCTCCGGCACCGGCTACTGGTCGGCGGCCACCGGCGAGTACCGCCCGGACCTGGTGGAGCGCGCGCTCGGCCACAGCGCCCGGCTGCCCGACGTGCTCGCCCCCGCCGAGCCGGCCGGGCAGACCCCCGAGGGCCTGCTGATCTCCGCCGGCACCGGCGACGCGATGGCCGCCGCGCTGGGCCTGGGCCTGGGCCCCGGCGACGCGGTGGTCTCGCTCGGCGCCGGCGGCACCGTCTTCGCGGTGCACACCGCGGCCCTGCCGGACCCGACCGGCACTATCACCTCGTACGCCGACGCGACCGGCCACCACCTGCCGCTGCTCCAGGTCCGCAACGCGGTCCGGACCCTGCGCGGCACCGCCGAACTGCTCGGCACCGACCTGCCGGGCCTGTCCGAGCGGGCGCTGACCTCGACGCCGGGCTCCTACGGGCTGGTGCTGCTGCCGTACCTGGAGGGCGAGCGCACCCCCGACCTGCCGCACACCGCGGGCACCCTCAGCGGGCTGCGGCGGGACTCGATGAAGCCCGAGCACCTGGCGCGGGCGGCGTTCGAGGGGATGCTGTGCGCGCTCGCCGACGCGCTGGACGTGCTGCGCGGCAAGGGCGTCGAGGTGCGCCGGGTGTTCCTGCTGGGCCCGGCGGCCGAGCTGCCCGCGGTGCAGCGGATCGCGCCGCCGCTGTTCGGCGCGCCGGTGGTGGTGCCGCAGGCCGGGGAGTACGCCGCGCTGGGCGCCGCCAGGCAGGCCGCGTGGTCGTTGGGCGCGGTGCTCGGGTCGCGGACGCAGAGCGAGCCGCCGCCGTGGGCGCTGGAGGGCGCCCGGCACTTCGAGCCGGGCGAGGACGCGGCCGTGGGCACCGCGGTCCGCCAGCAGTACACGTCGGTGCGCGAGCACACGCACCCGGGCGCCTTCGACGCGCTGCGCTGAGCCCGCGGGGACGGCGACACCCGGGGCGGACGGCAGCATCCGGGGCGGTACCCCTGGCGGGGTGGGCACGAAAGCCGCCGGGGGCCGGGGGCGGAAAAGCCGTTCCCCCGCCTGGGAACGGACTGCGGGGGAACGGCGCTGCGGCGACCGGGACGGCGCCGCCATATCGATGTCTTCCGAACCCGGAAAACGTGGCTACACGCTTGCGGCGACGGCCTGCGCGCTCTCCGCGAGCTCGCCCTCGGCCGCCTCTCCCGCCGGCGGCTCCTCCTTCGGCACGGCCGGCACGCTGAGCCCGGGAACCGTCAGGTCCGGAATCTCCCCGGCGACGTCCAGCGCCGACTGGATCGACTCGGCCAGGGTCTCCGTCACCGCGTCGTCGAAGTCGATCCGAGTGACGGAGACGGCGGAATTGGTCGGAAGCGTGTCGGCGAGAAAAACGGCGCTGCCGCCGCCGGCCTGCTTGAACGTGACTGATTCCTCGTCGGTGATCTCCCGGCTGAGAATCAGTGAGAATTTGTGCCCCACTGTGCGTCACCTCTTCATCGTCGCGACTTTATGAGAAACGCTAGCCGGAGCTTCCGCGCGCACGCAATGCTCAGCAGGTCCGCCCGAGCGCCGGCGAACAGCGGGCGGGATCGCGACCGCCCACGGACCGGCGCGGGCAGGGAAGTCGGGTCCGTTCAGCCGCGCGATCGGCCCGCTGCCGTTCAACTGCCGCGGCCCCCTCGGTTGAGCGGCCGCACCGCACGTCGCAGGTCCGGAGCGGGGCGGGTGGGCCTGGACCCACCGCGGACGGGGTGTAGCGGGATGTCCCGCGGCGGGCGGCGGCGATAGGTTCGGCCTGCCGACCGGGCGGACCCGGCCCCGCCGGTGACGGGAGCAGCCATGGACGCCGGCGGTGGGAACCGGGCGCGGCAGGCGGGTCGCGCGGCCGGTGGCCGGTGGCCGCCGACCGCCCGCCCAGACCTGACGCGGCCTCAGGCGCCGCGCGCCACCGGCGAAAAGGTGGGTGCAGGCCCACCCGGTCCGGGGCGTAACAGGATTACGCCGGAACCGCGCCGCCGGTACGTTCTCGATATCGCCGGAACTTCACAGGCTGAGCGCGCAGCGGAAGTCGGCGGGAAGACATGGTCGGCGGAGCGCGGAAAACTCGGAGGAAACCCCCAATGACGGCTGTGGTTGAGGTGCGGAACCTGCACAAGGAGTACGGGGACACGGTCGCGGTCGACGACGTCTCCTTCTCCATCGAGGAAGGCGAGATCTTCGGAATTCTCGGTCCGAACGGCGCCGGCAAGACCACGACCGTGGAATGCGTGGAAGGGCTGCGGCAGCGCGACCGCGGCGAGGTCACGGTGCTCGGGTTCGACCCGCAGGTGGAGCGCGCCGAGATCACCCGCCAGCTCGGCGTCCAGTTGCAGGACGGCCAACTGCCGGACCGGATGCGGGTGGCGGAGGCGCTGTCGCTGTACAGCTCCTTCTACAGCAACCCCCGGGACTGGCAGGAGCTGATGGACGCGCTGAGCCTGACCGGCAAGGCGAAGACGCCGTACAGCAAGCTGTCGGGCGGTCAGAAGCAGCGGCTGTCGGTGGCGCTGGCGCTGGTCGGCAACCCGAAGGTGGCGGTGCTCGACGAGTTGACCACGGGGCTGGACCCGGCGGCGCGGCACGAGACCTGGGAGCTGATCGAGACCGTCCGGGCCAGCGGCGTCAGCATCCTGCTGGTCACCCACTTCATGGAGGAGGCCGAGCGGCTGTGCGACCGGATCGCCCTGATCGACAAGGGGCGGGTCGCGGCCATCGACACCCCCTCGGGACTGATCTCCCGGGTCGAGTCGGAGCAGCGCATCCACTTCCGGCCGTCCACCTCCTTCGACGACAGCCTCCTCACCCGGCTGCCCGACGTGACCTCGGTGGCCCGCCAGGGTGAGTACGTGGTGGTCACCGGCAACAACAACTCCCTCAACGTCGTCACCTCGGCGTTGGCGGACGCGAAGGTCGAGCCGATGAACCTGCGCGTCGAACAGGCCACGCTGGAGAACGCGTTCCTCGCCCTGACGCAGAACGACCACCACTCGAAGTAGCCCGGCGCAGTAAGAGATCCCGAGGAGACCCGTCGTGTCGACCACCACCGCCAGCACCGCGATGGCCAGTGCCACCAGAACCGCCCCGCGCCGCAACGCGCTGTGGCAGCTGACCGCCATAGAACTGAAGCTGCTCGTCCGCGAGCGTATGCGCCTGGTCTTCGGGGTCGCCCTGCCGCTGATCCTGCTGGTCATCTTCGGCGCCATCCCGTCCTTCAACAAGGCCAGCGACACCTTCCACGGCGAGACGACGCTCGATGTGTACGTGCCGATCCTCGTCGCGTTCTCGGGTGCGCTGCTGGCTCTGACCGGGCTGCCGCAGACCCTGGCGGACTACCGCGAGCGCGGGGTGCTGCGCCGGCTGCGCACCACCCCGGCCGGGCCGTCGCGGGTGCTGGCGGCCCAGCTGATCGTGAACCTCGGCATCGCGCTGGTCACCGCGGTCGTGCTGCTGGTGGTGGGGCGGCTGGGGTACGGCGTGCCGTTGCCGAAGCAGGTCGGCGGATTCGTGCTGGCGGTCGTCCTGACCTACCTCGCGCTGATGGGGATCGGGCTGTTCATCGCGTCGGTGGCGCCCTCCGCGAAGACCGCGCAGAACGCCGGCCAGATCCTCTTCTACCCGATGATGTTCTTCGCCGGGTTGTGGATGCCGATCGCGGCGATGCCCAAGGCGCTCCAGCACCTCAGCCACGCCATGCCGCTGGGCGCGGCCGTGCAGGCGCTCCAGGACGCCTCGCAGGGCGACTGGCCGCACGGGATGCAGATCCTCACCCTGGTGGCGTGGGCGGTGGTGCTGCTGGGCGCCTCGGCCAAGCTGTTCCGGTGGGAGTGACGCGCAGGCAGGTCCGGCCGGCACTGCGGTGACAGGCGGGGCGCAGGCGGTGACATGGCGTGAAAAAAGGGTCCGCAGCACCCTCGTGGCGGGCGGCGTCGTGGGTCACACTGGGGTCCCGGTGCCGAGCCCTCTTTTGAGCCCGACGACGCGCTCACCGCGGAGGTCGCTTCCGTGCGGACAGACGCCCAGGTCCAGGTCACGCCCGACGAGCCGGTGCCCCCTGCCCTCGACGAGCCGGTGGTGCCCGATCCCGTCGGCGAGCTGCCCGGCCGCCGTACGGACGCCGCGGCCGGGCCGTCGGCCGACCTGTTCCGGCAGTACCTGCGGGAGATCGGCCGTATCCCGCTGCTGAGCGCCGCGGACGAGGTCGAGTTGGCGCGGCGGGTCGAGGCGGGGCTGTTCGCGGAGGAGCGGCTGGCGGCCTTCCCGGACCTGGACTCGCAGCTCGCGGTCGACCTCGACCGGCTGGTGGTCATGGGCCGGATGGCCAAGCGGCGGCTGATCGAGGCGAACCTGCGGCTGGTGGTGTCGGTGGGCAAGCGCTACATCGGCCGCGGTCTGACCATGCTCGACCTGGTGCAGGAGGGCAACGTCGGCCTGATCCGCGCGGTCGAGAAGTTCGACTACGCGCGCGGCTACAAGTTCTCCACGTACGCGACCTGGTGGATACGCCAGGCGATGTCCCGGGCGCTGGCCGACCAGGCCCGGACGATCCGGGTGCCGGTGCACGTGGTGGAGCTGATCAACCGGGTGGTGCGGGTGCAGCGCGCGCTGGTCCAGGAGCGCGGCTGCGAGCCGACGTTGGAGGAGGTCGCCGACCACCTGGGGCTGCCCGCGTCGCGGGTCGCCGAGGTGCTGCGGCTGGCCCAGGAACCGGTCTCGCTGCACGCGCCCGTCGGCGAGGAGGACATCGCCTTCGGCGACCTCATCGAGGACCGCGACGCCGCCTCCCCCGTCGAGTCCGCCGCCTTCCTGCTGCTGCGCGAGCACCTCGAAGCGGTGCTGTCCACCCTCGCTGACCGCGAACGCGAGGTCGTCCAGCTCCGCTACGGCCTCACCGACGGCCGCCCCCGCACCCTGGAGGAGATCGGCGAGATCTTCGGCGTCACCCGCGAACGCATCCGCCAGATCGAGTCCAAGACCCTCACCAAGCTCCGCGACCACACCTACACCGCCCACCTCCGCGGCTACCTCGACTGAGGCGGCCGCGGGGCGGGGCTCCCGGGTACGGGGCTCCCGGGTGCGGGGTCAGTCGACTTCGGCGACGGCTTGGGCGAACTGGGCGGAGTACAGGCGGGCGTAGGCGCCGTCGGCGGCGAGGAGCTGGTCGTGGGTGCCCTGTTCGACGATGGCACCGGACTCCATGACGAGGATGACGTCGGCGTCGCGGATCGTGGAGAGCCGGTGGGCGATGACGAAGCTGGTCCGGCCGTGGCTGAGTTTGGCCATCGCGCGCTGGATGAGGACCTCGGTGCGGGTGTCGACGGAGCTGGTCGCCTCGTCCAGGACGAGGATCACCGGGTCGGACAGGAACGCCCGGGCGATGGTGATGAGCTGCTTCTCGCCGGCGCTGACGCCGGTCCCCTCGTCGTCGATGACGGTGTCGTAGCCGTCGGGCAGGGTGCGGATGAAGCGGTCGGCGTGCGCGGCGCGGGCGGCCTCCTCGATCTGCTCGCGGGTCGCGTCCTGGTGGCCGTATCCGATGTTCTCCGCGATGGTCCCGCCGAACAGCCAGGTGTCCTGGAGCACCATGCCGATCGCGGCGCGCAGCTCCTGCCGGGACATCGCGGCGATGTCGGTGCCGTCCAGGGTGATCCGGCCGCCGGAGACCTCGTAGAAGCGCATCAGCAGGTTCACCAGGGTGGTCTTGCCCGCGCCGGTCGGCCCGACGATCGCCACCGTCTGGCCGGGCTCGACGGCCAGCGACAGGCCGTCGATCAGCGGCTGGTCCGGCAGGTAGCGGAAGTCGACGTCCTCCAGCGTGACCCGGCCGCGCAGCTGCTGCGGGCGGGCGGGGTGCGCAGGCTCGTCGGACTGCTCCTCGGCGTCGAGGAGTTCGAAAACCCGCTCGGCGGAGGCCACCCCGGACTGGATCAGGTTCGCCATGCTCGCGACCTGCGTGAGCGGCTGGCTGAACTGCCGCGAGTACTGGATGAACGCCTGCACGTCGCCGATGGACAGCGTGCCCGAGGCGACCCGCAGACCGCCGATCACCGCCACCAGCACGTAGTTGAGGTTGCCGATGAACATCATCAGCGGCTGGATCGTGCCGGAGATGAACTGCGCCCGGAAACCGGAGCGGAACAGCGCCTCGTTCTCCGCCTCGAAGACCGCCGCGGACTCCTCCGCCCGGCCGAAGACCTTCACCAGGGAGTGCCCGGTGTACATCTCCTCGATGTGCGCGTTCAGCTTGCCGGTGGTCTTCCACTGCTGCACGAACTGCGGCTGCGCCCGCTTGCCGACCACGGTCGCCACCAGCAGGGTCACCGGGACCGTGACGAGCGCGACCAGCGCCAGCAGCCAGGAGATCCAGAACATCATCGCCAGCACGCCGACGATGGTCAGCAGCGAGTTCACCAGCTGGCCCATGGTCTGCTGCATGGTCTGGCCGATGTTGTCGATGTCGTTGGTGACCCGGCTGAGCACCTCGCCGCGCGGCTGCTGGTCGAAGTACGACAGCGGCAGCCGGGACAGCTTGGCCTCGCAGTCGCGGCGCAGCCGGTAGATCGCGCGGTTGATCACCTTCGTCGCGGTGCGCATCTGGACCACGCTGAGCACCGCCGCGCCGAGGTACACCGCCAGTACGACCAGCAGCACGGTGCCGATCGCGCCGAAGTCCATGCCCTTGCCGGGGGTGAAGTCGATGCCGGACATCACGTCGGCGAGCTTGCCGTTGCCGTGTGCCCGCAGGTCCGCCAGGACCTGCTCCCGGCTGCCGCCGCCGGTCTGCCGGCCGATCACCCCGGCGAAGATCAGGTCGGTCGCGCGGCCGAGGATGCGCGGCCCGGACACCGTCAGCGCGACGCTCACCACGCCGACCGCCAGCACGAGGCACAACCACAGCCGGTCCGGGCGCATCAGCCCGATCACCCGCTTGAGCGAGCCCTTGAAGTCCATCGACCGCTCGACGGGTCCGCCGCCCATGAACCGGGCCGGCCCCGCCGCCGGGGCCGGTCCGCGCTGCGCCGGCGCCTTCTTCAGCCGGTCCCCGCCCCCGCCGCTCATGCCCCCGCCGCTCACGCCGCCTCCTGCTCGGTGAGCTGCGACAGCACGATCTCCCGGTAGGTCGGGTTGTCCCGCATCAGCTCGCTGTGGGTACCGGTGCCGACCACGCGGCCCTCGTCGAGGACCACGATCCGGTCCGCGTCACGGATCGTGGACACCCGCTGGGCCACGATCACCACCGTCGCCTCCGCGGTCTCCGCCGCCAGCGCCTGCCGCAGCGCCGCGTCCGTGGCGTAGTCCAGTGCCGAGAAGGAGTCGTCGAAGAGGTAGATCTCCGGGCGCCGCACCAGGCAGCGGGCGATCGCCAGCCGCTGCCGCTGCCCGCCGGAGACATTGCTGCCGCCCTGCGCGATCGGCGCTTCCAGCCCGCCTTCGAGCTTCCGGACGAAGTCCTCGGCCTGCGCGACCCGCAGCGCGTGCCACAGCTCCTCGTCGGTGGCGTCCGGCCGGCCGTAGCGCAGGTTGCTCGCCACCGTCCCGGAGAACAGGTACGGCTTCTGCGGCACCAGCCCGACCGTCTCGGCCAGCAGCGCCGGGTCGAGCGCGGCGACGTCCTCCCCGTCGACCAGTACCCGGCCCGCGGTCGCGTCGTACAGCCGCGGGATCAGCCCGAGCAGGGTGGACTTGCCGCTGCCGGTGGAGCCGATCACCGCGGTGACCTGCCCGGGCCTGGCCTCCAGGTCGATACCGACCAGCACCGCGGCCTCGGCGCCGGGATACGCGAACGTGGCGCCGCGCAGCTCCAGATGGCCGTGCCGGCGCAGCGAGGTGACCGGCGCGGCCGGCAGCACCACGCTGGAGTCGGTGCCGAGCACCTCCTCGATGCGGTCGGCGCACACCTCGGCCCGCGGCAGCATCATGAACATGAAGGTGGCCATCATCACCGACATCAGGATCTGCATCAGGTAGGTGAGGAACGCGGTCAGCGCGCCGATCTGCATGCCGCCGCTGTTGATCCGGTGCGCGCCGAACCAGAGCACGGCCACGCTGGAGAGGTTCACGATCGCCATCACGGTCGGGAAGGTCAGGGCCATCAGCCGGCCGGTGGCCAGCGACACCGCGGTCAACTCGTCGTTGGCGGAGCCGAACCGGTCCTTCTCGTATCCGTCCTTGACGAAGGCGCGGATCACCCGGATGCCGGTGATCTGCTCGCGCAGTACCCGGTTCACCGCGTCGACCCGCCCCTGCATGGTGCGGAACAGCGGCCGCATCTTCCGCACGATCAGGGCCGAGGTGATGCCCAGCAGCGGCACCACGACGAGGAACAGCGAGGACAGCGGCACGTCCTGGTCGAGGCCCATGATGATGCCGCCCACGCACATGATCGGGGCGGGCACCATCAGGGTGCAGCTCATCAGCACCAGCATCTGGACCTGCTGGACGTCGTTGGTGGTGCGGGTGATCAGCGACGGCGCGCCGAACTGGCCGACCTCGCGGGCGGAGAAGCGCTGCACCTGGGTGAAGACGGACCGGCGCAGGTCGCGTCCGACCGACATCGCGGTGCGCGCGCCGAAGAAGACCGCGCCGATCGCGCACGCGATCTGCACCACGGTCACCCCGAGCATCGCCCCGCCCATCCCGAGGATGTAGCCGGTGTCGCCCTTGACCACGCCGTTGTCGATGATGTCGGCGTTGAGGGTCGGCAGGTACAGCGCCCCGATGGTGGACAGCAGTTGGAGGAAGACCAGCAGCACGATGGGGCGTCTGTACGGTCTGAGGTGGGATCTCAGGAGTCTGATCAGCACGGGCGGGTACCTCGGGTTGCCTCGGGCAGGGCACGGGTGGGGACGCTCAACAGGACGCGGCGGGCCGTCCGGAGGTTGAGCGGGGGCCGGCCGCAGCGTCGCCGTGCGGCCGGCCCCGCCCTCAAGTGTCCCCCCGGCGCCCCGTCCGGGCAGGCGGGTTCCGTTTCCGGTGCGGTCAGTCGGGGTTCACGATCCGCGCCCGCCGGTTCAGCTCCTGGGCGAACCCTTCCCAGATCTGCGAATTGCGCCGGGACAGTTCGATGATGAGTTCGATGCAGTGCAAAGGCACCGAGGCGCAGATGTCGTTCATCTCGTTGGCCCCGACCACGTTCTCCCGGAACATCCGCAACAGCCGCCGTCCCAGCTCGCTCTGGCGCAGCGACGGGTCGCGCATGAGTTTTTCGAGCGTGGCGGCGGTGGGCGGGTTGGCCACCATGGGGTCCGGGTCGGCCGGTGCGGGGCGCGCGCTGCCCTCCTCGGCCCTGGTCCGGCCGCGTTGGCTGGGTACGGGCTCGTCGCCGCGCTCCAGCCGGCGGCGGACGTCCAGCGCCGTGGCCGGTGAGATGCCCGCCGACCGGGCCACCTGACGCAGTGACGCCTTCGGGTTGTCCCTGATCAGCTCGGCGACCCGCAGCCTGCCCTGCGCCGCGTCCAGCGGCCGGACCTTCCCGTCCCGGCCGATGCGGAAGTCCGACTGCGGCACCGAGTCGGACGAGCGCCGCAGTTCCGCGACCGTACGGGCGCCCAGGCCGGTCGACTTGGCGATGACCCGGTCGGCCATCGTGGGGTGCGACTTGAGGATGCGCAGCGCGGCGGCCGTGCGGTCGGCCTGCGACAGCGGAAGTCCGTGCGTGACGTTTGCCTCGACCGCAATGAGGAAAGCCTCTTCACGGCTGCCGTCGAAGAATTTGACGTCGATGTACTTATGGCCCTTGAGGGAGGCCGCCATGAGACGATGGATACCGTCGATGACCCGCATCGTTCTTCGGTCGACCAATATCGGCGGCAGTGGGCCGTCTATGGCCGCCAATTGCAGTACGTGGCCTTTGTCCTCACCTTTCAGGCGCGGTGAGTCCCCGGGCAGAATCTGCATGATCGGGACGGAAACGATCTCCGGTCCGTCATCTCCCCGTTCTCCCCGTTCTCCCCGGACGGCGACCACAGCGGCCACCGCTCTGCTTGTCTCAGCGAGACCTACCATTGCCTCCCCCTGACAACTCGTGCTTGCCATGCGCAGCCAAAAGCCTCCAGACGCCGCCTGCCACGGCTCTCGAGACATACCGAGGTCATGCGGTATGTCTGAAACGTCGTACACTTCCCCGTAGTTCACGGCAGCTCACGTTGTGTCCGGTGGACGCCCGGCAGGAGCCGGGGCCCCGGCCCATCACCGGGAGTGAGCGTGAACCCGAAATTTCTCCTATTTCTCGCCAATCACGGTAAGCTGTGCGGCGCTGACGCCCCGTAGACACCGCGTGAATAGATTTGCACGCCGCAGCAAACTCCGCCTGATGACCTCCGCCGACCTGCGGCGATAATGCCTGCGGTGTCAACCGGACATCGCGAGTGTATCCCCGTTCAACCTGAAGGTGCAGGGCCGAATGAGGCCCCTCGGGAATCCCGAGCGGATACACAGCGTTCTGCCGCCGGGCATGTTCCGGTACACGCCACGCACCGTCCGTCCGGTTCCCCGCACGCGTGGCGGAATCCCTCGCTCCGCCGCGTCCGCGGCCCGACATGCGGAAATCCGCGGACGACCGGCGGTGCCGCTGCCCGCGGGGCAGGGGAGAGGCGGACCGCCCGGCCGTTCAACTCGGCCGGCGCCCGGGTGCGTACGTCCTTCGACGACGGCTTCCGCGCGGCGCGCTCAACCGCGCGCGGCGCATCAGTTGAACAGGCGGCCGCCGTACGGGGGATGGGAACTTCGTCCCGGTTCGGAGCTTCGCGTCGGGGGGACGACGCAACAGGCGGGCCCCGTCCCGTCCTTCCTATCAAGGGGCGCGGGGGCGCAGCCACCCTCACCGTTCAACTGCCCTTTCCCCCCTGTTCATTGGGTGGCCTCCGGGTGGGCGGCGTGCGGCGGCCGCGAGCCTTGCAGGGGTTCCGGCGGTTGGCTACGTTCTCGTCCCACTTGACGATTCGGTGTGACGACCTCAGGAGCGGCATGTCCCAGCCCTCGTCCGGAGACAACCTGTGGTGCAGGCGTTTCCGCCCTGCCCCGAACCCGGCCGCCCGGCTGGTGTGCCTTCCGCACGCGGGCGGTTCGGCACCCTTCTTCCTGCCGGTGGCGGCAGCGCTCAGTCCGCAGGTCGACGTCGTGTCGATCCAGTACCCCGGCCGGCAGGACCGCCGGGCGGAGGCCCCCCTCGACGACCTGTCGGTGCTCGTCGACGGCATCTACCAGGTGCTCCGGCGCCAGCCCGAGCTTCCGCTCACCCTCTTCGGCCACAGCATGGGCGCGGTGATCGGCTTCGAACTCGCCCGCCGCTTCGAGGCCGACGGGGTGCGGCCGGTACGGCTGATGGCCTCCGGGCGGCGCGCACCGGGTACCCACCGGGACGAGAGCACCTTCGGCAGCGACGACGCGATCATGGCCGAGGTGCGCGAGCTGAGCGGCACCGCGGCGTCCCTGCTGAGCGACGACGAGATGATGCGGGCCGCGCTGCCCGCGCTCCGCGCCGACTACCGGGCCGTCGAGACGTACCGGTGCGGGCCCGACGTCGCCGTGGACACCCCGATCACCGTGCTGACCGGGGACAGCGATCCCAAGACCACGCTGGACGAGGCGAAGGCGTGGGACCGGCACACCAGGGGCGGCTGCGACCTGCGGGTGTTCACCGGCGGGCACTTCTTCATCAGCGAGCGCGCCGCGGAGGTCATGCGGGTCCTCGAGGACCACTTCCGGGAGCAGGGCGCACGCCACGCCGGCTGACCGGGGCGCTCACCACCACCGGCGGACCGGATGCCCGGGGCGCATCGGTTGAACACCGGGGCGCCGCGGGTCCGGTCGGCCCGTCATGCCTTCTTCTTCGCCGGCTTCGGGAAGACGCCGCGCACCGCGGACCCGCGGGTGAGCACCGCGGCGCCGATCAGGGCCAGCGCCGACACCCCCTGGATCGCGGCGTACCAGGCCGGGCAGAGGCCGGGGATCGCGTCGACGACGATGATCGCGATCGGCAGGATCGCGGTCACCGTGGCCAGCCGGTCGTAGGCGCGCGCGTCGCCCTGCGGGGCGCGGGTCGCCAGCCGGTACAGCCAGGGGGCGATGAGCAGCAGGATGGCGCCCCGCACCCACATGAAGGGGCTGGTGTCATGGCCGGCGATCGCCATCCCGGCGACCGTCCCGAGGCAGACGACACTGATCACGCCGTAGACCACGAGGAACTTCTTCGCCGTGTTGAACGCCTCCTGGACCCGGGGGTCCTCGACGGTCGCCGGGGCCGTGGTGGTGGTCGTGGTGACGCTGGTGTTCGCCATGTCCTTCTCCTCCGTCTGAACGTGCTGCCGACGTTACGGAGGGCGCGGCGGGCCCGGTATGGGCCTGGGCACACGCTTGGGTGGGGCCAGTCCCACCCCCGGGCCGGCGCACGCGGTGTTCAACCGCCCCGGTCCGCGGCCCGCCCGGGTGTCGGCGCTCTGGTAGGACTGCTGCCGAACCGGACGGGCCGTATCGCGCCCTGCCGGTGAAGGGGGTCTTCGTGCTCGAACAGGTCCTCCCCGAACCGGTGGCGGTCGTGGAGGCGCTCGGCGACGACGAGACCGCGCACCTCGCGCTGTATCCGCAGGAGGCGGCGCTCGTGGCGAAGGCGGTGGACAGGCGCCGCCGCGAGTTCGCCACCGTGCGTGCCTGCGCCCGCCGCGCCATGGTGAAGCTGGGCGTGCCGCCGCAGGCGGTGCCGACCGGCCAGGGCGGCGCCCCGTGCTGGCCGGAGGGCCTGCGCGGCAGCATGACGCACTGTGCCGGATACCGGGCCGCCGCCCTGGTCCGCGCCGCCGACCTGGCCTCCCTCGGCATCGACGCGGAGCCGCACGCGCCGCTGCCGCACGGGGTGCTGAGGACGGTCTCGCTGCCCGCGGAGCGGCAGCGGCTCGCCGCTCTCGCGGCCCGGCGGCCGGACGTCCACTGGGACCTGCTGCTGTTCAGCGCGAAGGAGTCGGTCTACAAGGCGTGGTTCCCGCTGACCGGGCGGTGGCTGGGCTTCGAGGAGGCGGACGTCGAGGCGGACATCGACGTACGGGCGCCCGCGGGTGACGCGGCGCAGGGCCGGTTCCGCGCCGAACTGCTCGTTCCCGGGCCGGTGGTGGGCGGGCGGCGGCTCCAGCACTTCGAGGGGCGGTGGATCGTGGGCGGGGGCGTGGCCGCCACCGCGGTGACGGTGCCGCATCCCTGATCCCGGGCGCCGAGGCCGTGGCCGGCGGACAGCGTCGTTCCGACCAACGGGCGCAGGCCGACGGGGGCTGGTGCTCCCCCGTGGCCTCCAGCATGGGCGGTGCCCCTCCCCGGCGAAGCTCTGGGGAACAGAGCGCGGCGCGCTGCGCCGACGACCGGCAACGCTGGGGCGCAACCCGCCGAAGGCAGGGGGAGAGCGGGCGGGCCAGGCCCCGCCGGCCGGGCAGGATTCGTCAGCCACGGCCTCTGGTGGCGGCGCCGGGTGGGGTTAGGCCCACGGGCGGCGGGGCGTAGCAGGCTATCGGGGGCGGCGCGGGCTGCGTACCGTCGATCGTGTCGGCCCGGACCGCCGTCCCGGCTGACACAATGATCGCCGTGGGTGAAGGGAACGAGCGGATGAGGATGTCTCCTGGAGGCGGTCCGCTGGGGTGGTGCGCCGCGTCCGCGCGGGGGCTGTACCGGTCCGCGGTCCTGGTGGGCCTCACCTGCGTGATGGCCCTCGTCGCCGTGCCCGTGGGGGTGGGCGGTTCGGAGGTGGCCTACTCCTGGAGCGCGGGGCGGCGCGAGCCGCTGGTGGTCAGCGTGCTCGCGACGCTCGGGGAGACCCTGGTGGTGATCGCCTGGGTCGCCATCGCCCTGTGGGTGGTGCACCCGCTGGCGAGCCGGCCGCTGGCCGGGGCCGCGCGCCGCCGCGCCGCCGACTGGCTGGACCTGCGGCTCGAGGTGGCCTACCGCGCCGTGCCGCCGGTGACGCGCATGGCGACCGGTTTCTGGTGGGACGGCCACGAGTACCACAAGACCGAGCGGGAGGCCCGCCGCCGTGCCAAGGTGCACGCCTGGTTCCGGGACCCGCAGTTCCACTGGGACGGCCTGTGGGCGGTGGTCGCGTCGGTCACCGTGTTCCCGGTCGCGGCGCTGCCGCTGCTCGGTCTGGGGTACGGCGTCTTCCTGCTGTTCACCCCCGCCCTCGCCGGCTACGGCGCCGCCTCGATCGTGGCGGGCCTGGCCGCGGCGCCGTTCGCGTGGCGGGTGCTGCGCCCGGTCGCGGCCCGCTTCCTCGGCCCGGTCCCGAGCACCCGGCTGGGCCGGCGGGTGGCGGAACTGGAGGCCATCCGCGCCGATCTCACGCAGACCCAGGCCGCGGAGCTGGAGCGGATCGAGCGCGGTCTGCACGACGGGGCGCAGGCGCGGCTGGTCGCGATGGGCATGTCGATGGGCATCGCCGAGCAGCTGGTCGACACCAAGCCGGAGGCCGCGAAGGCGATCCTCGCGGAGGCCCGCGCCTCCTCCGCGACGGCGCTCGACGAACTGCGCACGCTGGTGCGCGGGATCAACCCGCCGGTGCTCACCGAACGCGGTCTGGTCGACGCCGTGCAGGCGCTCGCGCTCGACTCGCCGGTGGCCGTCGACGTGCACAGCCAGGTGCCCTCCCGGCCCGAGCGGCCGGTGGAGTCGGCGGTGTACTTCGCGGTCGCGGAGCTGCTGGCGAACGCCGCGAAGCACGCGGCGGCGCGGCGCGTGACGGTGGAGCTCGGCTATGACGGGCGGGTGCTCACCGCGAGCGTGCAGGACGACGGAGTGGGCGGGGCCGACCCCTCGTCCGGCTCGGGGCTGCGCGGCCTCGAGCGCCGTATGAACGCGTTCGGCGGACGGCTGGAGATCGACAGCCCCGTCGGCGGACCTACTCGAATCACCGTGGCGGTGCCGTGCGAATTGTCGTAGCCGAAGACCTCTTCCTGCTCCGGAACGGGATGGTGCACCTCGTCGAGGCGTACGGCCACACGGTGGTCGCCGCGGTCGACTCCGGGCCCGCCACCCTGGAGGCGCTGCTCGAACACCGGCCGGACGTCGCGATCGTGGACGTCCGGCTGCCGCCGAGCTTCTCCGACGAGGGCCTCCAGGCGGCGCTGGCGGCGCGCCGCCAGATCCCGGGGCTTCCGGTGCTGATCCTCTCTCAGCACGTGGAGCAGTTGTACGCGCGGGAGTTGCTCGCCGACGGGCACGGCGGCATCGGCTACCAGCTCAAGGACCGGGTGCTGGACGCCGAGCAGTTCCTGGACGCGGTCAGCCGGGTGGCGAACGGCGGCACCGCCCTGGACCCGACGGTCGTCTCGAAGCTGCTGGCGCGGCCGACCCGGGCCGATCCGCTGGCGTCGCTCACCAAGCGCGAGCGGCAGGTGCTGGGGCTGATGGCCGAGGGGCTGTCCAACGCGGCCATCGCGGGCCGGCTGTTCCTCAGCGAGGGCGCCATCAGCAAGTACACCACCGCGATCTTCGCCAAGCTCGAACTGGGCACGGACGACGACACCAACCGCAGGGTCCGCGCCGTGCTGGCCTACCTCGACGCCGAGAGCACCGCCGACGGGTCGTGACAGCTGCCGTCCGGGGCCCCGACGTACACGCGTACACGTCGTGCGCGTCGTACACGTCGGGGCCGCCGGCCGGACACCGCGCCGGGTCTCACCCGGCGGGCGCCTGCGCGTCCGGTGCGGTGTCGGTGACGTGCGCGGCCAGCTCCCGCGGGGTGGGCCGCTCGAAGATCTCGGTGAGGCTCAGTGAGCGCCCGCTGGCGTTCTGGAACTCCTGGAGCGCCACGGCGGCCAGCATGGAGTTCCCGCCCCCGGCGAAGAAGTCGGTATCGGCGTCGGCGTCCTCGCGGCGCAGGATGCGCCGCCACACCGCCACCAGCTGGGCCGTCAGCCGTTCGGTGGGGCTTTCCGGCCCGCCGGGCGCATCGGGTGCGGCAGACGTACCCGGTACGGCGGGCCGGGGCCGCCGGGCTTCGACGACACGGGCCAGCTCCCGGTGGTCCACCTTCCCGCTGCCGTTGACCGGCATGGCGTCGACCGCGACCAGCTCCCCGGGGAGCATCGCGCGGGACAGCCGGGCGCGGGCGTGCGCGTGCACGTCGGCGAGGTCCAGTTCGGCGCCGGCCGGTTCGAGGCAGCCGACGAGCACTCCGTCGCCGCTCGGGTCGCCGACCAGGACGACCGCGGCGGCACCGACCTGGGGGTGCGCCAGCAGCGTCGCCTCGATCTCGCCCAACTCGATGCGGTTGCCGCGCAGTTTGACCTGGCGGTCGGTCCGGCCGAACAGGTCGATCAGGCCGTCCGCGCGCCAGCAGGCGATGTCGCCGGTGCGGTAGAAGCGGCCGTGCTCGGGGTGGACGCCGAAGCGCTCCGCGTCGAGGTCGGGCCGGCCGTGGTAGCCCAGGGCGACGCCGGTGCCGGAGACGCACAGCTCCCCCCGTACGCCGACGGGCAGGTCGCGGCCGTGCGGGTCGGTGACGTGCAGGCGGGTGTTGCGGATCGGTCGGCCCACGTCCAGGCGGGTGCCGGGGTCGGCCGCGATCACACGGGAGGTGGACCAGATCGTCGTCTCGGTGGGGCCGTAGACGTGGTGCAGCTCGCAGCCGGCGGCCAGCAGCCGGCGGACCAGCGGCAGCGGCACCGGCTCGCCGCCGACCAGCACACGGCGGCCGCGCAGGCTGTCCGCGGCCCGGTCGATGACCAGCCGCCAGGCGGTCGGGGTAGCCTGCACGAACCGCGCGTCGTGCCGTTCCAGCAGCGCGCGCAGCACCCGGCCGTCGCTCCTGGCACGGTCCGGTGCGGCCACCACGGTGCCGCCGGAGACCAGTGGCACGAACAGCTCCAGCCCGGAGATGTCGAACGCGAACGTGGTGGTCCACAGCATGGTGTCCCCGGGGGCCGCGGCCAGCTGCTCGGCGAAGTGCACGACCAGGTTGGCCAGCGCGGCGTGGCCGACCCGGGTGCCCTTCGGGCGCCCGGTCGACCCGGAGGTATACATCAGGTAGGCGCAGTCCGCCGCCCCTACCGCCCCGGCCGGGGCGTCGGCCTCCGGTCGCGGCGCCGCGTCGCGGGCGGGCGGCGCGAGCAGCACCGCGGGACCGTCGGGGCCGCCGAGCGCCGCGGTGTCGCCGTTCGCCACCAGCAGCCGCGCGCCGGAGTCGGACAGCTGGTGGCGCAGCCGCTCCTTCGGGTGCGCGGCGTCCAGCGGCATGTACGCCGCGCCCGCCAGCCAGGTCCCGAGGACCGCCGCGGCCAGTTCGGCGCCGCGCGGCAGGGCGATCGCCACCGTCTCCCCGGGCCGCAGGCCCGCGTCCCGCAGGAGGGCGGCCGCGGTGTGCGCGGCGTGCCACAACTGCCGGTAGTCCAGGGTGTCGTCGCCGTCCACGACCGCTACGGCGGCGGGGGTGCGCCGCACCTGCCGCTCGACGGCCGCCAGCACGGTGGCGGGCTCGACGGGACCGGCCGTGTCGTTGGCCGCGCCGATGATCGCGTGGTCCTGGGGGCTCCACCAGTCCACGTCCCCGACGGCCCGGTCCGGGTCGGCCGCGAACGAGGCCAGCACCGCCTCGTAGCGCGCCGGCAGCAGGGCGGCCGGCGCCGGGTCGAACAGCTCGGTGCGGTAGCGCAGCCGCAGCCCGACGGTGCCCTGGGGGCCGGGGTGCCGGGTCGCGGCCAGGTGCAGGTCGAAGCGGCCGGCGCCGCTGGTCGCGGGGAACGGCTCGGCGGGCAGCCCGCCGAAGGAGAACCCCGGCGGGCCGTCGGGCGCGCGGTACTCGAAGGCGTACCGGAACGGCAGCGAGTGGCGGCCGGAAGCCCGGGCGGGCAGCAGGTCGGGGTGCGCGTCCACGGCGACGTCGGCGTGCGCGGTGGCCGCGGCAAGCCGCTCGGCGCTGCGCACCACCAGGTCGCGGATGCTCTCCTTGGACGCGGCCCGCAGCCGCAGCGGCACGTGGTGGGTGTGCCGGCCGACGGCGCCGGCCGCGGCCGCGGGACGCAGGTCGACGGGCACGCCGACCAGCACGTCCGAGCCGGCCCCGTGGGTCTCCAGCAGCACGTGGAAAGCGGCGAGCAGGATCGCGGCCTCGGGCACGCCCGTCGCCGCCGCGAGCCGGTCCAGGGCCTGCGCGGTGTGCGGCGGGAGGGTGCGGTCGACCTCCGCGGTGGCCAGGGTCGGCCGGTCGGGTTCGGGCGCGGCGCAGGCGAGTTCGCCGGCCCCGGCGACGGTGCCGGCCAGCTCCGCCCGCCAGAACGCGCGGCTTTCGGCGCGGGGCGCGGGCCTGCTCAGGCCCGGCACCGGCACGGGGTCCCCGCCGGTGCCGTCCTGGTCGTAGGCGGCGGCCAGTTCGGACCTCAGCAGCGGCCCGGAGACCTCGTCGAGGACCAGGTGGTGGGCGGTGACGCAGACCACGTCGCGGCTGCCGGGTGCCCCGGTGCCGTGGAACAGCGCGGCCCGCACCATCGGCCCGCCGTCCAGCGCGAACGGAGCGGCGGTCACGGGGGCGAGGTCCGCGGGCGCGGGTTCACCGGGCAGTTCGGCCTCGGTGAGCGGGACGGTCAGTGCCTCGGCGGCCAGCACCTCCTTGGTGAGCCGTGCGCCGTCGCCGCGGTAGACGGTGCGCAGCGCCTCGTGCCGCCGGGCGACGGCGGCCAGCGCCGCCCGCAGCCGTACCGCGTCCACCCGTCCCGCGACGGCGAACGCCACGGACAGGTTGTTCACGGCGGTGCCCGGCGCCAGCGACTCCAGGAGCCACAGCGCCTCCTCCTCCGGGGAGACGTCCCCGCCGGGGTGCCGGGGCACCGGTGCGGCACCGGACCCGTCCGACGCCTTCGCCGGCGTGTGCCCTGCTGCGGGGTTGCTCACGCCGCTCCTCCTCCGGTGCCCGGCTGGATTCCCAGCTCCTTGTCGATGAGGTCGAACATCTCGTCGTCGGTGGCGTCGATGATGTCCTCGTCGGACGACGCGTCGTCCGCTTCCGCCCCCCGGAACTCCTCCATGAGGTGTTCGAGGCGGCTGATGATGTCGGCCTTCCTGCCCCCGCGCCGGACGATCCCGTCGAGCATCGTGCCCAGCCGGTCGAGGGTGCCGTGCACCGGGGCGTAGTCGATCTCCTGCTGGGCGATCCGCTCCTGGAGGTGGTCGGCCAGCTCCGCGGGCGTGGGGTAGTCGAACACCACGGCCGAGGGCAGCCGCAGCCCGAGCGCGGTGCTCATCCGGTTGCGGAACTCCACCGCGGTCAGCGAGTCGAAGCCGAGCTGGCGGAAGTAGCGGGCGGCGGCGATGGACTCCGGGCCGGGCCGGCCCAGGACGAGGGCGGCCTGGGTGAGGACCAGGTCCAGCACCGCCGCCCGGAGTTCCGCGGCCGGCAGCGCCGCCAGCTGGTTCAGCAGGTTCCGGCCGGCGTCGCCGCCGGCGCCGCCCGCGGTGCGCCGGCCCGGGCGGACCAGGCCGGTCAGCAGGGCCGGCACCGCGCTGCCGGCACCGCGCAGCGCGGCCGGGTCGAGGCGGGTGGTGACCAGCAGCGGGTCGCTCCGGTCGAGCGCCGCGTCGAACAGGGCGAGCCCGTCGGCGTCGGACAGCGGCCGCACCCCCTGGCGGGCCATCCGCCGCCGGTCGGCGGAGGTGAGCCGGCCCGCCATGCCCTGTTCCCAGGGGCCCCACGCCAGCGACACCGCGGGCAGGCCCTGCTGCCGGCGGTGGGCCGCCAGGGCGTCCAGGAAGGTGTTGCCCGCCGCGTAGTTGGCCTGCCCCGGCGTGCCGAGGACACCGGCGACCGAGGAGAACAGGACGAAGGTGTCCAGGTCCATGCCGCGGGTCAGCTCGTGCAGGTGCCAGGCCGCGTCGGCCTTGGGCCGCATCACCTGGTCGACGCGTTCGGGCGTCAGCGAGTCGAGTACGCCGTCGTCCAGGACGCCCGCGGTGTGCAGCACACCGGTCAGCGGCGCCGACGCGGGGACGCCGGCCGTCACAGCGGCCAACTCGGCCCGGTCGGCGACGTCGCAGGCCAGCACCTGGGCCGGGCAGCCCGCCGCGGCCAGGTCCGCGGCCAGCCGCGCCATGCCCGGGGCAACCGGGCCGCGGCGCGAGGTGAGCAGCAGCCGCCCGGCCCGGCCGGTGCGCGCCAGGTGCCGGGCGAGGAGTCCGCCGAGGGCGCCCGAGGCGCCGGTCAGCAGCACCGTCCCGGGGGTGGTGGACGGTGTCGGGTCCGCGGTCTCCCCGGCTGTCGCGGCCGGGTCCTGCCCGGACACCTCGCCGTCCGGGCGGGCGGGTCCGTCCCCGGCCGCGCGGGCCAGCCGCGGCACCCGCACCCGGCCGTCGCGCACCGCGAACTGCGGCTCGTCCAGGACGGTTCCGGCTACCAGGAGGGGACCGCAGCCGGCGAGCCGGTCGACGTCCGCGAGCACGATCCGCTCCGGATGCTCGGCCGCGGCCGTACGCACCAGGCCGACGACGCCCGCGTGCTCCAGCCGTATCGCGGTGCCGGAGTCCGCGTCCACGCCGCACTCGGTCACCACCACCAGCCGGGCGCCGTCCAGCCGCGGCGCGGACAGCAGCGCACGGAGGGTCTCCAGCGTCCGCACGGCGGCCCGGCGTGCGGTCTCGGGAACGGGCGCGGGCACGGCAGCGGGAACGGGAACGGCAGCGGGAACGGCCGCGGGTTCCTCGTCCGGTCCGGGGTCCGGCAGGCCACGGAACACCACCGTGCCGGGTACCGGCGCACCCGCGTCGAGCGCCGCGGCCAACTCGGCGACGTCCGCGTAGACCTGGGCGCCCGGGACGTCCGCCCCGCCCTCGTCGCCGAGCACGGCCCAGGGGCGTTCGGGCGCGGCGGAGGTGGGCGCCGTGTCCGCGACGGACCAGGCAACCCGGAACAACCCGTCGTGAGCTGCTCCAGCGGCCGTGTCGAGAGCCTCGGGGGCAAGCGGCACCACGGCCACCGAACCGGCCGAGGCGATCGGCCGGCCCGCCGGGTCGGCGAGCTCCACCGACACGCCCTCGCCGGAGGCCGACGGCGAAACGCGCAGCCGCGCGGCCGTCGCGCCGGACGCGTGCAGCCGTACGCGGCTCCAGGCGAGCGGCTGCGGGGGCCCGTCGTCGGAGGCCCGGCGCTGCTCGGCCTCGGCGAGGGCGGTCAGGTGGAGCGAGGCGTCGAGCAGCGCGGGATGGACGCCGAACCCGGACACGTCGGTGCCCTCGGGCAGGGCGATCTCCGCGAACACCTCGTCACCATGGCGCCAGGCGGCCCGCACGCCCCGGAACTCCGGGCCGTAGTCGAGTCCGGCGGCCGCCAGCGCGTCGTACAGCCCGGCCACGTCGGCCGGGTCGGCGCCGGCCGGCGGCCACGGGGTGCTCCAGGGCGCCGTGTCCGCGGTGGCGTTGTCGTCCGGCCCGCGGTCCGGGCCGGTGCCGGCGCCGGCCGGGGCGAGGGTGCCCGAGGCGTGCCGCACCCACGCGCCTTCGGGCAGCCGTGCGTGGACCGCGACGTCCCGCAGCCCGTCCGCGCGGGCGGTGCCCACGGTCACCTGGACCCGTACGCCACCGTGCGCGGGGAGCACCAGGGGCGTGTCGACGAGCAGTTCCTCGACGCGGTCGCAGCCGACCTCGTCGGCGGCCCGCACGGCCATGTCCAGCAGCGCGGCGGCGGGGAGTACGACCCGCCCCGCCACCGTCGAGCGGCCGATCCACGGGTGCGCGGACAGGGCCAGCTGCCCGGTCAGCACGGTCTCCCCGGACGCCGGCAGGTCGACGGTCGCACCCAGCAGCGCGTGCCCGGGAGCCGCCAGCCCGAGATCCTCGGCGCGGCTGCTGGTGGTCGAGTTGAGCCAGTAGCGGCGGCGCTGGAAGGCATACGTCGGCAGGTCCACCCGACGCGCACCCGTCCCCGCGTAGACCTTCTCCCACGCGACGGGAACACCCCGGACGAACACCTTCGCCAACGCCGTCAGCAACGCCCGCGGTTCATCCCGCCCCCGGCGCAGAACCGGCGTCCACGTCTCAACGGCGGCCTCCGCAGGCTCCGTTCGCGTCCCGGGCCCCAACGCGGACAGCACACCGTCCGGGCCCACTTCCACGAACGTCCCTACGCCCGCGGCGCGCATCGCCTCCACCGCATCCGCGAACCGCACCGCGTCACGCACATGACGCACCCAGTACGAAGCATCCGTCACCTCCTCCGACACCACACCACCGGTCAGCCCGGACACCATCACCAGGCGCGGACGCCGGCTCTCCACACTCGCGACGACCTCGCCGAACTCCGCCAACATCGGCTCCATCAACGGCGAATGAAACGCATGCGACACCCGCAACCGCCGCGTCCGAGCACCCCTCGCCGCCAACACCCCCGCCACCGCCAGCACTTCGTCCTCCACCCCCGACACCACCACCGCACGCGGACCATTCACCGCCGCAACCCCCACACCCGGCCGCCCATTGAGCACTTCGCGCACCTCGGCCTCCGACGCCTCCACCGCCACCATCGCCCCACCCGACGGCAACCCCTGCATCAACCGACCCCGCGCCGCCACCACCCGACACGCATCCCCCAACGACCACACCCCCGCCACATGAGCAGCAGCCAACTCCCCAATCGAATGACCACCCACCACCTGCGGGGCTATACCCCACGACTCCAACAGACGGAACAACGCCACCTCAACCGCAAACAACCCACACTGCGCCCACACCGTCTCGTTCACATCACCCCCGCCCAGCCACGACGCCTCACCCTCACCCCGCACCACCGCACCCACCGACCCACCCACCAGACCCGACAACACCCCACACACCTCATCAAACGCCTCCGCAAACACCGGAAACGCCCCATACAACCCCTGACCCATCCCCACCCGCTGCGCACCCTGACCCGTAAACACCAACCCCAACCGACCCACACCACCCACCACACCCGACACCACACCAGGCCCCTCCACACCCCCCGCCACCGCACCCAACCCCGCACACAACTCCGCCCCATCCACACCAAGCACCACCGCACGATGCTCCAACACCGCACGCGACGACACCAACGACCACCCCACATCCACCACATCAGCCCGCCCACACCCCTCCCCCACAAACTCCAACAACCGCCCCGCCTGCCCCATCAACCCCTCAACCGACCGACCCGACACCACCCACGGCACCACCGGCAACCCCACACCGGACCCGCCCACGAGCCCAGGCGCACCCTGAACCTCGACACCCTCCTCGACCGGCTCAGGCACCTCGGGCGCCTCGATGATCACGTGCGCGTTCGTACCGGAGAACCCGAAGGACGACACCCCCGCACGACGCGGCCGCCCACCCGTCTCCGGCCACGGCACGGACTCGGTGGCGAGACGCACCGCGCCCGCGTCCCAATCCACATGCGAGGACGGGGTGTCGGCGTGCAGGGTCCGCGGGACCAGACCGTGCTGGAGCGCCAGCACCGTCTTGATGACCCCGGCCACGCCCGCGGCGGCCTGTGCGTGCCCGATGTTCGACTTCACCGACCCGAGCCAGAGGGGACGGTCGGCGGGACGGTCGCGGCCGTAGGTCGCCAGCAGCGCCTGCGCCTCGATCGGGTCACCCAGCGCCGTACCGGTGCCGTGCCCCTCCACCACGTCCACATCGGCCGGCGTCAGGCGCGCGTCGGCCAACGCCGCTCGGATGACGCGCTGTTGGGCCGGTCCGTTGGGCGCCGTCAGACCGTTCGACGCGCCATCCTGATTGACCGCACTCCCCCGCACCACCGCCAGCACCCGGTGTCCGTTGCGCCGTGCGTCCGACAACCGCTCCACCACCAGGACACCCACGCCCTCGCCCCAACCGGTGCCGTCCGCCTGGTCCGAGTACGCCTTGCAGCGCCCGTCCGAGGCCAGCCCGCGCTGCCGCGAGAAGTCGATGAAGGTGACCGGGGTGGACATCACGTTGACGCCGCTGACCAGGGCGAGGGAGCTCTCGCCCGAGCGGAGCGACTGCGCGGCCAGGTGCAGCGCCACCAGCGACGACGAGCACGCCGTGTCGATCGTCACCGCCGGACCCTCCAGGCCCAGCGAGTACGCCACCCGGCCCGAGGCGACCGATCCGGTGGCGCCGAGGCCGACGTATCCCTCGGCCTCCTCCGGCAGTCCGGTAGCGGAGAGGTAGTCGTGGTGGAACATGCCGGTGAACACGCCCGTCGCGCTGGCGTGCAGCCCGGCCGGGTCGATGCCCGCGTCCTCCAGCGCCTCCCACGACGTCTCCAGCAGCAGCCGCTGCTGCGGGTCCATCACCAGGGCCTCGCGGGGGCTGACGCCGAAGAACTCCGCGTCGAACGTGGCCGCGTCGTAGAGGAACCCGCCCTCGCCGGAGACGGTCTTGCCCACGGCGTCCGGGTCGGGGTCCACCAGGTCCGTCGACCAGCCGCGGTCCGCGGGGAAGGGGCCCACCCCGTCCTCGCCCGCGGCCAGCATCCGCCAGAAGTCGGCCGGGGACGCGGCGCCGCCGGGGAAACGGCACGCCATCCCGACGATCGCCACCGGGTCGTCGTCCACCGCGCCGCCGCCCGCCGTGGCCGCGCCCGCGGCACCCGGGCGGGCGGTGTCCGCCGCGTCCAGCCGGCCGACGAGTTCGGTCAGGGCGTAGCCGGCCAGCGCGGCAGGGGTCGGGTAGTCGAACACGGCGGTGGCCGGCAGCCGCAGGCCGGTGGCCTTGCCGAGCCGGTTGCGCAGTTCCACGGCGGTCAGCGAGTCGAAGCCGACGTCGCGGAACGGGCGGTCGGCGTCGAGGCTGCCGGGGCCGGACATGCCCAGGACCAGGGCGGCCTGGGTGACGACGAGGTCCTGGAGGACGTCGTGGCCCTCGGCCCGGCTCAGCCCGGCCAGGCGCGCGGCGAGGGCGTTGCGGTCCTCGGCGGCGGGCTGGCCGGCCGTCCGACGGGCGGCCTGCGCGGTCGTACGGCCCCGGACGAGGCCGGAGAACAGCGGCGGGACCTCGCCGGAGTGGCGCAGCACTCCGGGGTCGAGTGCCGCGGCCACGAGCAGCGGTTCGGCCCGGTCGGCGGCGGCGTCCAGCACCGCGAGCCCCCGGGTGCCGGACAGCGGCTTCAGTCCCTGGCGGGCCATGCGCTGGAGATCGGCCTCGGAGAGGTCGCCGACCATGCCGTTCTCCCAGGGGCCCCAGGCCAGCGACACCGCGGGCAGGCCCTGCCGGTGCCGGTAGGCGGCCAGCGCGTCCAGGAAGGTGTTCCCGGCGGCGTAGTTGGCCTGACCGGCGTTGCCGACCACACCCGCGATCGAGGAGAACAGCACGAAGGTGTCGAGGTCCAGGTCGCGGGTCAGCTCGTGCAGGTTCCAGGCCGCGTCGACCTTCGGCCGCAGCACCGCCGCCAGCCGCTCGGGGGTGAGGGTCGCCAGCAGGCCGTCGTCCAGCACGCCGGCCGCGTGCACGACCCCCGTCAGCGGCGCGCCCTTGAGCACGTCCGCGAGCTGTGCACGGTCGGCGGTGTCGCACGCGACGGCGGTGGCCTGGACGCCGTACTCCTCGATGGCGGCGAGGAGTTGCGGCATCCCGGCCGCCTCGCCGCCGCGGCGGGAGACGAGCAGCAGGTGCTCGGCCCGCCCGGTCCGCGCGAGGTGGCGAGCCACCAGGCCGCCCAGCACACCGGAGGCACCGGTGACGAGGACGGTGCCGCGGCGGCCTGCCCGCTCGGCGGGCGGGGTCGTGGACCGTACCCGGGTGAGCCGCGGCACGCGCAGCTGCCCGTCCCGGACGGCGAACTGCGGCTCGCCCGACTCCACGCCGGCGGCCAGCCGGTCCGCCGCGCCGCCTGACACGTCGTCCATGTCGGCGAGCAGTATCCGGCCGGGGTGCTCCGTCTGCGCGACCCGCACCAGGCCCCACACCGTGGCGGCGGCGAGGTCCACGGGGGCCTCCGGTCCCGCGTCCACCGCGCGTTCGGTCAGGACGAGGAGCCGCGTCTCGTCCGGCAGGTCCGCGGCCGGCCAGCCGCGCAGGAGTTCCAGGACGTCGGCCGCGGTGCGGTGGGCGACCGCCGCCACGTCCCCGGCGGCCGGGTCCGGTACGGCGCGCACCACGACGGTCCGCGGGGCCTCGGCCCCTGCCTCGACCGCCGCCACCAGAGCGGCCAGGTCCGGATACGCCGCCGCGCCCGGGAGTTCGAGGGCGGCGCCGTGCGCCGTTCCGCCGAGTACGGCCCAACTGCCCGCGGGCTGCCGCTGCCCGTCCGGCGCCGGAGCCGCGGCAGGCACCCACTCGACCCCGAACAGGGCGTCGTCCGCCGTGTGCGCACCGGCCGCGAGTTCGGCGGGCGAGGCGGTGCGCACCGCCAGCCTGCCGACCGTGGCGACGAGGCCGCCGCCGAGGTCGGCCAGCGTCACCGTGAGCCCTTCGCCGGTGGCGGCGGGCGCCACCCGTACGCGGGCCGCGGTCGCTCCCGAGGCGTGCACGGTGACGTCGTTCCAGGCGAACGGCAGTGTCAGGCCGTCGCCGGTGTCCGCCGCCGCCACATGCAGGGCGGCATCGAGCAGCGCGGGGTGCAGGCCGAACCCGGCCACGCTCACGTCGGAGGGCAGGGCGACCTCGGCGTAGAGTTCCGCGCCCTTGCGCCAGGCGCTGCGCAGCCCCTGGAACACCGGCCCGTAGCTCAGGCCGCGCGCTGCCAACTCCGGGTAGAGAGAGTCCAGTTCGACGGGCTCGGCGTCGGAGGGCGGCCACGGACGGAAACCGTCGCCGGTCTCCTCCGCCACCGCCTCGGCGGCGCAGAGCACGCCGTTCGCGTGCCGGGTCCACTCGCCTTCCGGGGGCACGTCCTCGTCCTGGGCGTAGACGCTGAACGCGCAGCGCCCGTCCTCGTCCGGCTCCGCCACCGCGATCTGGACCCGTACGCCACCCTGCGCGGGCAGCACGAGCGGGGCCTCGCTCAGCAGCTCCTCGACACGGGAGCACCCCACCTCATCACCGGCCCGCACCACCATCTCCACCAGCGCCGCCCCCGGCACGACCGTCCGACCGGCCACCGCGTGATCGGCCAGCCACGGGTGCGACGACAGCGCCAACCGCCCGGTCAGCACCACACCACCGCTCGCCGGCAACACCACCGACGCACCCAGCAGCGCATGCCCGGGACCCGCCAACCCGAGATCCTCGGCACGACTGCTGGCCGCCACTCCCAGCCAGTAGCGGCGGCGCTGGAACGCATACGTCGGCAGGTCCACCCGACGCGCGCCCGTCCCCGCGTACACCTTCTCCCACGCCACCGGGACCCCGCGGACGAACACCTTCGCCAACGCCGTCAGCAGCGCCCGCGGTTCATCCCGGCCACGCCGCAGAACCGGCGTCCACGACTCGACGATGTCCCCGTTCGCCTCCGTGTCCTCCGCGGCCTCCGTTTGCGTCAGCGGCCCGAGCCCGGACAGGACACCGTCCGGCCCGACCTCCACGAACGTCCCTACGCCCGCGGCGCGCATCGCCTCCACCGCATCCGCGAACCGCACCGCGTCACGCACGTGCCGCACCCAGTACGAAGCATCGGTGACCTCCTCCGACACCACACCACCCGTCAGCCCGGACACCATCACCAGGCGCGGACGCCGGCTCTCCACACTCGCGACGACCTCACCGAACTCCGCCAACATCGGCTCCATCAACGGCGAATGAAACGCATGCGACACCCGCAACCGCCGCGTGCGGGCACCCTTCGCAGCCAGCGTCTCCGCCACCGCCAGTGCCTCGTCCTCCACCCCCGACACCACCACCGCCCGGGGACCGTTCACCGCCGCGATCCCCACACCCGGCCGTCCATTGAGCGCTTCGCGCACCTCGGCCTCCGACGCCTCCACCGCCACCATCGCCCCACCCGACGGCAACCCCTGCATCAACCGACCCCGCGCCGCCACCACCCGACACGCATCCCCCAACGACCACACCCCCGCCACATAAGCCGCCGCCAACTCACCGATCGAATGACCGCCCACCACCTGCGGGGCTATACCCCAGGACTCCAGCAGACGGAACAGGGCCACCTCGACCGCAAACAACCCACACTGCGCCCACACCGTCTCGTTCACATCACCCCCACCCAGCCACGACGCCTCACCCTCACCCCGCACCACCGCACCCACCGACCCACCCACCAGACCCGACAACACCCCACACACCTCATCAAACGCCTCCGTAAACACCGGAAACGCCCCATACAACCCCTGCCCCATCCCCACCCGCTGCGCACCCTGACCCGTGAACACCAACCCCAACCGACCCACACCACCCACCACACCCGACACCACACCAGGCCCCTCGACCCCCTCCGCCACCGCACCCAACCCCGCACACAACTCCACCCCATCCACACCAAGCACCACCGCACGATGCTCCAACACCGCACGCGACGACACCAACGACCACCCCACATCCACCACATCAGCCCGCTCACACCCCTCCCCCACAAACTCCAACAACCTCCCCGCCTGACCCGCCAACCCCTCAACCGACCGACCCGACACCACCCACGGCACCACCGGCAACCCCACACCGGCCCCGCCCACGAGCCCAGGCGCACCCTGAACCTCGACACCCTCCTCGACCGGCTCAGGCACCTCGGGCGCCTCGATGATCACGTGCGCGTTCGTACCGGAGAACCCGAAGGACGACACCCCCGCACGACGCGGACGCCCACCCGTCTCCGGCCACGGCACCGCCTCCGTCACCAACTCCACCGCACCCGCGTCCCAGTCCACATGCGAGGACGGCACCTCGGCATGCAGCGTCGCGGGAACCACCCCATGCTGCATCGCGGCGATCACCTTGATGATGCCCGCCACACCCGCGGCGGCCTGTGCGTGCCCGATGTTCGACTTCACCGAACCCAACAGCAACGGCCGTCCCTCCGGACGATCCTGACCGTAGGTCGCCAGCAGCGCCTGCGCCTCGATCGGATCACCCAGCGCCGTCCCCGTACCGTGCCCCTCCACCACGTCCACATCAGCCGACGCCAACCCCGCATCCGCCAACGCCGCCCGGATCACCCGCCGTTGGGACGGACCGTTCGGCGCCGTCAGACCGTTCGACGCACCATCCTGATTGACCGCACTCCCCCGCACCACCGCAAGAACCCGATGCCCGTTCCGCCGCGCATCAGACAACCGCTCCACCACCAGAACACCCACGCCCTCGCCCCACGCGGTGCCGTCGGCGCCCTCAGCGTAGGACTTGCAGCGCCCGTTGACGGCGACGGCACGCTGCCGCGAGAAGTCGATGAAGGTGTTGGGGGTGGACATCACCTTCACGCCGCCGGCCAGGGCGAGCGTGCTCTCGCCCGAACGCAGCGACTGCGCGGCCAGGTGCAGCGCTACCAGCGACGACGAGCACGCCGTGTCGATCGTCACCGCCGGACCCTCGAAGCCCAGCGAGTACGCCACCCGGCCCGAGGCGACCGAGGCGGTCGCGCCGACGCCGACGTATCCCTCCACCTCCTCCGGCATCGAGTGGGAGGGCAGGTAGTCGTGGTAGAAGAGCCCGGTGAAGACGCCGGTGGCGCTGCCCCGCAGCCTGATCGGGTCGATGCCCGCGTCCTCCAGCGCCTCCCACGACGTCTCCAGCAGCAGCCGCTGCTGCGGGTCCATCGCCAGGGCCTCGCGGGGGCTGATGCCGAAGAAGGCCGCGTCGAACTCCGCGGCGTCGTAGAGGAAGCCGCCCTCGCCGGAGAGTGTCTTGCCGGCGGCGTCCGGGTCGGGGTCCACCAGGTCCGTCGGCCAGCCGCGGTTGTCGGGGAAGGGCCCGATGCCGTCGCCGCGCGACTCCACCAGCCGCCACAGGTCGCCGGGCGAGGACACCCCGCCCGGGAACCGGCACGCCATCCCGACGATCGCCACCGGCTCGGGCCGGCGTTCCTCCACCTCCCGCAGGCGCTCCCTGACCTGGGCGAGGTCGGTGGTGACCCGCTTGAGGTAGTCGCGAAGCTTCTCTTCGTTCGCCATCCGATGGACGCCTTCCTTGCTACGCACGGTGGTACGGCGACGTACTCAGAGCCCGAGCTGGTTGTCGATGAAGTCGAACATGTCGTCGTCGCTGGCCGACTGGATGCGGTCGGCGACCGAGGAACTGCCGTGGTCGCCGTCGGCCGCGGTGGTGTCCAGCGCGCCGAGCAGGTCCCTGAGCCGGGCCGTGACACGGGTCCGTACGGACTCGTCGGCCATCAGCCCGGCGAGGGACGCCTCGACCGCGTCGAGTCCCGCGTGGGCGGCGAGCGCGTCGGGTTCCTCCGGCGGGGCGCCGAGCATCTCCTCCGCGAGGAGCCCGCCGAGCGCGGCCGGGCTGGGGTGGTCGAAGACCGCGGTGGGCGGCAGGCGCAGTCCGGTGGCCTCGTTCAGCCGGTTGCGGAGTTCGACGGCGGTGAGCGAGTCGAAGCCGACGTCGCGGAAGGAGCGCTCCGGGTCCAGCCGGCCGGGCCCGGACATGCCCAGGACCCGGGCGGCCTGCGCCAGGACGAGGTCGCGCAGGGTCTCGACGGCCTCGCCGCGGCCCATCGCGGCCAGCCGCTCGGCGAACTCCTGCCGCGCCGCGGCCTGGCCGGAGACGCTGCGCCGGCCGCCGGGGGCCTGGTGGGCGGTCCCGGTGGCGCGCGGGCCGCGCACCAGTCCGGACAGCAGCGCGGGGACCTCGCCGGAGCGGTGCAGCGCGGCGAGGTCCAACTCGGCGGCCACCAGCAGCGGTTCGGACCGGCCGAGGGCGGCGTCCAGGACGGCGAGGCCGCGCGCGTCGGTGAGCGGCAGCAGCCCCTGCCGGGCCAGCCGCCGGTGCTCGGCGTCGGTGAGGCGGCCTGCCATGCCGTTCTCCCAGGGGCCCCAGGCCAGCGAGAGGGCGGGCAGGCCCTGCTGCCGGCGGTGGGCGGCCAGCGCGTCCAGGAAGGTGTTCCCGGCGGCGTAGTTGGCCTGACCGGCATTGCCGACCACGCCCGCGATGGAGGAGAACAGCACGAACGTGTCCAGCTCCAGCCCCATCTCCTGGGTCAGCTCGTGCAGGTTCCAGGCCGCGTCGACCTTCGGCCGCAGCACCGCCGCCAGCCGCTCGGGCGTGAGGGTCGCCAGCAGCGCGTCGTCCAGCACGCCGGCCGCGTGCACGACCCCCGTCAGCGGCACGCCCTTGAGCACGTCGGCGAGTTGGTAGCGGTCGCCCGCGTCGCAGGCGGCGACGGTGACCTGGACGCCGCAGCGGTCGAGGTCGGCGAGGAGCTGCGGCAGCCCGGGGGCCTCACCGCCGCTGCGGGAGACCAGCACCAGGTGCTCGACCCGCCCGGTCCGCGCGAGGTGGCGGGCCACCAGGCCGCCCAGCACACCGGAGGCACCGGTGATCAGGAGGGTGCCCGCACGGCTCCCGGCGCCGGCGGCCGGCGCTTCAGCGGCGCCGGACGCCGCGCGGGTGAGCCTTGGCACCCGGACCTGTCCGCCCCGCACCGCCCACTGCGGCTCGTCCAGCTCCACTCCGGCGCGCAGCCAGCCGGCCAGTTCGGCGTCGGGGACGGCCGTGTCGTCCACGTCCATCAGCAGAATCCGGCCGGGGTTCTCCGCCTGCGCCACCCGCACCAGGCCCCACACAGGGGCCGCCGCCACGTCCACCGGCGCCTCGGGCCCGGCGTCCACCGCGCGTTCGGTCAGCACCAGCAGCTTCGCGCCGGACAGCGCGTCCACCAACGGCCAGTCGCGCACCAGTTCCAGGACGTCGGCCGCGGTGCGGTGGGCGGCCGCGGCCACGTCCCCGGCGGCCGGGTCCGGTACGGCGCGCACCACGACGGTCCGCGGGGCCTCGGCCCCTGCCTCGACCGCCGCCACCAGAGCGGCCAGGTCCGGGTAGGCCGCCGTGCCGGGGACCTCCTCGCCGAGCACCGCCCACGGCCCCTCCCCGGCGCCGGAACCCGACGTGCCCGCGGCGGGCGTCCACTCCACCGCGTACAGGCCCTCGGGGAGTACGGCGGCGGCGGTCGCGTCGAACGGCCGCAGGACGAGCGCTCCCACCGAGGCGACCGGTGTCCCGCCGGCGTCCTCCAACGTCAAGGCGACGGTGTCCTCACGCGGGACGACACGGACGCGGGCCGCCCGGGCACCCGTCGCGTACAGCTCGACGTCCCGCCAGGCGAACGGCACCTCCAGCCCGCCGGTACGGTCCCCCGCGCCGACGATCACGTGCAGCGCCGCGTCGAGCAGTGCCGGGTGCAGGCCGAACCCGGCCACGCCCACGTCCTCCGGCAACGCGACCTCGGCGTAGAGTTCCGCGCCCTTGCGCCAGGCGCCGCGCAGCCCCTGGAACACCGGCCCGTAACCGAGGCCGTGCTCCGCCAACTGAGGGTAGACGCCGTCCAGTTCGACGGGCTCCGCGTCGGAGGGCGGCCACGGGGCCGCTTCCGCCGCTGCGGGGACCTCGCCGGGCGGGGCGAGCACGCCGCTCGCGTGCGCGGTCCACTCGCTGTCCGGCGGCGCGGCCTCGTCCTGGGCGTGGACCGTGACCGTACGGCGGCCGGTGTCGTCCGGCTCCGCCACCGTCACCTGGACCCGTACGCCGCTGTGCGCGGGCAGTACGAGTGGAGCCTCGCTCAGCAGCTCCTCGACACGGGAGCACCCCACCTCGTCACCGGCCCGCACCACCATCTCCACCAGCGCCGCACCGGGCACGACGGTCTGGCCGGCCACCGTGTGGTCCGCCAGCCACGGGTGCGACGACAGCGCCAACCGCCCAGTCAGCACCACACCACCGCTCGCCGGCAACACCACCGCCGCGCCCAGCAGGGGGTGGTGCACGGCGGACTGGCCGAGCCCGGCCGGGTCGGTGCCGGTGTCGGCGGTCGGGTTGAGCCAGTAGCGGCGGCGCTGGAACGCATACGTCGGCAGCTCCACCCGGCGGGCGCCGGTGCCCGCGTAGACCTTCTCCCAGGCCACCGGGATGCCCCGGACGAACACTTTCGCCAACGCCGTCAGCAGCGCGCGCGGTTCATCCCGGCCGCGCCGCAGAACCGGCGTCCACGACTCAACGGCGGCGTCCGCGGCCTCCGTTCGCGTCGCGGGCCCCAACGCGGACAGCACACCGTCCGGGCCCACTTCCACGAACGTCCCTACGCCGGCGGCGCGCATCGCCTCCACAGCGTCGGCGAACCGCACCGCGTCACGCACGTGCCGCACCCAGTACGAAGCGTCGGTGACCTCCTCCGACACCACACCACCGGTCAGCCCCGACACCATCACCAGGCGCGGACGCCGGCTCTCCACACTCGCGACGACCTCGCCGAACTCCGCCAACATCGGCTCCATCAACGGCGAATGAAACGCATGCGACACCCGCAACCGCCGCGTCCGAGCACCCCTCGCCGCCAACACCCCCGCCACCGCCAGCACTTCGTCCTCCACCCCCGACACCACCACCGCACGCGGACCATTCACCGCCGCAACCCCCACACCCGCAAAGCCCGCCAGCGCCTCCCGCACCTCCACCTCCGACGCCTCCACCGCCACCATCGCCCCACCCGACGGCAACCCCTGCATCAACCGACCCCGCGCCGCCACCACCCGACACGCATCCCCCAACGACCACACCCCCGCCACATAAGCCGCCGCCAACTCACCGATCGAATGACCACCCACCACCTGCGGAGCTATGCCCCACGACTCCAGCAGACGGAACAGCGCCACCTCAACCGCGAACAACCCGCACTGCGCCCACACCGTCTCGTTCACATCCCCGCCACCCAGCCAGGACGCCTCGCCCTCACCCCGTACCACCGCACCCACCGACCCACCCACCAGACCCGACAACACCCCACACACCTCATCAAACGCCTCCGCAAACACCGGAAACGCCCCATACAACCCCTGCCCCATCCCCACCCGCTGCGCACCCTGACCCGTAAACACCAACCCCAACCGACCCACACCACCAGACACACCACTGACCACACCAGGCGCCTCGGCCCCCTCCGCCACCGCGCCCAACCCCGCACACAACTCCGCCCCATCCACCCCGAGCACCACCGCACGATGCTCCAACACCGCACGCGACGACACCAACGACCACCCGACTTCCGCAGGCTCAAGGTGCGGATGCTCGGTCACCCATCCCCGCAGCCGCCCCGCCTGCCCCGCCAACCCCTCAACCGACCGACCCGACACCACCCACGGCACCACCGGCAACCCCACACCACTGGTCGGCTCTTCCTCAACCGCACCCTCGACCGGAGCCTGCTCCACGATCACGTGCGCGTTCGTACCGGAGAACCCGAAGGACGACACCCCCGCACGACGCGGCCGCCCGCCCGTCTCCGGCCACGGCACCGCCTCCGTCACCAACTCCACCGCACCCGCGTCCCACTCCACATGCGAGGACGGCACCTCGGCATGCAGCGTTGCAGGCACCACCCCGTGCTGCATCGCAGTAATCACCTTGATGATGCCCGCCACCCCCGCGGCGGCCTGTGCGTGCCCGATGTTCGACTTCACCGAACCCAACAACAACGGCCGGTCGTCCGGACGGCCCTGACCGTAGGTCGCCAACAACGCCTGCGCCTCGATCGGGTCACCCAACGCCGTCCCCGTACCGTGCCCCTCCACCACATCCACATCAGCCGACGCCAACCCCGCGTCCGCCAACGCCGCCCGGATGACCCGCTGTTGAGACGGACCGTTCGGCGCCGTCAGACCGTTCGACGCGCCATCCTGATTGACCGCACTCCCCCGCACCACCGCCAGCACCCGGTGCCCGTTGCGCCGCGCATCGGACAACCGCTCCACCACCAGCACACCGACACCCTCGCCCCAGCCGGTGCCGTCTGCCCGGTCCGCGTACGCCTTGCAGCGCCCGTCCGCAGCCAGCCCGCGCTGCCGCGAGAAGTCGATGAAGGTGCCGGGGGTGGACATCACCGTCACGCCGCCGGCCAGGGCGAGCGTGCTCTCCCCCGAGCGCAGCGACTGCGCGGCCAGGTGCAACGCCACCAGCGACGACGAGCACGCCGTGTCGATCGTCACCGCCGGACCCTCCAGGCCCAGCGAGTACGCCACCCGGCCGGATGCCACGGAGCCTGTGCTGCCGGTACCCAGGTAGCCTTCGACCTCCTGCGGGACCGCGTGCCAGGGCAGGTAGTCGTGGTAGAAGAGCCCCGCGAACACGCCGGTGGCGCTGCCCCGCAGGCCGGTCGGGTCGATGCCCGCGTCCTCCAGCGCCTCCCACGACGTCTCCAGCAGCAGCCGCTGCTGCGGGTCCATCGCGACCGCTTCCCGCGGGCTGACGCCGAAGAACTCCGCGTCGAAGTCCGCGGCGCCGTAGAGGAACCCGCCCTCGCCCGAGACGGACTTGCCCAGGGCGTCCGGGTCGGGGTCCACCAGGTCCGTCGGCCAGCCGCGGTCCGCGGGGAAGGGGCCGATGCCGTCGCCGCGCGCCTCCAGCAGCCGCCACAGGTCGCCGGGCGAGGCCACCCCGCCCGGGAACCGGCACGCCATCCCGACGATGACGGCGGGATCGTCCTCCGCGGGCACGGCGCGGGTCACCGCGCCGGACGTGTTCGGGTAGGCAGCCGTGACCTTGCCGTCCCCGCCGTCCCCGCCGCCCTCTTCGTCCTCGCCGAGCAACTCCGCCCGTACGCGGTGGGCCAGTGCGGCCGGGGTGGGGTGGTCGAAGACCGCGGTGGCCGGCAGCCGCAGGCCGGTCGCGGTGTTCAACCGGTTGCGCAGTTCGACGGAGGTCAGCGAGTCGAAGCCGACGTCGCGGAACGAGCGCCGGGTGTCGACGGCCTCGGGGCCGGCCATCCCCAGCACCAGCGCGGCCTGGGTGGCGACGATCCGGAGGACGGCCTCGGTCCGCTCGTCGGGGCCGAGTCCGGCGAGCCGTGCGGCCAGCGCGCTCCGGCCGCCGGCGGCCAGGGCGGCGGCGGTGCGACGGGTGGGGGCAAGGCCGTGGCGCGTCTGCGGCAGCAGGCCGGCCAGCAACGGCGGGACCTCGCCCGCGCCCCGCAGCGCGGCCAGGTCCAGTGCGGCGGCGACCAGCAAGGCGTGACCGGTGCGGGGCGCGCCGTCCAGGAGGGTCAGGCCGTCCGGCGCGGACAGCGGGCGCAGCCCCTGCCGGGCCATCCGGAGCCGGTCCACGTCGCTCAGCGCGCCGGCCATCCCGTCCTCCCACGGGCCCCAGGCCAGCGACACCGCGGGCAGGCCCTGCCGGTGCCGGTACGCGGCCAGTGCGTCCAGGAAGGTGTTGCCCGCCGCGTAGTTGGCCTGCCCGGCGTTGCCGAGCACGCCCGCGATCGAGGAGAACAGCACGAAGGTGTCGAGGTCCAGGTCGCGGGTCAGCTCGTGCAGGTTCCAGGCCGCGTCCACCTTCGGCCGCAGGACCGACTCCAGCCGGTCCGGGGTCAGTGCGGACACCAGCCCGTCGTCCAGTACCCCGGCGGCGTGCACCACCCCGGTCAGCGGCAGGCCGTGCAGGACCTCGGCGAGGCGGTCGCGGTCCGCCGCGTCGCATGCGGCGACGGTGGTCCGCGCGCCCGCCTCATGGAGGGCGGAGACGAGGTCGGACATGCCGGGGGCGTCGCCGCCGCGGCGGGAGAGCAGCACCAGGTGCTCGGCCTGACCGCTCTCCGCGAGGTGCCGGGCGACCAGCCGGCCCAGCGCGCCGGAGGCGCCGGTCACGAGCACGGTGCCCGGGCGGCTGCGCTCCGCTTCGGCGGGCGGCAGCGCGGCCGCCGTACGGGCAAGCCGCGGCACGCGTGTCCGGCCGTCCCGCACCGCGCACTGCGGGAGTTCCAGGGCCGCGGCGGTCCGCAGGGCCTCGACCGTCGCCCCGCCGGTGGCCTCGTCGACGTCCGCCAGCAGTATCCGGCCCGGGTGCTCCGTCTGCGCGACCCGCACCAGGCCCCAAACCGTGGCGGCGGCGAGGTCCACGGGTACCTCGGGCCCCGCGTCCACCGCGCGCCGGGTGACCAGCAGCAGCCGGGCGCCGGACAGCGCGTCGGCCGCCAGCCACTGCCGCACCAGCGCCAGGGCGTCCGCGGCGGCGCGGCGGGCGGTCTGGGCCGTGCCCTCGTCCTGGGGCTCAACTGCCGCCCGGGCCAGGGCCACGACGGTCTCCGGGACCTGCGCGCCTGCGGCGACGGCCGCCGCCAGCGCCGCGACATCGGGGTACGCGGCGGCTTCCGGCAGCGCGGGTACGGCGTCCGCGCCGCCGATCACCGCCCAGCGCCCACCGGCCGGTTCCGGGGCCTGGTCAGGAAGGCTCGCGGGCGCCCACTCGACGCCGTACAGCCCGTGGTCCGTTGCGGGGGCGGGGGCGAGGGCGGGGGCCTTGAACGGGCGCAGGGTGACACCGCCGACGCGGGCGATCAGGGTTCCGTCGCTGTCCGCCAGGGTCAGGGCGTCCCCTTCGCCGTCGGCCTCCGGTGCGATCCGGACGCGGGCCGCCCTGGCACCCGTCGCGTACAGCTCGACGTCCCGCCAGGCGAACGGCACCTCCAGCCCGGCGGTACGGTTCCCCGCGCCGACGATCGCGTGCAGCGCGGAGTCGAGCAGCGCCGGGTGCAGGCCGAACCCGGCCGTGCTCACGTCCTCCGGCAACGCGATCTTGGCGTAGAGTTCCGCGCCCTTGCGCCAGGCGCCGCGCAGCCCCTGGAACACCGGCCCGTAGCTCAGGCCGCGCGCCGCCAACTCCGGGTAGAGGGACTCCAGTTCGACGGGCTCGGCGTCGGACGGCGGCCACGGAGCCGCTTCCCCTGCCGCGGGGATCTCACCGGAGCGGGCGAGCACGCCGCTCGCGAGCCGGGTCCACTCGCCCTCGGCCGGGGCAGCCTCGTCCTGTGCGTGGACCGTGACGGTACGGCGTCCGGTGTCGTCCGGCTCCGCCACCGTCACCTGGACCCGTACCCCGCTGTGCGCGGGCAGCACGAGCGGGGCTTCGCTCAGCAGCTCCTCGACACGGGAGCACCCCACCTCGTCACCGGCCCGCACCACCATCTCCACCAGCGCCGCACCCGGCACGACCGTCCGACCGGCCACCGCGTGATCGGCCAGCCACGGCTGCGACGACAGCGCCAACCGCCCGGTCAGCACCACACCACCGCTCGCCGGCAACACCACCGACGCACCCAGCAGCGCGTGCCCGGGACCCGCCAACCCGAGGTCCTCGGCGCGGCTGCTGGTGGCCGGGTTCAGCCAGTAGCGGCGACGCTGGAACGCATACGTCGGCAGGTCCACCCGACGCGCGCCCGTCCCCGCGTAGACCTTCTCCCAGGCCACCGGGACCCCGCGGACGAACACCTTCGCCAACGCCGTCAGCAGCGCCCGCGGTTCATCCCGGCCGCGCCGCAGAACCGGCGTCCACGACTCCACCACGTCGGAGTCGTCCGCGTCTTCCGTTCGCGTCAGCGGCCCGAGACCCGACAACACACCATCGGGACCGACCTCGACAAACGTCCCTACTCCGGCGGCGCGCATCGCCTCCACCGCGTCCGCGAACCGCACGCCGTCACGCACATGCCGCACCCAGTAGGAGGCGTCGGTGACCTCCTCCGACACCACACCACCCGTCAGCCCCGACACCATCACCAGGCGCGGACGCCGGCTCTCCACACTCGCGACGACCTCGCCGAACTCCGCCAACATCGGCTCCATCAACGGCGAATGAAACGCATGCGACACCCGCAACCGCCGCGTCCGCGCACCCCTCGCCGCCAACACCCCCGCGACCGCCAGCACTTCGTCCTCCACCCCCGACACCACCACCGCACGCGGACCATTCACCGCCGCAACCCCCACACCGGCACGGCCCGCCAGGGCTTCAAGCACCTCCACCTCCGACGCCTCCACCGCCACCATCGCCCCACCCGACGGCAACCCCTGCATCAACCGACCCCGCGCCGCCACCACCCGACACGCATCCCCCAACGACCACACCCCCGCCACATAAGCCGCCGCCAACTCACCGATCGAATGACCGCCGACGACCTGCGGGACCACACCCCACGACTCCAACAGACGGAACAACGCCACCTCAACCGCGAACAACCCGCACTGCGCCCACACCGTCTCATTCACATCACCCCCACCCAGCCACGATTCCTCGCCCTCACCCCGCACCACCGCACCCACCGACCCACCCACCAGACCCGACAACACCCCACACACCTCATCAAACGCCTCCGCAAACACCGGAAACGCCCCATACAACCCCTGACCCATCCCCACCCGCTGCGCACCCTGACCCGTAAACACCAACCCCAACCGACCCACACCACCAGACACACCACTGACCACACCAGGCCCCTCGGCCCCCTCCGCCAACGCGCCCAACCCTGCACACAACTCCGCCCCGTCCACCCCGAGCACCACCGCACGGTGCTCCAACACCGCACGCGACGACACCAACGACCACCCCACATCCACCACATCGGCCCGCCCGCGCCCCTCCCCCACAAACTCCAACAACCGCCCCACCTGACCCGCCAACCCCTCAACCGACCGACCCGACACCACCCACGGCACCACCGGCAACCCCACCCCACCAGACGGCGCAGCCTCCACCGCGGCCTCGGCCGGAGCCTGCTCCACGATCACGTGCGCGTTCGTACCGGAGATGCCGAACGAGGAGACGCCAGCGCGCCGAGGGCGGTCCGCCGACTCCGGCCACGGCACGGAGTCGGTCGCGAGACGCACCGCGCCCGCGTCCCAATCCACATGCGAGGACGGGGTGTCGGCGTGCAGGGTCCGCGGGACCAGCCCGTGCCGGAGCGCTAGGACGAGCTTGATCACGCCCGCCACGCCCGCCGCCGACTGCGTGTGCCCGATGTTCGACTTCACGGAACCCAACAGCAACGGCCGGTCGTCCGGACGGTCCTGACCGTAGGCCGCCAGCAGCGCCTGCGCCTCGATCGGGTCACCCAACGCCGTACCGGTGCCGTGCCCCTCCACCACGTCCACATCGGCCGACGTGAGGCCCGCGTCCGCCAACGCCGCCCGGATGACGCGCTGTTGAGACGGGCCGTTGGGCGCCGTCAGACCGTTCGACGCGCCATCCTGATTGACCGCACTCCCCCGCACCACCGCCAGCACGTGGTGCCCGTTCCGCCGCGCGTCCGACAACCGCTCGAGGACCAGGAGGCCGGCGCCTTCGGCCATGCCCATGCCGTCGGCCTGGTCCCCGTACGCCTTGCAGCGCCCGTCGGCGGCCAGTCCCCGCTGACGGCGGAACCAGTTCAGCCAGGACGTGGTGGCGTGCACGGTGACGCCCCCGGCGAGGGCCAGCGTGCACTCGCCGGAGCGCAGGGACCGGGCGGCCAGGTGCAGCGCCACCAGGGAGGACGAGCACGCCGTGTCCACCGTCAGGGCGGGGCCTTCGAGGCCCAAGGTGTAGGCGACCCGGCCGGATATCACGCTCGGTGTGACGCCCGGCTGGAGGTGGCCTTCGAGTTCCTCGGGCGCGTCGGCGCCGTACCCGGACGCGGAGGCACCCGCGAAAACGCCGGTCGCAGTGCCCCGCAACGCGGACGGGTCGATGCCCGCGCGCTCCAGGGCCTCCCAGGACAGTTCGAGCAGCAGCCGCTGCTGCGGGTCCATGGCCAGCGCCTCACGCGGGCTGATCCCGAAGAACTCCGCGTCGAACTCGGCGGCCGCGGTGAGGAATCCGCCGCCGCGGGTGGCGGACGCGAGGGAGCGGTCCTCGGACGAACCGGGCGGCGGGGCGAGGTCCCAGCCGCGGTCGCCGGGGAGTTCCCCGACCGCGTCGCCGCCGGCGGCCAGCAGGTCCCACAGCTGCTCGGGAGTGCTGACGTCACCGGGCAGGCGGCAGCTCATCGCCACGATCGCGATCGGCTCGTCGGTCCCGGTCCCGGTCCGGGTCGGGCCGGGGTCAGCGGGACCGTCCGCACCGCTGCCGCCCAGCGCCTCTCCGCGCAGGAACGCCGAGAGCAGGAGCGGCGTCGGGTGGTCGTAGATCAGCGTGGTGGGCAGCCGGAGCGCCGCCGCGCCGCTCAGCCGGTTGCGCAGGTCGACGCCGGTGACGGAGTCGAAGCCCAGCTCCTTGAACGTGCGCGCCGGGTCGAGGGCGTCGGGCGAGCCGTGTCCCAGCACCGCGGCGGCCTGGTTCCTGACCAGGTCCAGGACGAACTGCTCCTGTTGGGGCCGGGGCCGCCCGGCGAGCTGCCCGCGCAGGCCGTCGGGCGCGGGGTCGGCGACGGGGTGGGCGTCGAGCCCGGTCGGGGGGAGTTCGGCCGCGGGCGAGGACGGCTCGGCGTCGAGCCAGTAGCGTTCGTGCTGGAAAGCGTAGGTCGGCAGCTCGACCATGTCGCCGGCGGGCAGCACCGACGTCCAGTCCACGCCGGCGCCGTGGACGTACGCCTCAGCCAGCGAGGTCAGCAGCCGTACGGCGCCGCCCTCGTCCCGCCGCAACGTCGCACACACCGCGCCCGGCACCACCCCCGGGCCCGCTTCCCGTGCGACCTCTTCGAGGGTGTCGTTCATGGCACCCATCAAGACGGGATGCGGGGTCACTTCTACGAAGAGCTGGTGGCCGCGGCCCGCCAACGTCCGCACGGCGCGGTCGAAGTGGACCGTCGCGCGGAGGCTGCGGAACCAGTAACCAGCGTCCAACTCCTCGCCGGTCAGGGTCTCCCCGGTCATCGCGGACACCATCGGAACCCGGCCCCGACGGGGGGTGATCCCGGCCAGGACCGAGGTGATCTCGTCCTCCAGGCGGTCCACCTGCGCCGAGTGGGACGCGTAGTCCACCGCCACCATCCGGGCACGGGTGCCCTCGGCCTCGAACTCCGCCTTCAACTCCTCCAGAGCTGCGGGCTCACCCGACACCACCACCGCCGAAGGCCCATTGACCGCCGCCAGAGCCACGCTCTCCCCGAACCGGACCAACCGCTCCTCGACCTCGCCCGCGGACCGGCTCACCGACAGCATCCCGCCCGCACCCGCCAACACCTTCAACGACTGCGACCGCAACGCCACCACCCGCGCACCGTCCTCCAACGACAGCATCCCCGCCACCGTCGCCGCCGCGATCTCACCCTGCGAATGCCCCACGACAGCCTCGGGCGCGACCCCGGCGGCTTCCCAGACCGCGGCCAGCGACACCATCACCGCCCACAACGCCGGCTGCACCACATCAGCCGCCTCAAGCGCCGGAGCACCCTCCGCACCCGCCAACACGTCATGCAGCGACCACTCCACATACGGCGCCAACGCCACCGCACACTCCGCAAGGCGCGCCGCGAACACCGGCGACACACCCGCCAATTCACGCCCCATCCCCACCCACTGCGACCCCTGACCCGCGAACGCGAACACCGGACGCGCCGCCGAACGGGCCCGGCCAGAGGCGACCGCGCCTGCCGGGACACCCGCGGCAAGGCTCTCCAACCCGCCCACCAACGCGGCCCGGTCACCACCGACCACCACCGCCCGGTGCTCGAACACCGACCGGCTCGCCGCCAACGACCACGCCACATCCGCCGGTTCGAGACCCGGACGCCCGTCGACCCACTCCCGCAACCGCTCCGCCTGCGCGGCCAACCCCGCCGCAGAACGAGCGCTGACGACCCACGCCCGCGCACCGGAGACGACCCGCGGCGCAGCGGGCGCGTTGCCTTCGTCCGCCGGGCCCGTGGTCGCCGGGGCCTCCTCCAGCACCACGTGGACGTTGGTGCCGCCGAGGCCGAAGCCGGAGACAGCGGCGCGGCGGGTGCGGGAGCCGGCCGGCCACGGGACCGGCGCGGTGAGCAGCCGCACCCCGCCGGACGCCCAGTCCACGCGGGGCGTCGGTTCGTCGGCGTGGAGCGTCGCGGGGAGTTCGCCGTGCCGTAGGGCGAGCACGGTCTTGATGACGCCGGCGACTCCGGCCGCGGCCTGCGCGTGGCCGATGTTGGACTTGACCGACCCCAGCCACAGCGGCCGCCCCTCGGGACGGTCCTGCCCGTAGGTCGCCAGCAGCGCCTGCGCCTCGATCGGGTCGCCCAACCTGGTGCCCGTGCCGTGCGCTTCGACGGCGTCCACGTCGGCGGGGGTGAGGCGCGCGTCGGCCAGGGCGCGGCGGATGACGGCCTGCTGGGCGGTGCCGTTGGGGACGGTCAGGCCCTCGCCGGTGCCGTCGGAGTTGATGGCGGAGCCGCGCAGCACGGCCAGCACGGTGTGGCCGTTGCGCCGCGCGTCCGACAGCCGCTCCAGGACGAGTACGCCGACGCCTTCGGACCACACGGTGCCGTCGGCGGCGGCGGAGAAGGGGCGGCACACGCCGTCGGCGGACAGGGCGCGCAGTCCGCTGAACGCGACGAAGTTCTGCGGGGTGGACATCACGGACACGCCGCCGGCCAGTGCCATCGCGCAGTCGCCGGTCCGCAGGGCCTGGGCGGCGAGGTGGAGGGCGACCAGGGAGCTGGAGGCGGAGGTGTCGACGGTGAGTGAGGGGCCGTGCAGGCCGAGGAGGTAGGAGAGGCGGCCGGACATGACGCCGGGCGAGGTGCCGGTGAACAGGTGGCCCTTGGCGGTGCCGGGTGCGCTGCGCAGGCGGGGGCCGTACTCCCTGGGTTCGGCGCCGACGAACACGCCGGTGCGGGAGCCGCGGAGGTCGGCCGGGAGGAGGGCGGCGCTTTCCAGTGCCTCCCAGGAGACCTCCAGCAGCAGGCGCTGCTGCGGGTCCATGGCCTGTGCCTCGCGCGGGGGGATGCCGAAGAAGCCCGCGTCGAAGCCGGCGATGTCGTCGAGGAACCCGCCGCGGGTGAGGTAGGTGGTGCCGGTGCCGTCCGGGTCCTGGTCGAAGAGGGTGTCGGTGTGCCAGTTCCGGTCCGCGGGGAAGCCGGAGAGTGCCTGTCCGCCGTCGGCCAGCAGCTGCCACAGGTCCTCGGGTGAACGGACGCGGCCGGGATAGCGGCAGCCCATACCGACGATCGCCAGCGGCTCCGGGTCGGATGCGGCGGTGTCCTTCAGGACCGGCTCGGTCTCGTTCACAAGTCCCTCGGTATTCCGGAAGTCGGCTACGGTGCCTGCCCGCCGGTCTTCCGGCCGCGGTGGCGGCCGGAGGACCTGGGGGCTGCGACGGGGAGGAGGCGGGGCGGGAGGGCGTGCGGGGCGGTGGGCGTCAGCCGACCGGGTCCTTCTCGCCTGCCGCGGCGGCCAGTTCGGGGGCGGTGAGCCGCATCGTGGTCGGGGCGTCGCGGCGCTCGGCGTGCAGGTGGAGCTGCTGGACGCCCTCCGCGGCGGGTTCGCCGAGCACGGCGAGGCAGGCGCAGGGGTCGTCGGCGAAGCCGGCGAAGCGGTAGGCGATGTCCATCATGCGGTTGCGGTCGGTGCGCCGGAAGTCGGCGGCGAGGTGGACGCCGGCCCGGGCGGCCTGGTCGATGAGCCAGTTGAGGATGACCGCGCCGGCGCCGAAGCTGACCACCCGGCAGGAGGTGGCGAGCAGCTTGAGGTGCCACAGTTCGGGGTGGCGCTCCAGCAGGAGTACGCCGACCGCGCCGTGCGGGCCGAAGCGGTCGGTGAGGGTGACGGTGAGCACCTCGTGGTCGGGGTCGGCCAGCAGGGCGCGCAGTGCGGCGTCGGAGTAGTGGACGCCGGTGGCGTTCATCTGGCTGGTGCGCAGGGTGAGTTCCTCGACGCGGGAGATGTCCTCCTGGTCGGCGCGCTTGATCTCCATGACCAGGTCGAGGCTGCGCAGGAAGTCCTCGTCGGGGCCCTTGAAGGTCTCCTTCTCGGCTTCCCGGCGGGCGCCGGCCTGGTACATCTCGCGGCGGCGGCGGGAGTCGACGGTGATGGTCTCCGGGCTGAACTCGGGCCGTCCGGGGAGTGAGGTGGCCTGGTCGGCGGGGTAGCAGCGGACGTCGGGGGCGGCGTAGGTGACCTCGGCGCGCTCGGCGGGCTGGTCGTCGATGAACGCGATGGTCTTCTCGGCGAAGTTGAGGCGTTCGGCGATCTCGCGGACCGCGTCGGACTTGGGGCCCCAGCCGATCCGCGGGTGCACGAAGTACTCGGCCAGGCCCAGTTCCTCCAGCCGCTTCCAGGCCAGGTCGTGGTCGTTCTTGCTGGACACCGAGTGCAGGATGCCGCGGGAGTCCAGTTCGACCAGGGTGTCGAGGATGCCTGGGAACGGTTCGACGCTCGGGTCCTCCAGCAGGGTGCCGTCCCAGACGGTGTTGTCCAGGTCCCAGACCAGGCACTTCACGAGGGTGGGCTTGTCGGCCACGGGTTCTCCTACGGGCTTGGCTCGCGTCGGGGTGTCGCGCACCCGCGGACGCGAGCCGAGGGTGGTAACGGGCGGGCGCGGACGGCGGTACGTGCGCGGGGTGGGGCGGGGCCGGGCGGGTGCTCAGCCGGTCTTCGTGGTGGAAAGGACGTGGTCGGCGAGGATCAGCCGGCAGATCTCGTTGCTGCCCTCGATCAGTTCCATGAGCTTGGCGTCTCGGAAGGCGCGGGCCACCACGTGGCCGTCGGAGGCGCCGGTGGAGCCAAGCAGTTGGACGGCGGTGGCGGCGGCGCGTGCGGCGTGTTCGGCGCTGACGTGCTTGGCGAGGACGGCCATGGTGCCCATGTCGGGGGCGGCGGCGTCCCACTGCCGGCTGGCGTGCTCGCAGGCGCGCAGGGCGACCTGTTCGGCGACGAGCATGTCGGCGAGGTGGCCGCGGACCAGTTGGTGCTCGGCGAGTGCCACGTCGCCCTGGTGCCGCTGCTGCACGTGGCGGCCGGCGGCGGCCAGGCAGGCCCGCAGGATGCCGACGCAGCCCCAGCCGATGGACATCCGCCCGTAGGACAGCGCGGTGGTGAACAGCATCGACAGCGGCTGTCCGCCGCCGCCGAGGATGTGCGAGGCGGGCAGCCGGACCTGGTCGAGGCGGATGTCGGCGTGGCCGGCGGCGCGGCAGCCCATCGGGTGCGGGACCGGGTCGATGTGGACGCCGGGGGCGTCGACGGGGACGACGGCGGCGGCCGCGCCGTCGCTGTCGCCGTAGCGGCCGACGATCAGCACGAAGTCGGCGTAACGGGTGCCGGTGACCCACTTCTTCGCGCCGTCGACGACGAACCCGTCGCCGTCGGCCTTGATCCTGGTCCGCATGGCCGCCAGGTCGCTGCCGGCGCCCGGTTCGCTGAAGCCGACCGCGGTGAGTTTCCCGCCGGTCAGTTCGGCCAGCAGGGCGCGCCGCTGCTCGCGGTCGCCGAAGCGCTGGACGGTCCAGGCGACGATGCCCTGGGAGGTCATCACGGACCGCAGGGAGCTGCACAGGCTGCCGACGTGGGCGGTGAACTCGCCGTTGTCGGCGCTGCTCAGGCCCAGGCCGCCGAAGCGGGTGGGGACCTGGGCGCAGAGCAGGCCGCGGCTGCCCAGGGTGCGCAGCACGTCGACGGGCAGTTCGCCGGCGACGTCCCAGCCGGCCGCCCGGTCACCCACGAGGCTGGTGACCAGGGCCTGCTCGTCGGTCAGGGTCGCGGGCATCTCAGTCCGTCTCCGCGCTGCCCTGCAGGCGCAGCACCAGGTCCGTCATGCTCTGCACGGTGCGGAAGTTGTCCAGCTTGAGGTCGCCGCCGACGATGGCGATGTCGTACGCCTCCTCGAGGTGGACGACGAGTTGCATGGCGAACATGGAGGAGACCAGGCCGGAGGAGAACAGGTCCTGGTCGAGTTCGACGGTGGTCTGGATGCGCTCGGAGAGGAAGTCGAGGAGCTCCTTGTGGAGGGTCTCGGCGGTGAGCGTGGTGGTTTCGCGTTCGGTGGTCATGACGCGACCTTTCCGTAGTCGTAGAAGCCGCGGCCGGTCTTCCGGCCGAGGTCGCCGTCGCGCACCTTGGCGAGCAGCAGGTCACAGGGGCGGCAGCTCTCGTCGCCGCGGCGCTCGTAGAGCACGTTGAGGGAGTCGACGAGGTTCTCCAGGCCGATGAGGTCGCCGGTGCGCAGCGGGCCGGTGGAGTGGCCGAGGCAGCCTTCCAGCAGGCGGTCGACGGTCTCGACGGACGCCACGCCTTCCTGGACGAGCATGGCCGCGGTGTTGATCAGCGGGTGCAGCAGGCGGTTGATCACGAAGCCGGCGGAGTCCTCGATGACGAGGGACTCCCGGCCGAGCAGCGCGAGCAGGTCGGTGGCGCGTTCCAGGACGGCGGGGGAGGTCCGCGGGCCGCGGATGACCTCCACCATCTTGATCATGTACGAGGGGTTCATGAAGTGCACGCCGAGCAGGTCCTCGGGGCGCGCGGTCCACTCGGCCATCTCGTCGATGGGGATGCAGGAGGTGTTGGAGATCAGGGTGGTGCCGGGCGCGACGAGTTTGGAGGCGGCGCTGAGCACCTCCTTCTTGACGTCGGCGACCTCGGTGACGGCCTCGACGACGGTGTGGGCATCCACGATGTCGTCGAGCGACGCGGTGGTGGTGAGGGTGCCCTGCGGGCGGCCCTCGGGCAGGACGCCCATCAGCTGGGCGTGCCGCAGCTTCTGCCGTACGGTGCCGCGGGCCCGGTCGAGCGCGGTCTCGTCCACCTCGACCAGGACGACGTCGACGCCGTGGCCGAGGGCCAGTGCCGAGATGTTCGTGCCCATCACGCCGGCGCCGACGACGGCGAGCCGGTGCTCATCGAAAGCTGTGCTCATGGTCTCTTCCCTGGGGTCGGTGGGCCCGGTTCCGGCCGGCCGGTGCCGGGTCCGGCGGCCCGCTGGTTCCGGGTCATCCGCGTACCCTCGCGGCGAGGGCTGCGGGGGTCGGGTGGTCGAACACGTCGCGCAGTTGGAGCGCGGTGCCGGTGAGGTCCTCGACCTTCTGTGTCAGCACGGCGGCGAGCAGCGAGTGGCCGCCGGCGTCGAAGAAGTGGGTGTGCGCGGTGGCGTCGGCGTCGGCGCCCAGGAGTTCCCGGTAGATGCCGACGAGGTCGGCGACGAGCGGGTCGTCGGCCGCGGCGCCTTCGGCGGGTTCGGTGGCGGTAGCCGCGCCGGGTGCGGTGCGGGGGTGCCAGGTGAGGGTGGCGTCCGGCTGCCACTGGGCGGTCCGGCCGGTGCGGTGGCGCGGTTCGCCGGCTTCGCCGGGGGCTGTTCCGGCGCGTACGAGGCACAGTTCGCCGCGTACGCCGACGGGCAGTTCGCGTCCGTCGGGGGCGGCGACGAAGGCCCGGGTGCCGGCGACCGGCCGGCCGCCGCGGGTGCCGTCGGGGGTGGTGACCCGGCCCAGCAGGGCCCAGCCGGCGCTCTGCGGGGTGCTGTAGCCGGTGTACAGCCGGCAGTCCGCGGCGAGGAGTTCCTGCACGGCCCGGGGGGACAGGTCGTCGCCCGCGGCGAGCACGGTCAGGCCGGGCAGCCGGCCGCCCAGGTCCTCCAGCAGGGCGGGCGGGGTGCCCGGGGGGACGACGAGGACGCCGGCCGTGTGCTGCTGGGCGACCGCGTGCAGGGCGTCGGCGTCGCCGCGGGCCTGCTCGGGGGCGGTGACGAGGCGGCCGCCGGTGGTCAGGGCCAGCGCGGTGTCCAGGAGCGCTTCCGCGGTGCCGGGGCGGGCGAGGCTGAGCACGCAGGTGCCGGGCCGGACGCCGAGTTCGCGGGCGAGGTCGGCGGCGGTGGCGGCGAGGGCCGCGTGGCTCAGGGCGGTGCCGGCCGGGCGCCCGGCGTCCTCGTCGGCGGGCAGCAGGCCGGCGGTGGTGTCCGGGGCGGGTGCCGCGCCGGACGCGTCGCCGGGTGCGGTGGACTTCCCGGCGGCGGGCGCGGGCAGCGGAAGGACCGGGGGCGGGTCCGCGTCGGCGGGCAGGTGCAGCCCCGGCCCGGTGACGACGGCCTTCGCGCCGGCCTGCCGGGCCCGTCGCGCGAGCAGCGCCGGGTCCTCGGCGGGGTCGAGGGGCAGGCAGACCGCGCCGGCCCGCCAGCAGCCGAGCGCGGCGGGGGGCGCG
>NZ_JBYIRL010000007.1:0-227646 GCF_057708125.1 Actinacidiphila sp. bgisy145
CCCCCCCCCCCCCCCCCCCCCCCCCCCCCCCCCCCCCCGGGGCCTTTTCGCTTCCTGCTTCCTGGTGGGGCGTTGCCTAGTGGAAGGTGACGGTGGTGCCGTTGCGGACGCTGCGGGCCGGGAGCGTGACGGTCAGGGTGTGGCTGGCCGCATCGAGGTGCCAGGCGGTCCTGGGCAGCCGGGTGCCGGACGCGGAGACCGCGCTCGCGGTGTCGACCCCGCGGAAGGCGACCGTCCACTGCCGGCTGGTGACCTGGCCGTGGAAGCTGCCGCGGGCGGCGCCGATCCGCAGGGTGTGGGCGCCCTTGCTCTCGGTGTAGTGCACGGCGGTGGTCGCCGAGCGGGCCGGCACCGCGGAGGTGCCGTCGTCCTCGTAGAGGGTGAACGCGCCGGAGGCGCCGGTGGTGACGGTGAGCGTGACCTTCTTCAGCGGGTTGTTCGCGTCGTCGGCGACGTGGTCGGTCCTGGTGGGCACGACCGCGCCGGCCTTGACGAACACCGGCATCGTGTCGAGCCCGGTGGTGACGGTCTGCGTGGTGCCGCCGGGGTAGGTCTTCCCGGTGAAGTAGTCGGTCCAGGTGGTGCCCGGCGGCAGCCACACCGAGGTGGTGGCGGTGGTGCCGGGCGTGGTGACGGGCGCGACCAGCACGTCGGAGCCGTACATGTACTCGCTGTCGGCCGTGGTGTAGGCGCTGTCCTCCTCCGGGTACTGGAGGTACATCGGCCGCACCACCGGGATGCCGGTGGCGTTGGCCTGCTGGGCGAGGGTGTAGGTGTACGGCAGCAGGTCCTCGCGCAGGTTGAGGAACTTGTCGGCGCTGGTACGGGCCGCGGTGCCGTACTGCCAGGGCAGCCGGTCGCTGTGGTTGCCGTGCAGCCGGTCGATCGGCTGGAAGGTGCCGAGCTGGACCCAGCGCGCGTACAGGTCGTCGGGCAGCTTGGTGGTGCTCTTCTGCGTGCCGCCGTCGGTGTACGTCTCGGCGCCCTTCAGGCCGGTGGTGTCGTTGAAGCCGCCGATGTCGTGGCTGACCGCGGACAGCCCGGTGGCCGCGGACTCGCCCGGGGTGTAGCCGACCTCGTACTTCAGGGTGCCCCAGCTGGAGGAGGTGTCACCGGTGAAGTGGACGGTGGTGCGCTTGTCCGCCCAGGGCCCGGTCGGCAGGCCGGTCGGGCTGCTGTAGCCGCCGGACTGGAGCGACCCGAAGGCCCGGGAGAGCACGAACCCGCGGCCGACGGTCTTGTCCGCGTCGGTGGCGTACTGCTGGTTGATCCAGGCGTCGGGGGTGACCCCGGCCAGCGTGGACTGCGAGTTGTCGCAGCACCAGTCGAGCCACCAGAAGTCGGCGCCGTCGCTCTCCATCGTCTGGTGCAGGTCCAGGTACGCCTTCAGCTGGTCGGGGTCGCCGAAGTCGAAGGTGTACGTGCACACGTCGCCGTCGCAGCCGGCCTTGGCGAGCTTGTTCTTCGCGGTGGCCTCGGCCTGCGCGAACTGCGGGTCGGTGCTGATGATGCTCGGGTGGATGTTCAGGGTGTTGTGCAGGCCCTGGCTCTGCGCCCAGTCGAAGAACGCCTTCTCGTCGGGGAACTTCGACGGGTCCATCTCCCAGCCGTCCCAGGTGGCGGGCGACTTGAAGTCGGTGTCGGTGACCAGCACGTCCAGCGGCACGTTCTCGGACCGGAAGTCGGGCAGGACGGTGTTCTCGTAGTCGGCCGCGGTGCGGTCGAGGTACTCGGAGTACCAGACGCCGTAGGCCCACTCGGGCAGCAGCTCGGAGGGGCCGGTGAGCGTGGCCAGGTCCCCCAGGGCCTGCTGGTAGTCGTGCCCGTAGCCGAAGAGGTAGCCGTCCTGGTAGGGCGTGCCGTTGTGGCCGGGGCGCGGCGAGGTGGTGCCGGTGGCGGTGGAGTACAGCGCCGAGGTGGTGTCGTCGAGCAGGTACCAGCCGTCCCGGTAGAGCAGGCCGGGCGTGGTGGCCGGGTCGCCGTTGTCGCCGTTGACGCCGTCCAGGCCGCGGCGGTAGCCGCCCAGGGAGATGTGCGGCTGCGGGGCGGCCGCGCTCTGGTCGGCGACGGAGACGGTGTCGGCGTTGACGTGGCAGCTGGTCGCGTCGGGGCAGCCGAGGGTGATCGTGTCGGTGCCCGCGCTCAGCGCGACGGGGACCGACGCGGTGCTCCAGGTGTCCCAGTCGGTGGTGGCCGGCAGGCTGAGGGTGCTGGTGGCGCCGCCGGCCGTGACCGTCATGGTGCGGGTCTGGTGCAGGCCGTCGCCGCCGGTGCCGTTGGCGTAGCGCAGCCGCAGCAGGTAGGTGCCGTCGGCGGGCACCCCGACGATCCGGTGGGTCAGGGACGTGCCCTGGTTGAGTTCCGCGACGAAGCCGGCGCCGGAGTAGCCCTTGTGGTCGGTGGCGGTCTTCGCGTTGCCGGTGGTGCGGCCCGCCTCGGACTCGCAGCTGGTGCCGAAGGGGCAGTCGAGGATCGCGGTGGTCGACGCCTGGGGGTAGGACGCGCCGGGCGTGACGACCGCGATGCTGTCGAGGTTGACGTGGCCGGTGTCGGCCGCGGTGTGCGCCAGGGTGACCGTGTGGTGCCCGGCGGTCAGCGTCAGCGGCACCTTGGCGACGGCCCAGGTGTCCCAGTCGGCGGTGACCGGCATGCTGACGGTCTTCGCGGCGCCGCCGTCCACCGAGACCGACAGGGTGCGGGTGACGTCCTTGCCGTCGCCGCCGACGGCGTTGGCGTAGCGGGCGTCGAACTCGTAGCTGCCCGCCGAGGTGGCGTCCACGTCGGCGGTGACCGCGTTGCCGGTGGCCTCGAAGCCGGCGAGGAAGCCGGTGCCGGTGGCCCCGGTGTGGTCGCTCGCGGTGCCCACGCCGGAGGCGGTGAGGCTCTCCGCCTCGCACAGCTCGCCGACGGCGCAGGTCAGGCCGTTCCACGGGGCGGCGGTGACCGCGGCGCTGCCGGCGTTCTGCTGCACCGTCAGGTTCTGCGCGGTGAAGGCGCCGGAGTCCAGCTTGTAGCGCAGCGTCACCTTGCTGGTCTTGACGGTGAGCCAGCCGCCGGCGGTGGAGGAGGTGTAGGGCGTGCTGGTGAAGGAGTCCCGGCCGATCGCGTTGAAGGTCGGGCTGTCGGTGAACTGGCCGTCCCCGGCGTACTCGGTGCGGATCAGGGTGGGCGAGAGCACCTCGAAGCGGGCGTCGCCCGCGGTGACCGTCGGGATGTGCGGGCGGGCGCTGCTGTGCGCGGACGCCGCCTGTCCGGTGCCGGTCAGCACCGTCGCCACGGTGGCCGCGGCGGCCACCACCGCCAGCCGCCGCCGCGGGGTCCGGGTCCGGCGGCGGGCCTGTGCGGCGCTCATCGGGCCACGCTCAGCAGGGCGAAGATGCCGCCGACCACCGGGCGGGCCTGGAAGCCGCCGCTCTGCCGGTCGTTGACCGTGTCGTACCAGTCGGTGAACGGCACCCGGGTCGGGGTGGTGTGGACGAACTCGTAGAGGGAGTCGATGAGGTAGCCGCTGACCGGGTGGTCGCGCAGCCAGGCCGCGGTCCACATCTCCCAGTCGGCCTTGGTGTAGGCGTGCCGGTTGTCCAGCGGGATGCCGTGCTGGTTGACCTGGGTGAGGTACCAGGCCGCCTCGTCGGCGGCGACCGACTTCGGGACCAGCCCCAGGCCCAGCAGCGCGTCGGGGTAGCCGTTGTACTTCAGGCTCCAGGTGCCCGGCTGGTCGTAGGCGAGCTTGAGGTGGTCCCCGCCGGAGTCCCCGCTCGTGTCCCCGCCCGTGTCCTGCGCCTTGCCGACCCACTGGCCGATGTAGTCCTTGGCGACGCCGAGGTAGCGGGTGCGGTCGGCGGCGTTGCCGGCCGCGGCGGCGACCTGGCTCATCGCGCCGAGCGCGAGGATGCCCTTCAGCGCGAGGTTGGCGCTGTGCCCGATGAACCCGGTGAAGTCGTCGGTCTGGTTCTGGTAGCCGGGGTCGAGGGCGTTGTCGACGAGGTAGTCCGCCCACTGCTTGAGGATCGCGTAGTGGCCGGTGGCGAAGGACTTCGCGTCGGCGGCGGAGGCGCCCTTGAGGTACGCGGCCGACATCAGCAGCATGTTCGCCGACTCCTCGACGGGCATGTCCTCCTCGTTGCCGTCGTTGTGGCCGCTGGCGTTGGGGTAGGAGGAGCCGATGTCGTGCTCGGCGAACTCCTTGGGCCAGCCGCCGTGTTCGGCGTACTCCAGCATCGGCGCCAGCAGCAGTCCCAGATAGGCCGGGTCGGCCCAGGCGAAGACCGGGACCGTGGGGTAGGTGACGTCGATCGAGGAGACGTTGCCGTCGGAGGAGATCTCCTTCAGCAGAGCCCAGGGCTTGCCGTCCTTGCTGACCAGTTCGGTGGCGCCGTACGCCTGCCGCAGCGCCAGCGCGCACAGCGCCGCGTACTTCGCGCCGCCGGCCGCCGTGGCCTCCTGCCGCACCTTGCGGTCCAGCGCGGCGGTGCGGGCGGCGGCGGTGGTGAGGTCGCCGTGGAAGAACGCCGCCATCTGCTGCCAGGTGGACCAGTACGACTTCCACAGCGGCGGCAGCGGCGTGCCGAGGTAGCTCACCGCGGGCTCGCGCACATGGCCGAGGGACAGCACCGTGTGCTGCGCGGCGCCGTGCACGCTGCCGAGGTCGAAGTGGAAGGCGAAGACGGGCCAGGCGTCGTTGATCGCGCGCGGCTGGCGGCTGTCGGTGGAGCCGTCGAGCTTGCCGTCGGTGAGCGCGGCCGGCCGCACCGCGGTGTCGGCGCCGATCTGCCAGGTCAGCCCGGCGCGGTTGGTGGCGCTCCACACCACGGTGCCCCAGGTCGCCATGTCGCCGTTCTCCGCCAGCGACTTGGTGCCGTCGGGGCTGAAGGACAGCGAGGTGAGCGAGCCGCCGCCGGCGCCGGCGACCTGCTCCGCGGACCAGCCGATCTTCGTGCCGGAGTCGTTGTGCGCCCACTCCCCGGAGATGTCGAAGTACAGCTTCACGTCGTGGGCGGCGCCGTCCGCGCTGCGCACGTCGGCGGTGACGTACGTCAGCGGCACCGACTGGCGGCGCAGGTCGCCGGGCTCCACCGGGGACAGGAAGGTCACCGTCAGCTCCACCCCGGCCGCCTCGAAGAGGAACACCGAGCGGGTCGCGGTGGTGGTCAGCGAGCGCTGCGCCATGCCGCGCAGCACCTGCCCGCTGATGTTGGGCGCGCCGAGGAAGAGGAACGGCACCCCGTCGATCTGGGCGATGCCGACCATCGCCATGGTGCGGCCGGTCCAGAACGTCGGCCAGGTGCCGACCGGGCTGCTCGCCGGCAGCCAGGCGCTCAGGTACGGCGAGCGCACCGCCAGCGGCACCGACGGCGGGCGGATCGGGTCGAAGACGGTGGTCACGGTGCTCACGGCCGAGCCGTGCGCGCCGCTGTCCGCCGTGGCGCCGGCCGCGGCCGCCGCCGCGGGCGCGGGCGCGGCCTGCGCGGCGCTGACCGCGCCCGGCAGCATGCCGGCGCTCGCCGCACCGATCCCGACGACGCCGGCCGCTCCGGTCCAGCGGATCAGGCCGCGCCGGCTCATCCCCGGCTCGGGCCCGGCCGCGGCGGCCGGCTGCACGCCGTCCGCTCCGGCCGCGGATGGCGGGACGTCGTTGTTCCTGTGGGTCATCTATTCCTCCCGGGACCGCTCCGGTGCGGAGCGGGATGGCAGGGGCAGGCGCTCCGGCCGGTGCGGCGGCAGGCCGGAGCGGGGGGTGGCGGAGGGTCCGCCGTGGAGATTCCTACAACGATGTAAAGAGGGCAGGATGATGACAGCACAGCCCGCATGTCATGTCCATCCCTCGAACTCGACGGGTTTCCGCCGTGTTTCGCGTCCCGCCGCCACCGTGCGTGCGACCGCGCCGACAAGGGGAAATCCTGACCCGGCGGCAGGTTTGAGGGCGCCGTCGAGCGGCGCGGACGACACGCGGGAGGGGGTGGCGGGGGTCGCCCGGGAGCAGCCGGGCGGTGTCCGATCTTGAGGCGTGCGGGCGGATTCCTTACATCGATGTAAAGACCCGTCGCAGACCCGCCGCACCGGGTCCGACCTGCGCTCCCCGGCCCGGGAATCGCCGGCACGCCCCTTGACCGGCGGCGGCCCGGCAGTGGGAGAATCCGTAGGTTCGTGGTCGGTTCTGTTCAGTCCTGGTGAGGTGTGGCACCTCCCGGCGGGTGCCGGCCGCACGCGTCCACGAGAGGGGTCCCGCCATGGCGGCCGACCGCACATCACACCCGACCGCCGGGGCGTCCGCCGCCGCTGCCGCCGTCCCGCCCGCTCTGGCAGGCGCCGCCGACGAAGCCGCCCTGCCCAGGACCGTGGAACTCGCCGACGGCTGGCGCTTCGCGCTGGTGGACCTGTGCGACGTCACCGACCCCGCCGGCGCCTACGCGGACGCCGCGACGCCGCAGTACGACGACTCCGGGTGGCGGGCGGTGCGGGTGCCGCACGACTGGAGCATCGAGCAGACCCCGACCACCGACCACCACACCACCAGCGGCGGCGGCTACCTCCCCGGCGGACTCGGCTGGTACCGCACGGCGTTCGCGCTGCCCGCGGCCGCCGCAGGCCGCCGGGTGGGCATCGAGTTCGACGGCGTCCACATGGACAGCGACGTCTACTGCAACGGCACGCTGCTCGGCAACCACCCTTACGGCTACACCGGGTTCGCCTACGACCTCACCGGCCTGCTGCACACCGACGGCCGCACCGCCAACGTCATCGCGGTCACCGTCCGCAACCAACTGCCCAGCAGCCGCTGGTACTCCGGCAGCGGCATCTTCCGCCATGTGCGGCTGGTCCTCACCGACCCGGTGCACGTCGCCCGGCACGGCGTCCAGATCACCACGCCCGGCCTCGCCACCACCCTCGACCCGGCGCACGGCACCGCCCACGCCGCCGTGCACGCCCGGGTCGAGGTGGTCAACACCACCGGCGGCGCGGTCGCCGCCACCGTGCTCGGCACCGTACGGGACCGGCACGGCCGCCAGGTGGCACGGTCCGCGACGCCCCTCCCGCTGGCCGCTTCCGCGCAGCCCCAGCCGGCCACCGCCGAACTGCGGCTGGAACAGCCCGAGTTGTGGTCGCCGGACACGCCCGCGCACCGCTACACCCTCACGACCGAGGTCCTGGTGGGGGACGCGGTGGTGGACACCGTCACCACCCCCTTCGGCGTACGCCACTTCACCCTCGACCCCGATCGCGGCCTGTCGGTCAACGGCGTGCACACCAAGCTCAAGGGCGTCAATCTCCACCACGACCAGGGCGCGCTGGGCGCCGCCGTCCACCACGACGCGATCCGGCGGCAGTTGACCCTGATGAAGTCCATGGGCGCCAACGCCGTGCGCACCGCCCACAACCCGCCCGCGCCGGTGCTGATCCGGATCTGCGAGGAACTGGGCCTGCTGCTGGTGATCGAGGCGTTCGACTGCTGGCGCACCGCCAAGTGCGCCTACGACTACGGCCGGTTCTTCGACGAGCACCACGTCGGCGACATCGCGGAGATGGTCCGCGCGGCCCGCAACTCCCCCGCCGTGCTGATGTGGTCGATCGGCAACGAGGTGCCCGACACCACCGAGACCGCGGGGCTGGCCATGGCCGACGGCCTGATCGCCGCCGTCCGCGCCCACGACACCACCCGCCCGGTGGTGGTCGGCTCCGACAAGTACCAGCAGCTGCCGCCGGCCGGCTCCCCCGCCGACCTGCTGCTGGCCAAGCTCGACGGCCTGGGCCTGAACTACAACAGCGCCGCCACCGTGGACGAGCTGCACGCCCGCCACCCGCACCTGTTCCTCTTCGAGTCCGAGTCCTCCTCGGCCACCGCCAGCCGCGGCACCTACCAGGACCCGCAGGCCCTGAACACCGGCGAGAACCACACCCCCGGCCGCCGCGCCACCTCCTCGTACGACAACAACCTCGCCCGCTGGACGATGAGCGGCGAGTACGCCCTGAAGAAGGACCGCGACCGGCGCTTCTTCGCCGGGCAGTTCCTCTGGTCGGGCATCGACTACATCGGCGAGCCCACGCCCTACAAGGTGTTCCCGGTGAAGGCGTCGTTCTTCGGCGCGGCCGACACCGCCGGCTTCCCGAAGGACATGTACCACCTCTTCCGCAGCCAGTGGACCACCGAGCCGATGGTGCACCTGGTGCCGATGGACTGGACCGGCCACGAGCCGGGCGAGACCGTCGAGGTGTGGGCGTACTCCACCGTGGACACCGTCGAACTGCGCCTGAACGGCCGCTCGCTGGGGGTGCGCCGGTTCGACGCCAAGAAGACCGCGGACGGCCGCGACTACCTGGAGACCACCGAGCCGACCGGCGACGACAAGACGGTCACCACCGGCCCCTACCCGGGCAGTTACACCAGCCCCGGCGGCAGCGCCGGCAAGCTCCACCTGACCTGGCGGGTGCCCTTCGAGCCCGGCGAGCTGACGGCGCTCGCCCTGCGCGACGGCGAGGTGGTCGCCACCGACGTGCTGCACACCGCGGGCGCGCCGCACGCGATCCGGCTCACCCCGGACCGCGCCACCGTCACCGCCGACGGCGACAGCCTGGTCCACGTCACCGCCGACGTGGTCGACGCGTCCGGCGTCCTGGTGCCCGACGCCGGCCACCTGCTCACCTTCGCCGTCACCGGCGGATCGCTGGCCGGCCTGGACAACGGCCAGCAGGACAACGCCGAGCGCTACCAGGCCACCACCCGCACCGCCTTCCACGGCAAGGCGCTGGCCGTGGTCCGCTCCGGCACCGCCTCCGGGCCGCTGACGGTGACCGCGAGCGCCCCCGGGCTACGCGACGGCACCGCCTCGATCCCCACCACCCCCGCCACCGGCCCGGTCGCCACCACGCCCCCGGCCGTCTTCGCCCCCGACCCCGGCCCGGGCGAGCCCGCCTACCCGATCGCCGACGCCAGCTTCTCCGGTTCGCCCGCCAGCACCCCCCAGGCGATCCACGACGACGATCCCGCCACCGGCTGGTCCAACGCCTTCACCAAGGCCGCGACCGGCCTGCTGCCCGCCTTCGACGGCGCCCGCCGCGCGGACTGGTACTCGATACGGCTGCGCAATCCCCGCACCTTCGACAGCGTCTCCGTCCGCTTCACCGTGGACGACACCCACGCACTGCCCGCCGAGGTCACCCTGTCCGCCTGGATCGACGACCGCTGGACGCCGGTCCAAGGCCAGGTCGTCACCTGGGCCACCGCCAGCGACGAGCCCACGATCATCGCCTTCGCCCCCGTCCGCACCGCCGCCCTGCGCCTGGACATGACCAGCTCCGCCCCCGGCACGCCCGCAGGCGCCCTGCGGATCAGCGCGGTCCACTTCACCGTCCTCGGCGTGTGCAGCCGGGGGTAGCGTGCGCGCCCGGAGCCGGGGGGCGGAGTTCCGAAGGTCATAGTGGAGAGCGCGCCCCTCCACGTACGATCACGCAATGGCTGACATGACCGACACCACGCCCGGCTGGCTGGCTCCCGAGGACCTGGAGCTGACCCGCGCTCGTATGCCGATCCTCTACGTCGACGCCGTACCGGTGCGGGTCGACGACAACGGAGAAGTCACCCACATCGGGCTGCTGCTGCGCATCGGACCGGACGGCACGGTCAGCCGCAGCCTGGTCTCCGGCCGGGTGCTGCACCACGAGCGGGTCCGCGACGCGCTGGTGCGGCACCTGGAGAAGGACCTCGGGCCGGTGGCGCTGCCGCGGGTGCCGGCCTCGCTCCAGCCGTTCACCGTCGCGGAGTTCTTCCCGACCGAGGGCGTCACGTCCTACCACGACCCGCGGCAGCACGCGGTCTCGCTCGCGTACGTGGTGCCGGTGGCCGGGGACTGCCGGCCGCGGCAGGACGCGCTGGACCTGGTCTGGTTCACCCCCGAGGAGGCGTCCTCGCCGCAGCTCCAGGAGGAGATGCCGGGCGGCCGCGGCATCCTCCTCAAGCAGGCCCTGGCCCACGTGGGCCGCCTGGCCTGACGGTCCCCGGCCGGTCCGGGCCGGGGGCGCGCTACCCGGTGTAGGAGTCGCCGGTCACCGTGACCTGGCGGCCCTCGGCGGTGGTGGTGGACGTGGTGCTCAGGCAACTGCCGGAGGACGGGTCGGTGACCGTCGGCAGACCGCCGGTGTAGTCGGTCCCGTCCTCCGTCCCGACCGGGGCCCCGTAGGTCACGGTGACCTGCTGGCCGCACCCGGCGGTCAGGTAGGGCTCGATGAAGCCGCTGTCGGCCGCCTTGAACCGGCCCGACGCCGACGGCAGGCTGAAGCTGCCGATGTGCGTCACCGTCGCGCCGGTCGCCTCGTCCACCACGTCCCCGGTCATCAGCTGGGTGTCGCCGGTGACGCTCGCCAACTGGAGCACCAGCGCGTAGGTGCGGCCCTTGGTGTAGGCGAAGCGCGCCGCGCAGCTCACCCCCGCACCGCCGTCGGCGCCGTAGGAGCAGTTGGCGTCGGTGGTGGTGGCCGCGGCGTTGAAGGAGCTGAACACCGCCTGGAGGGTGGGGTTCCCGTCGGCGTCCGCCTCCTTCGGCTGGAAGCCAGCGTAGGGGCGGGTGCCGCTCTCCAGCGTCGTGTAGTAGGCGAAGTAGATGCCGCCGGCGGCGGGCGCGGACTCGAAGGACATCGGCAGCGTGAGCCGGCTGACCGGGGTCGGTGCGCCCGTGCTCCAGGTGGAGGTGGGCGTCGAGGCCCACGACTGCCCGGTCATGGCGACGCCCAGCAGCGCGGCGGCGCCGGCGACGGTGGCCGAGCGCAGCAGTGCGCGGCGGGGGCGGCGGCCGAGGAGTGAGGTGGGTCGCATGTCATCTCCGTTCGTGGGGGCGGTGCATGGCTGCGGTGCGGTGGAACGGGTGGTGCGCGCCGGTCGGTTGGGACCCGGACGGTTGCGGGCCCGGGCGGTCGGGGGGCCGGGCGGTAGGGGGGCCGGACGGACGGGGGCCGGTCAGTTGCGGGTCCGGGCGGTCTGGCCGCGGTCGAAGTAGGCGGCCAGGTCCGGGTCGAGGGGAGGTACGTCGCGGGGGCGGCCGCCGTCGCGCAGCGACTCGGTGGCGCGCACGCCCGCGGCGACCGCCATCCGGGCGGCCACCGGCGAGGTATCGGTGCGGCCGCCGTCGCGCACGAAGCGGACGAACTCATCGATCAGCAGCGGGTCGGCGCCGCCGTGGCCGCCCTCGTCCTGGGCGTCCGGCACGGCGTGTTCGGCGTCGGCGTCGGCCCGGTAGCCGGAGCGGCGCGAGTTCCAGACCTTCACCACCGCGCCGGGCCCGTCGCCGAAGTTCTCCAGCCGCCCGGCGTCGCCGATAACGGTGTAGTTGCGCCAGTAGTCGGGGGTGAAGTGGCACTGCTGGTAGGCGGCCAGTACCCCGTTGTCCAGGCGCATGTTGACCAGCGAGACGTCCTCGACGTCGATGACGGGGTTGAGGTCGCGCTGGGTGCTCGGCGGCCAGTGGCCGTCGCGGGTGTACCAGTCGGCGGTCTTGGGCTCGCCCGGCGCGCGGCGGTGCGGGTTGCCGCCGTACACCATGAGGTCGCCGAGCGCCTGGACGGTGCGGGTGTAGCCGCCGGCGATCCAGTGCAGGACGTCGAGGTCGTGGGCGGCCTTCTGGAGCAGCAGGCCGGTGGTGTGGCGGCGTTCGGCGTGCCAGTCCTTGAAGTACCAGTCGCCGCCGTATCCGACGAAGTGCCGGACCCATACCGCCTTGACGGCGCCGATCTCGCCGCGCGCCACGATGTCCCGCATCAGCCGGACCACCGGCATGTGGCGCATGTTGTGGCCGACGTAGAGGGGGGTGCCGGTCTCGTACGCGGTGCGCAGGATGGTGTCGCACGCCTCGACGGTGATCTCCAGCGGCTTCTCCAGGAAGACCGGGGTGCCGGCCCGCAGCGCCTGGCAGGCGAGTTCGGCGTGGGTGTGGTCGGGGGTCAGCACCAGGACGGCGTCGATGCTCCGGTCGGCGACGACGTTGCGGTGGTCGGCGACGGTCCGCACGCCCGGCAGGTCGGTGGCCGCCTTCTCGCGCGCTGCCGGGTCCGGGTCGGCCAGCAGTGTGACGCGTGCGCCGTTGCCGGGGCGGTGCGCGGTGCGGGCCAGCGAGCCCCGCAGGCCGTAGCCGAGGACGCCGAGGGCCAGATCCGTGGTGGTCACGCGGGTATCAGTCCTTACGGGCGGGTGCCGCGCGAAGCGACGGCACGAGTGCGGGTGCGGGCGCCGGGCGGCGCCCGGGGTGGGTGCCGCGGCCGGTGCGGACGAGGTGGGCCGGGTCGCGGCCGGGTCCGGACCGGCCGCGGCGGTCGGCGGGTCGGGCGGTCAAACGGTCAGGCGGTCAAACGGTCAGGCGGTCAGGCGGTCAGCGGGGCGGTGCGCGGTAGGGGCCGGCGGTCAGGAGTGGACGCGTACCTCGGCGAGGCCGATCCGCCCGGCGGTGGTGGCGGTGATCCGCACGTAGCGGCCGCGGGCGTGCAGGTGGTCCACGGTGGTGGGGCGCAGTGCGGTGCCGCCGAGGTGCACCGTGGTGGCGTGGGCGAAGTCGGGGGTGGCGCTGATCTCGATGTCAGCGTCGGCGGTGGCCATGGTGGCGTCGTTCCAGATCTCGATCCGGTCGACGGACCGGACCGCGCCGAGGTCGGTCTGCCACCAGGCGCCGGGCCCGGCGAGGGTGAGCGCGTCGGTGGTGGTGTCGCCGTCGACGGCGTTCGCGGCGCTGGCGGTGCCGTCGGTGGTGGACTGGCCGGCGGTGCTGCCGCGGGCCAGGTCGGCGCTGAGCGGTTCGACGTGCGGGCCATCGGCGCCGGCCCGGGCGGCGATCGCCACGGCCTGCGCGGGCAGGGTGTCGAGCCGGGTGTGGTTGCCGGTCGCCACCGAGCCGGTGCCGGCCAGGGCCGGGGCGTCGGTGTCGGTCCAGTTGCCGGTGGCGGTGTTGTCGATGCCGTAGTCCGCCCAGTTGGAGATCCACTTGTAGCCCAGGCGGGTCAGGACGTTGCCGGTGACGGTGATGTGGGAGGACTGCTCGTCCAGGTAGATGCCGTTGCCGTCGCGCTCGGTGTTGCCGTACGCGGAGCGGTTGACGTAGTTGCCGGAGATGACCGTGCCGGGCTGGTCGCCCTGGGTGTAGATCGCGCCGCCGTCGTGCTGGCCGCCGGCGACCGCCATGACGTCGGTGATCCGGTTGCCGGTGACGCGGTTGTCGCGCAGGACGGACGTCTGCGCGCCGGGCTGGTCCCAGCCCCATCCGACGGAGATGCCGGAGTACGGCAGGTGCTCCAGCGTGTTGTGGTCGACGGTCAGGCCGGCTTCGTAGCCGGCCCAGATCCCGGCGGCGTCGGTGTACTCGGCCCCGGCGTGGTCGATCGTGTCGTAGGCGACGGTGTTGTCCCGGCCGGCCAGCTCCGGGGCGGGGTCCGGGTCGGTGTCGCCGACGTAGAGGGCGCCGGAGGACAGGTCGGTGAAGGTGGAGTGGGTGACGGCGGAGTCCTGGGTGCCGTCCTGGAGTACGGCTCCGGCGCCGCCGAGGTGGGTGAAGTCGGCGTCCTGAACGTGTATCCGGCGGCCGCCGTCGACGGTGAGCGCGCCGGCCGGCTTGGTGTAGTAGCGGCCGGACTGGTCGGCGGGGCCGCTCGCGCCGGTGAGGGTGAGGCCGGCCTGGGTGCCGGCGTAGCCGTCGCCGGTGTCGGGCTGGTGGTAGGCGGCGTAGGCGAAGCCGAGGCCGGTCAGGTCGAGGTCGTGGGCGTGGTCGAGGACGACCAGCTGCTCGGTGGCGGGGGTGACGGCCTGGGCGCGGCGCATGTCCTGGCCGGGCCGCGGTAGGTAGGTGACGGTGCGGTCGGCGGAGTTCCAGGTGAACTCGCCGGGGGTGTCGAGCAGTTCGGGCGCGTTCTGGAACCAGGCGACGCCGGTGTAGCGGGTGGAGTCGACCGTGGTGGTGTCCCAGGAGGGCCCGGTGCGGCCGGTGCCGCTGGAGGAGTCCGCCCAGCAGGGCTGGGCGAGGGTCATCTCGTCGCCGCTGACGCCGGTGACGCGGCACTGGTAGTTCCGCCAGCGGACCTTGATGACGGCGGTCACGTCGGTCGGGCGGGCCGATCCGGCGATGCCGCTCGCGACGGCGCCGGTCAGGCCGTCCTTCGTCGCGTGGCAGACGCTCGCGGCGCACGCGGCGCCCCGCGCGGGTGTCGCCCGCTCGCCGTCGACGAAGAGCTGGCGCGGGGTCACCCCGGCGGGCACGGGCGCGGTCCAGGTGCCGTCGGTGTGGTGCGTCCAGCCGGTCAGGGTGCGGCCGCCGGTCAGCACGGGGTGGGCGCCGGGCGCGGCGGCCCAGGTCACGGTGTGCCCGTCCCGGCCGGAGTCGGCCGCGCCGAGCGTCAGCGGTGCGGTCAACGGGTAGTTGCCGTCGCGCAGTTCGACCCGTACGTCGCGGGTCATGCCGCCGGCGACGGCGGCGCGGACCTTGGCGCGCGCGCCGTCCAGGGAGCAGGGGTGCGCGAGGTCGCAGGTGTCGCCGCTGCCGGTGGGCGCGACGTGGTAGACCGCCGGGGCGGGGGACGGCGCGGACGCGCCGGGCGCGGCGGCACCTGCGGCGCCGGCGGGCAGCAGGAGGGCGGCAAGGGCGGTGGTGGCTGCGGCGAGTACGGCGCCGGCGGTCCGCTTCACGCGTTCACGCTCCAGTCGGGGTGCCCGGGCATCGGCGGGTTGACGGCGCCGAAGAGCCAGTCGCGCAGGAAGGGGTCGAGCGAGGGGTCCCCGGTGACCTGCACGGCGTGCCGGATGAAGTCCTCGCTGGAGGCGTTGGCGTTCTTGAAGCGCTCCGGCCACAGCCGCATGATCCGGTCGAACCGCTGCTGGCCGGCCCGCATCCGCAGCGCGTACAGCACCAGCGCGCCGCCGTCGTAGATGTTGGTGCCGCCCAGCCCCTTCGGCAGCCCGGGCGGGCCGTCGGCGGCGCGTACGGCGTCCAGCAGGCCGTAGGTCTGCCGCATCTTGTCGGCCAGCACCGACCAGCCCTGCTCCTCGCTGTACAGGGCGGCGTAGTAGGTGGCGGGGCCCTCGTTGAGCCACGCCTGCTGCCAGTTGCTGGGGGTGACCGAGTCGCCCCACCACTGGTGGGTCAGCTCGTGCACCATGGTGTTCTCCCACGTGGGGTTGCCGGAGGCGGTGGGCTTGAACCAGTTGGTGCCGAACAGGCTCAGCGTCTGGTTCTCCAGGGCGTCGGTGTAGCCGCCGTAGATGTGCAGGCCGTACACCGAGAACGGGTAGCGGCCGAACTTCGCCTCCAGCCAGGCGAGATGGTCCGCGGTGCGGGCCACGATCGGGGCGTAGGTGTCCTCCTGGCCCTGCGGGACGACATGGCGCAGCGGCAGCCCGGTGTGGCTCGCGCCGTACAGGTAGGTGCCCTTGACGACGGCGATCCCGCACAGCTCGGTGGGCATCGGCTCGCGCAGCGCGAAGTGCCAGACGGCCGAGCCGTCGGCCCGGGGGGTGGTGTGCAGCAGTTCGCCGTTGGCGGCGGCCACGTAGCCCTCGGGGGCGCTGAGGTGGAAGGTCCACTCGGCCTTGTCGGAGGGGGTGTCGTTGCAGGGGAAGAAGGTGTCGGCGCGCGAGGCCTGGGCGGCGCAGGCGAAGCCGCCGTCGGCGCCGAACACCCAGCCGGACAGCCCGGACCGGGGGTCCTTGCCGTTGCCGTGGTAGTGGACCTCGACGGTGAAGGCCGCCCGGTCGTGCAGCGGGCGGGCGGGGGTGACGGTCAGCTCCTGGCCGCTCTGGCCGAGCGAGAGCGCCCATGCGGCGGCTTTCCCGTCCACGGTGACCTGGTCGATGGTGTGCCCGTCGGTGTCGAGGTTGAACGCCGAGAGGTCCTGGGTGGCGCGGGCCCGGATCGCGACCACGCCGGTGTAGTCGTAGTCGACGGGGGTGAAGTCGAAGGTCAGGTCGTAGTGCGTGACCTGGTAGCCGCCGTTGCCGAGGGTGGGGAAGAGCGGGTCGCCGGCGCCGGCCGCGCCGGGCCGCGGGTCGAAGCCGCGGGCGGCCGCGGAGGCGGGGGCGGTGCCGGCCACGGCGGCCGCGGCGGTGGCGGCCGCGGCGGTGGCCCCGGCGCGCAGCACGGTCCGGCGTGCGGGCGCGGCGGGTACGGACGGCTCGGCGGGTACGGACGGCTCGGCGGGCAGGGCGGGCTCAGCCGGCAGGGCGGGCGGCAGGGTCACTTCGCGCTCCCCTTCTGCGCGGCTTCCTCGAACTCGGTGCGGGCCTTCTCGCCGCCCGCGGCGAGGTAGTTCTTCGTCAGCTCGCTGTACCAGGACATCGGCTTGCGCCCGGTGATGAGGTCCTTGGTGCCGTCGCCGAGCAGCGTGTTGAGGCTGCCCGCGCCCTTGGAGTCCCAGGTCGGCGAGGAGTAGCCGAGGGTGGGGTCGGGGATCATCATCGGCACGAGCACGGTGTACGCGTCGTGGGAGTAGCGCACGCCCGCCTCGGAGGTCGCGCTGAAGACCGCCGGCACCGCGGAGCCGAAGAACTTCCACGGCACGGCGATGTCGGCGCTGCCCTTCGTGGTGAGCACCGGGTTGCCGCCTGCGTCCCGGGTGAAGTCGGTGCCCTCCACGCCGTAGTTGATGAGGGTGTACTCCACGCTGCCGAACGGCGATGCGGCGAAGTCGGCGAATGCCAGCAGCTGCTTCACCCGCTGCCCGGACGCCTTCTTCAGGTGCACGTTCTGGAGCGAGACGTTGTCCATCCAGCTGACCGCGCTCTTGCCGAACGGCACCATGGGCCGCGGGTCGAAGCTCTTGTCGACGGCCTTCATGGCGTCGACGTAGCCGGTGCTGGGGGTCAGGTACGCCGGCATGCCGTCGTAGACGTAGGCGGCCTTGCCATTCTTGAACAGGTCGGTGTACTTGGCCTTCTGGGACCCCGACATGCCGATCGACCCCGGGTAGTAGCAGCCCGCCTTGTACAGCGTGCGCTGCACCTCGATCGCCGTGCGGAACTCGTCCGTCTCCAGCTGGTGGGTGAACTTCCCGGTCCTGGCGTCCATCCGCCAGGACATGGGGGAGCCGGTGCTCATCGCCACCAGGTTGCCCGCGCCGGCCATGATGGCGTACTGGTCCTTCGACGGCCGGGTCAGCTCCTTGCACAGCTTCACGAACGCGTCGGTGTCGGCGATCTCGCGCGGGTCGGTGACGCCGACCTCGGCGAACAGGTCGTGCCGGTAGAAGCCGGCGCCGCCGGTGCCCATCCGGGAGATCGGCACGCCGTACAGCCGGCCGCCGAAGACGGCGCCCTGCCAGGCCGCCTTGGGGATCGCCGCGAGGTTCGGGTAGGCGCTGACCTTGGCGCCGGCCAGGTACGGGGTGAGGTCCGCGCAGGTGGCGGCGAGGAAGGCGGCCTTGTCGTCGACGCCGCCGGTCTCCGGGTACTCGAAGATGTCGGGCAGGCTGCCGCCGGCCACCATGGTGGAGAACTTGGTGGGGTAGTCGTCGCTGGGCACCGCGGTGACCTCGACCTGGCCGCCGAGCAGCTTCTCGATCGCCTGCCAGGCCGCGTTCTTGCCGCGGCCGGGCGGCGGCGGCATGAACGTCTCGGAGGTGGCCCGCACCGGCTGCGCGCCCGCCAGCGGGGTGCCCTTGGTGGCGCGCAGCGGGGTGGCGGGGTAGCGGAAGAAGCCCTGCGGGACGCCCGCCGCGGTGCCCGGCAGGTCGGCCTTGACGCCGATGTCGCGGACGGTGGTGGCCGGCAGCAGGTCCGCGGCCTTCGCGGACGCCTTCGCGGTGCTTCCGCCGTCGCCGCAGGCGCTGAGCACGGGGGACGCGGTCAGGCCCACGCCGACGCCGATGGCCGAGCGCAGCAGCGATCTGCGGCTGAGGGAGGGAAGGGCGGAACGGGACATGTCTCTCCTTGCCAGGAGTGGGGCGGGGTGCTTGCGGGAGGGTGCGGGCGGACGAGCGGGGGGACGAGCGGGGGGACTCAGCCCTTGACGGCGCCGGTGAGCACGCCCTTGGTGAAGTAGCGCTGGAGGAAGGGGTAGACGAGCAGGATCGGCACCACGGCGATGACGAGCACCGCCATCTGCACGGCCTCCTGGGGCGCGACCGTCTCGCCGGTCGCGGCGCCGCTGAGGCTCTGGCCTTGGAGCACATAGCTGCGCAGCACCATCGGCAGCGGCCACTTCGCGGAGTCGTCGAGGTAGAGCAGCGCGTTGAAGAAGGCGTTCCAGTACGTCACCGCGTAGAAGAGGCTGACGACGGCGATGACCGCCTTGGACAGCGGGAGCACGATGCTGACCAGGATGCGCAGGTCGCCGGCGCCGTCGATGCGGGCCGCGTCGAGCAGTTCGGTCGGCAGGTTCATGAAGAACGCCCGCAGCACCACGAGGTTGAAGGCGCTCATCAGCGTCGGCATGACCAGCGACGCGTACGTGTTGTACAGGCCGAGGTTCTTGACCAGCAGGAAGTTCGGGATGATGCCGGCGTTGAAGAGCATCGTGACCAGTGCGGTCATCAGGATGAAGCGGGAGCCGGTCACCTCGCGCCGGGACAGCCCGTAGGCCATGCCGATGGTGAACAGCAGGCTGACGAGGGTGCCGACAGCGGTGACGCCGATGCTGACGAACAGCGCGCGCAGCACCACGCCGCCGGTGAAGACGGTGCGGTAGGCGGCGAGGGTGGGGTGCGCGGGCCACAGCACCAGGCCGGAGTTCTTGATGATGTCGGACTGGGAGGCGAAGCTCGTCGCGATGATGCCGATCATCGGATAGGCGACGGCGGCCACCACCAGGACCAGGATGACGGCCTTGCCCCAGCGTCCAAGCAGGCTGGGCCGCTCCATCCACGGCGGCCGGCCCTCGGGCGCGCCGGCCCGGCGGCGGGCGGCGCGGCGGGCCGCGAGGAAGGCCCGGGCCCCGCCGTCGGACGCGGCGGACCGCGCCCGCGCGCCCGCGGATCGCGTGGTGTCGGCTGTCTCAGCGGTCAGCACCGCGGTACACCCCCTCGTGGCCCAGCCGGTGGGCGAACTTGTTGGCGCCGACCACCAGCACGGTGCCGACGACGGCCTTGACCAGGCCGACCGCGGCGGCGACGCCCCAGTCGTTGTCCTGGATGCCGTGGTAGTAGACGTAGGTGTCCAGGACCTCGCCGGCGTCCGGCCCGACCGCGTCGCGCTGGAGCAGGACCTGCTCGAACCCGACGGAGAGCAGGTTGCCGAGGTTGAGGATCAGCAGCAGCACGATCACCGGCGAGATGCCCGGCAGCGTGACGTGCCACAGCCGCCGCCAGGGGCCCGCGCCGTCGATGGCCGCGGACTCGTACAGCCCGCGGTCGATGCTCAGCAGCGCGGCGAGGATGATGATGGTGCCCCAGCCGGCGTCCTTCCAGATGGACTCCAGGGTCAGCAGCCACGGGAAGGCGTGCGGGTCGGACATCATGTCGTAGCGCGGCAGCCCGACCTTGCCGAGCAGGTGGGGCAGCAACCCGGCGCCGCCGAGCACCTGCTGGAAGATCGAGACGATGATGATCCAGCCGATGAAGTGCGGCAGGTAGACCACGCTCTGCACGAACCGGCGGACCTTGCTGCTCAGCACGCTGTTCAGCAGCAGTGCCAGGGCGATCGGCACCGGGAAGAAGAACACCAGCTGGACGACCGCGATCTCCACGGTGTTGCGGGTCGCGGACCAGAACGCCGGCTGGGAGAAGGCGTCCGAGAAGTTCGCCAGCCCCGTCCAGGTGCTGTGCATGTAGCCGAGGTAGGGCTCGTAGTGCTGGAACGCCACGACGTAGCCGAGCAACGGGACGTAGTGGAAGACCACGAAGTACAGCAGGCCCGGCAGGGTGAGCAGCAGCATCACCTTGTCCCGCTTGAGCCGCTGCCACAGCGACAGCTTGTGCACCGGCGGGGCGGCGGGCCCGGCGGGCTTGCGCCGGGCGTTCATCGGGGGGCCTGTTGCGGTGTCAGCCATACGACGGGGTTCCTGTTCGACGAGGTGGCGCAGGAGTCGCCCTGGGCCGCGCCGGGTGTGTGATCGGTCCGGTTCTGCTGCGAGAACGTAGTAAGCGATTACGTCGAGCGTCAATAGTCTTCATGAAACGTCTGTGTTTCCTGGCGTTCCGACCGTCGATGCCCGCCACCGGAAAACCCGTGGTCAGATGCCATGTGTGGCCGCGCACCGCATGGTTGGGCGCCGACCGGTTTCTTGACGGCCGCCCCGGCGAGTGCCTAGCGTGCCTCCTGTCCGTAGTACACGTTTACTGTCCGGAGGCAGGGTGCGTAGCATCGATGAGGCGTCGACTGGTCCCGCAGCGGACGCCGACGGTCCACCGAGGCGGCCGCGCGCGCTGATCACGATGAACCCCGGCCAGGTCGACGAGGTCTTCCCGCCGGACGTCAGGCGCCGCCTGGCGCAGGTCGCCGACCTGCGCCTGGCGCACCCGGTGGACGACTTCTCGGCCGGCCCCGCCGCGGCCGAACTCGCCGACGTCGAGGTGCTGGTGACCGGCTGGGGCTGCCCCCCGGTGGACGCGGCGGTGCTGGCGCGCGCGCCCCGGCTGCGCGCGGTGGTGCACGCCGCGGGCACGGTGCGCACCTTCCTGTCCCCGGAGGTCTTCGACCGCGGCATCGTCGTCTCCTCGGCCGCGGCCGCCAACGCCGTACCGGTCGCCGAGTTCACCCTCGCGGCGATCATCATGGGCGCCAAGCGGGTCATGCCGCTCGCCCGGCTCTTCCAGCACCGCCGCACCCACCGCACCGCGGCCGACCTGCGCCGCCAGCACTGGCTCGGCACCCACGGGCTGACCGTGGGGGTGATCGGCGCCTCCCGCACCGGCCGCCGGGTGACCGAGTTGGTGCTGCGCACCCTCGACGCCCAAGTGCTGCTCTACGACCCCTACATGAGCGACGGCGAGGCGGAGGGGCTCGGGGCGCGGCGCACCGACCTGGACACCCTGGTGGCCACCAGCGACGTGGTGACCGTGCACGCCCCCCAGACCCCCGAGACCCACCACCTGATCGACGCCCGGCGGCTGGCCCTGATGCGGCCGGGCACCTTGCTGGTGAACACCGCGCGCGGCGCCCTGGTCGACATCGAGGCGCTCACCGAACACCTGGTCAGCAACCGGCTGGACGCGATGCTCGACGTCACCGAGCCCGAACCGCTCCCCGCGCAGCACCCGTTGTGGACCCTGCCGAACGTCTTCATCACCCCCCACCTGGCCGGCGCCCAGGGCAACGAGGCGGCCCGGCTGGGGGCGCTGGCCGTCGAGGAGGTGGCCCGCTACGCGCGGCGCGAGCCGTTCGCGCACCAGGTGCGGCAGACCAGTTGGGAGTATCTGGCATGACGGCGGCCGACCCGGTTGGCGCGAGGTGGCACGACGGCGCCCGCCCAGACCATAGGCTCAGTGGAACCAGACAGCGGGCAGAGGGCGGCACGATGCGTCGGGCAGGAACGACACCCCAGGACGCGCCACGGCGCGCGACCGTCACCGACGTGGCACGGCACGCCGGTGTCTCCACGGCCACCGTGTCACGGGTCATGAACGGCAACTACCCGGTGGCCGCGGCCACCCGGGAGCGCGTCGAGGCGTCCATGCGCGAACTGGGCTACGTCGTCAACGCGCACGCCCGCGCGCTCGCCGGGGTGTCGGCCCGCACCGTCGGCATCGTCGTCAACGAAGTGATCGACCCGTTCTACGCCTACATCGCGCGCGGCGTGGAGCGGGAGGCCACCGGCGGCGGCCGGCTGTGCCTGGTCTGCTGCACCCAGGGCGACCCGCAGCGCGAACTCGCCTTCATCGAACTGCTCCACCAGCGCCGCGCGGACGCGGTGATCCTGGTCGGCGGCAGCGTCCAGGACCGCGCCTACGTGGCCGAACTGGAGCAGCGGGCCCACGCGTTGCACGCCGACGGCAGCAGACTGGTGCTGTGCGGGCGGCCGGGCATCGGCGGGGACGCGCCCACCGCCCAGGTCGAGTACGACAACGAGGGCGGCGCGTTCGCCGTCACCGACCACCTGCTCGCCCAGGGCCACCGCCGGATCGTCTACCTCGGCGGCCCGCCGCGGCTGTCCACCAGCCGCGACCGGCTGGCCGGCCACCGCCGCGCGCTGAAGGCCCGGGGCCTGGCCGCGGACCCCGCCCTGGTCCAGCACGGGCCCTTCAGCCGCTCCTTCGGCTACCGCCGGATGGCCGAACTGCTCGACGACGGGCCGGAGTTCACCGCCGTCTTCGCGGCCAACGACATCGTGGCCGCGGGCGCCGCGCAGGCCATGGAGGAAGCGGGCGTGCGGGTGCCGAAGGACGTCTCGCTGGTCGGCTACGACGACATCCCCGTCGCCCAGGAACTGCGCCCCCGCCTGACCACCGTGCACGTGCCGCTGGAGGAGATGGGGCGGCAGGCGGTGCGGCTGGCCCTCGCCGACGCCGACGGCGACGGCGACGACTGGCGGGCGCAGCCGAGCGGGTCCGTGCGGCTCGGCACGCACATCGTGGTCCGCGACTCGGTGGCGCCGCCCGGCGGCGGCAGCCGGGCCCGCCGGGGCTGAGCAGGCGGGGCCCCGCTCCCCCCGGCGGATCACCTGGCCCGCCCGACCACCCAGCCCGCCCGGCCGTCGAATCACCCGCCCGGCCACCGGACCCGCCCGGCCACCGAGCCCGGCCACCGCACACAGCAACCGTTTACCCCCCGGACCGCTCACCGCCGGCGCACCCGCGCGATCCCCGCGCCACACCCCGCCCCTCCCCACCCCCGGCACCGTACGCAGGAAGGCAGGACCTCCGCATGCCCGCTCCGTACCTCCGACTCCCGCCGACCGACCGGGTGCGCTCGTCCCGCACCGGCTGGACCCGCGCCCACTGGGAGGCCCTCGCCGACCATCTGCTGGACTCCGTCGTGCCGTTCGCCACCCCGGGCTTCGCGCAGTACCGGCTGCCGGGCCGCAACTCCTGGTCGGGGGTGGTCTCGGACGGCCTCGAAGGATACGCGCGGACCTTCCTGCTGGCCGCCTTCCGCATCGCCGGCGCGGGCGGCGCGGTCGACGGGCGGCTCGTGGAGCGGTACGCGCGGGGACTGGCGGCCGGTGTGGACCCCGGCTCCGGCGAGGCGTGGCCGGCCCTGACCGACTGCTCGCAGCAGATGGTGGAGGCGGCCTCGATCGCCATCGGCCTGCACGAGACCCGGCCGTGGATCTGGGACCGGCTGGACGACACCGTGCGGCAGCGGGTGGTCGACTGGTTCTCCGGCTTCGTCGGCGCCCGCACCTGGGACAACAACTGGCGGCTCTTCCAGGTCGTGTCCGAGCAGTTCCTCGCCTCGGTCGGCGCGCCCTTCAGCCGGCGGGACATCGACGGCGGCCTCGACCGCATCGAGGACTGGTACCTGGGCGACGGCTGGTACACCGACGGCGACGGCCGCAACTTCGACTACTACGGCGGCTGGGCGCTGCACCTGTACCCGCTGCTGTGGGCGCGTATCGCGGGCGCGGAGGACGGCGGACGGGCCCGGGAGTACCGCGCCCGGCTGGCCCGCTTCCTCACCGACTACCCGCGCTTCTTCGGCGGCGACGGCGCCCCGGTGCACCAAGGGCGCTCGCTGGCCTACCGGTTCGCGGCGACCGCGCCGGTGTGGATGGGCGCGCTCGCGGACTGCTCGCCGCTTCCCCCCGGGCTCACCCGGCGGCTGGCGTCGGGCGCGGTCCGGCACTTCGTGGAGCGCGGCGCGCCGGACGAGCGCGGGCTGCTCACCCTCGGCTGGCACCGCACCTTCCTGCCCGCCACCCAGGCGTACTCCGGGCCGGCCTCGCCGTACTGGGCGAGCAAGGGCTTCCTCGGGCTGCTGCTGCCGGCCGACCACCCGGTGTGGACCGCGCACGAGGCGCCGCTGCCCGTCGAGGAGTCCGACCTGCGCACGGCGCTGCCGGTCCCCGGCTGGCTGCTGCACGGCACCCGGCACGACGGCATCGTCCGGCTGGTCAACCACGGCAGCGACCACAACCCGCCCGCCGGCCCGGGCCAGGACGACCCGCACTACGCCAAGTTCGGCTACTCCACCGCGACCGCGCCCGAGTCGGCGCCGCACGCCTGGGAACGTACGGTCGACGGCCACCTGGCGCTGCTCGCCCCCGACGGCACGGCCTCGCGCCGGGTACGTATCCATCCGCTGCACTGCGAGGGCGCCACCGCCGCCTCCCGCCACGACGCCCAACTCCCGGGCTGCGAGGCGGTACCGGTCGAGACGGCCAGCGTGCTGCACGGCCCGTGGGAGGTGCGGGTGCACCGGGTCGGCGGCGGCGCGCCGCACGCGGCCGTACGGGAAGGCGGTCACGCGGTCGCCGGCGCGCGGCCGCCGCAGGTCGAGACCGGTCCCGGCTGGGCGCTGGCCCGTACCGCGGACGGCCTCACCAGCGCGGTGGTCGCCCTCCACGGCTGGGACGAGGAGGCCGCGGTCGCCCGCGAGGTCGCCGCCAACGCGTTCGGCTCCCACTCGGCCACGCCGTACCTCACGCGTGCGGCGCGAGAGGCCGAAAGGGCGGTGCCGGACGGGGAGACGGACGCGGAGCCGGGCGGGAGCGTGCACGTCACGCTGGTCGTCCTGTCCCAGGACACCGTGGACCCGGCGGCGCTGCGGCAGGCGATCGGCTGCGAGGTGGAGGGCGACCGGGTCCGGATCGTCTTCCCGGGCGCCGCGCCGGTGGAGGTCCCGCGGCGGTCGTGAGCACCGGTCGCTCGTGAGGGCCCGGCGCCGGTCAGTGGCCCGATCGCGGGGCACGCAGCGGCGGGGGTGCTCCGGCGGTGGTGCCGGGTACGCCCGACGGACCGTCCTCGGCGGCCGCGTAGTACGCGGTTACTGTTCCGGGTTCGACCGCCGCGCCCTGTGCGGCGGCCCACCGCACCAGTCCGGCCGCGTCGATGCCGTACGGGGCGCGGTCGCCGTACGGGGCCAGGCCGCGGGCGGCCCGCTCCAGGAGGGTCGCGGCGCCGCGGGTGTTGCCGCGGGCGGCGTGGGTCAGGCCGACCGCGAACTGGGCGAGGGCCCGCCACAGGCCGCGCTCGCCCTCCGGCGCGGCCTTCCACATGTCCTCCAGCACCTCGTGCGCGTGGAAGGGTTTTCCGTCGTCGAGGAGCCGTTGGGCCTCGTCCAGGGTCTGCCGCGGTGTGCGGCGGATGCCTTCGGGCTGGCGTTCCACGCCCGGGGCGCCGTACGGCAGGGGGCGGCCGAGGCCGTCGCGCGGCCGGCTGTTGCGGGCCCTGCCCTCGGCGTCCCGGTCCCGCCCGGGACGCCGCGCCGGCCGGTCCGCGTCCTGCGAGGCGTCGCTCATGCTCCCATTGTGCCGCCCGGCGACACGCGCGAGCGTCAGCGTCCCTCCGCCACCAGGAGGACCGGGTTGGCCAGGGCCGCCATCGGGCCGAACAGCAGCGCGTCGCCCATGGTGTTGGCCTGGCCCGGGGTGCCGTCGGCCATCGGGTGGCGCACCTCGGCGCGGACGTAGGCGGCGAGCGAGGCGGTCGTCCGCCACACCGCTGGTCCCGTCGCCTGGACCCGCACCCGGCGCCGTGGCCAGCAGGTGATGCCGGCGTGGCCGGCGTGGCAACGCGCCGTGAGCGTCGGCGCGCCGGGGCCGGCCCGCTTGCCGCGCGGAACCCGGACGCCCCGCCGCGGGTCACGCCGAGAGGTCGGCTTTCGCCATCGCGATCAGTTCCTGAAGGCGCAGCCCGCGCGCCGCGTCGAGCGGGCCGGGGACGCCGGAGCGTACGGCGGCGGCGAACTCCGCGCGCAGCAGGGGCCAGCTCTCCTGGTGGCCGGCGCCGTTGCTGTCCCACACCACTTCCTCGTCGGCTCCGAAGAGCTCGACGCGGGTCCGGGCGCGCGGCAGCCGTACCGCACCGGACAGTGACGCCTGGCTGACCGCGCCGTCGTCATGCACGCAGGCCAGTTCCACCCAGCGGCGGGGGTCGCCGGTGGCCCGTACGGAGACGATCGGGCCGAGCGCCGTGTCGAGCAGGTCGAGCAGGTGCGGGCCGAGGTCCAGCAGCGCGCCCTCGGTCAGCCGCCAGCCGGTGGCCATCTCGCCGCCGAGGAAGGCGCCGTGCAGGTAGCAGGAGCGCGCCCCGGTCGGCGTCAGGTCCCGAGCCCGGTCCAGGAAGGCGCGGGTCGCCGGGTGGTAGCGCTTGGTGAGGACCATCTGCGAGACCACGCCGGCCTCGGCGACCGCGTCGGCCACCGACCTGGCCGCGGCCAGGTCGGCACCCAGCGGCTTGTCCAGCAGCAGTGGCTTTCCGGCGCGGGCCGCGCGTACGGCGAGCTCGGCCTGCACGGCCGGCGGCACCGCGAAGGCCACCGCCTCGCAGCTGTCGAAGAGCTCGTCGATGCTGGTGGCGGCGACCGCCCTGTGGGCGGCGGCCAGTTCGGCGGCGGCTTCAGGCCGCCGGGCCCAGACGGCTGTCAGGTTGGTCTGGGGCCCGGCGGCCAGCATGGGGGCGTGCATGTCGCGCGCCCACGGTCCGGCTCCGATCAGTCCGACCCGGACCGGGTCGGGGGCGGTGGAGTGCACGGTGGTTCTCCCGGGAGGGGTCGTGGGTCCGCGGCGCCGGAGGCCGGGTCGTACCCGTGGTCGGGTCCGTACCCGTGGTCAGGTCGTCCCGCAGGCCGTGTCGAAGGCCGGCCGGTGCCGGACAGCGACGGCAGGGTCAGAGGGCAGGGGGCAGGGTCAGGTAGTGGCGGGCTGGTCGGCGAGGGTGGCCGCCAGGCGCAGGTCGGCCTGTTCCGGCGCGTAGAGGTGCTCCACGACGGTGGCGGCCGCTCCGGCCAGCGCGGCCCGGTCGCCGAGTCGCGAGGTGACGATCTGGAGGCTGCGGGTGGAGCGCGGCAGCGCGCGCTGGTAGAGCACCTCCCGTACCCCGGTGAGGAAGTGGGTCTCGGCGAGGTCGCCGGCGATCATCAGCACGCCGGGGTTGAGCAGGGTGACGGCGGTGGCCAGCACCTCGCCGCAGCGCTGGCCGGCCTCGCGGGCCAGCCGTACCGCGTCGGGCTGCCCGGCGTCGAGCAGTTCGCGTACGTCGGTGCCCGACTCGGCCGCGACACCCAGTCCGGAGAGCTGCCCGGCCACCGCCCTCCCACTGGCGACGGCCGCCAGGCAGCCGTAGGAGCCGCACATGCAGCGGGCGTCCGGCTGGTCGTGCAGGCGGATGTGGCCGAGGTCGCCGGCGCCGCCGTCGATGCCGCGGAACGCCTGGCCGTCGATCACCACGCCGGCGCCGATCCCCGTGGAGACCTTGACCAGCATGAAGGTCGAGCAGTCCGGCCAGTCCGCGCGCTGCTCGCCCAGTGCCATCAGGTTGGCGTCGTTGTCGAGCAGCACCGGCAGCAGCGGCTCGGTGCCGGCGCGCTCCGCGAGCGCGGCGCGCATCCGGTCCCGGATCGGGTAGCCGTCCCAACCGGGCATGATCGGGGGCCGGATGACCAGGCCGGTGTTGAACTCGACCGGTCCGGGCACCGACAGGCCCACACCGCATACCTTCGACGCGGCGGCGCCGAGGCCGTCGAGCAGACCGGTGAACCAGTCGGCGAGGGTGTCCAGCACCGTCTCCGGCCCGTCGGCCACCCGCAGTTCGCCCCGCCGCTCGGCGAGCACCGCGCCGGCCAGGTCGAGCACCGCGGCGTGCGCCTGGCTGGTGTCGAGGTCGGCGGCGAGCACCACCGCGTGGGTGGTGTCGAAGGTGAGGCGCACCGACGGCCGTCCACCGGTGGACAGTTGGCCCGGGGCGGAGGCCACCCAGCCGGCGGCGAACAGCTGGTCGAGCCGATGGCCGACGGTGGAACGGGACAGACCGGTGAGACTCAGGAGCTCTCCCCGGGTGCCGGCCTGGCCGGTGCGGATGAGTTCCAGCAAGTGGCCGGCGGTGGTCCGCGGCGCGGCCGTCTGGGCCATCGGGTGGGATCTCCTCATGGTCTCAGCTCTTGTCGGCGCCGGTGGTCAGTCCCTCGGTGAGGAACCGCTCAGCAGCGTAGAACAGGACTATCACGGGGATGGTGAGCACCACCGAACCCGCCATGAGAACCGTGGTGGGGACCTCGATGGCGTTGTTCATCTGCGAAAGTCCGAGCGAGACCGTCCACTTGGCGGGGGTGGCGGCGAGGAACAGCAGCGCGAAGAGGAACTCGTTCCAGGCGATCATGAAGACGTACAGCCCGGTCGCCATCAGCGAGGGCGCCGCCAGCGGGAGGACCACCCGCCACAGGATGCGCAGCCGCGAGCAGCCGTCGAGGGCGGCGGCCTCCTCGATGCTCACCGGCACGGTGGTGAAGTAGTTCTTCAGCATGTAGATCGACACCGGCACGGTCTGGGCGATGTAGACCACGGCCAGCCCCACCAGGCTGCCCTGGAGGCCGATCTTGGCGAACATCACGAAGAGCGGGACCGCGAGCAGGGTCGCCGGGAAGAGGTACACCGCCAGGAACAGCGCGCTGATCTGGCGGCTGCCGACGAACTTCAGCCGGCTGATCGCCCAGGCGCCGGGGACCGCGGCGGCCAGCGTGAGCACCACCGTGCCCAGGGAGACCAGGGCGGAGTTGCGCAGCATGCCGAGCAGGCCCTGACCGCCCTTGGAGGTCGGCTCCAGGATGGTCTTGTAGGTGCTGACGGTGATCTCGTGCAGCGGCACCCACAGCGACCCCGGGTGCAGCAGTAGCTGTCCGGTGGGCCGGAAGGAGAGCATCACCATGTAGTAGAAGGGGAAGAGCGTCGCCACCAGCAGCGCCGCGATGACCACCCACCGCAGCGTGCCGAAGAGCCGATCCTCGAACTGTGCCCGGCTCATGCCTGCTCCTCCTGTACACGCTTGGCGAAGAACCCGAAGTAGATGCCGAGCAGCACCATGAGGATGACGGCCAGGACGAGTGCCTGCGCGGCGGCGGCGCCGACGTCGTAGCTGGCGGTCAGGAAGTTGTAGACCCGCACCGAGACCACCTCGGTACCGGAGTTGCCGCCGGTGAGCAGGTAGATGTCGTCGAACTTGTTGAAGGTCATGATGAAGCGCAGCACGGACAGCAGCGCGATCACCGGCATCAGCTGCGGCAGCAGGATGTGCCGGAACCGCTGGGTGAGGGTGGCGCCGTCGACCTCGGCGGCCTCCTCGATGCCGGCCGGGACCGCCTGGAGGCGGGCCAGCAGGAAGAGGAAAGCGAACGGGAAGTACCGCCAGATCTCGAAGGCGACCACGGTCAGCAGGGCGAGCGGCAGGTGCAGGTGCCAGCCGAGCAGGTCCACCGGGTAGGAACTGGTGGACAGGAACGCGATCGGCTTGCGCCAACCGAACACGTGCGTGCCCCAGTTGTTGATGATGCCGGTCTGCGGGCTGAGCGCGGTCTCCCATACGAAGGTGACCGCGACAACCGGGGCGACGTAGGGCAGCAGCATGGTGCTGCGGACCACTCCCCGGCCGCGGAACGGGCGGCGCAGGGCGAGCGCGGCGATCAGACCGAGCACGATGGAGCCGACGGTGCCGCCCACGGTGTAGATGAGGGTGGTGGTCAGCGAGCTCCAGAAGCCGGGCGCGGTGAAGACCTGCTCGAAGTTGTGCGACGTCCAGTTGCCGAACAGGCCCATGCCCTGGAGGTCGATCAGCTTCGCGTGCTGGAAGGCGAGCAGGACGGTCCAGATGATCGGCACGACGACGATCACCAGGACGACCAGCAGCGTGGGCGACACGAAGGCCAGCCCGGCCCGGTTCTCGGCGCGTTCCGACGGGGTGGACCGTCGGCGGCCGCCGGCGGTGGATGTGCTCATGTGCGCTTCCTCAGGTGCTGCCTCGGGTGTGAGGGTGCTGCCGGTCACAGCAGCGTCTTCTTCAGGGCGGACACCGCGTCGTTCGCCTGCTTGGCCGCGTCCTTCGGCGAGGTGCCGTCCCCGCCGGTCATGGAACCGATGGCCTGGGGCACCGGCAGCGAGCCCTCGGTCGCGCCGACCAGTGCGCCCTGGCCCTGGGTGATGCCCCAGCGCTGCATGTTGGTGACGCCGGCGAGCAGCTGGTCGAGGAAGGCAGCCGGGAAGAGCCGGTTCATCGGCTCGGTCCGGCTGACCCCGATCTTCATGCCGCGCCAGTCGGTGACGTACTTCTGCGGTTCGGCGGCGGTGCCGTCACGGACCGGGATCTTGCCCTCGGGTTCCATGCCGAGCCAGCCCTCGTAGCCGCTGGACATCATGAACTGGATGAACTTCTCGGCCCCGAGCGTGTTGGCGGTCTTGGTGACGGTCCAGGAGGAGATCTCGCCGAACTGGGCGGAGGAGGAGCCGGCGGAGCCCTTGATCGCGGTGACGATGCCGGAGTTCTTCGACAGGAAGGTCGGGTCGCCCTTGCACTGCGGGCAGTTGGGCAGGACGTCGTCGCGCAGGCCGGCGAGGGAGTCCATCAGGTAGGTGGACCACACCACCATCGCCGACTGGCCGGCCTGGTAGGTGGCGCGGGTGGTGTCGACGGTCTGGGTGCCCTCGGGACCGGTTTTGGCGAGGTCGTCGTAGGTCTTGAACGCCTTCACGCAGGCGGGGCTGTCCAGCGCGACGTCACCGCCGGAGTCGGTCAGCTGGCAGCCGCCGGCGACCGCGAAGTCCTCGAAGCTCTGCTGGGTGAAGGCGTCCTTGGGGTCGGTGGCCAGCGAGATGCCGTTCATCGAGCCCTTGTTGAGCGTCCGCGCGGCCTTGAGGATCGCGTCGTAGGTGTCCGGCACCGGCAGGTGGGCCTTGGCGAAGAGGTCCTTGCGGTAGACGAGGATCTGCTGCCAGGAGTCGCTGGGCACCGACAGGGCCTTGCCGCCGTCGCTCGTCAGCTTGAGCGCGTTGGCGTTGAAGGTGGAGCGCCCCAGGTTGTCGAGCACCTTGGCGGTGGCGTCGGTGTCGATCAGGCCGTTGCTGTACATCTGCCAGATCGGGGCGAGCGGGATGCCGCCCATCACGTCGGGCAGCTTGCCGGCCGCGGCGGCGGACTCCACGAGCTGGGGCAGCTGGCTCTCGTCGATGCCCACCAGCTTGACCTTGTATCCGGTCTGCTTCTCGAAGGTGTCGACGAGCTTCTGCGTCGCCGCCATCCGGGCCGGCAGGTTCTCCTCACTCCAGACCGTGAGGGTCCTGCCCGCGTGCGGCCCCGGGCTCTGGCCGGAGCATCCCGCCAGCAGCCCGATACCGAGCGCCGCCGCGGTACCGGCCGCCAGGCACCTGCTTCTGCCTCGGCCGCCGCCGATGCCTCCGAGGGACCTCATGTGCATGAACCGTCCTCACTTGCCCGCCTTGCGTCAACGTCGTGTTGCATAACACCACCACTTTTACTTGTTGACAAGACTTAAGTCTGAGATATCTTCGACACAAGCCAGCGTCATCCGACGGTTCATGGCACGCATCCCGCAGCAGCTCCGGAGTCAACGTGGAACGCATCGTCCAGTTCACCGGCCCCCGCACCGTCGAGGTCGCGGACGTCGCCCCGGAGGCACTTCCACCGGGCCATCTGCGGGTCCGCACCCGCTTCTCCGGCATCTCCGCGGGCACCGAACTGACCGCCTACCGCGGCACGAACCCGTACCTGACCCGCACCTGGGACGCCGAGCAGCGGCTGTTCCACGACGACGTGGCGGGCATCTCCTATCCGGTGGCCGGCTGGGGCTACTCCGAGGTGGGCGAGGTCGTCGAGGTCTCCCCCGAGCTCGCCGGAACGCCGGACCTGCCCGAGCCGGGCGACCTGGTCTGGGGGATCTGGGGCCACCGCAGCGAGGGCCTGGTTCCGGCCGAGCGGATGATCGGCCACCGGCTGCCCGACGGGGTGGAACCGCTCGCCGGCGCGTTCGCCCGGGTCGGCGCGATCGCATACAACGCGGTCCTCGCCGCCGACATCCACCTCGGCGAGGACGTCGCCGTCTTCGGCCAGGGCGTGATCGGCCTGCTGGCAACCCGGCTCGCCCAGCTCAACGGCGCGACCGTCACCGCCGTCGACGCCCTCGACTCCCGGCTGGCCGCCGCCCGCCACTACGGGGCCGCCCACACCCTCAACGTCCGCGCGGGCAAGGTCGCCGAGGCGGTCCGCGACCTCACCGACGGCCGCGGCGCCGACGTCGCCGTGGAGATCAGCGGCGCCTACCCCGCCCTGCACGAGGCGATCCGCTCGGTCGCCGCCGGCGGCCGGGTCGTCGCCTCCGGCTTCTACCAGGGCGACGGCACCGGGCTGCGGCTCGGCGACGAGTTCCACCACAACCGCGTCCAGCTGGTCTGCTCCCAGATCGGCGGGGTCCCGCCGCAGCTGTCCCACCGCTGGAACGTCGAGCGGCTCCAGCGCACCTTCCTGAACCTGGTCGCACGCGGCCAGGTCGACACCGAAGCCCTGGTCAGCCACCGCGTGCCGGTCGCCGACGCCGCCGACGCCTACGCCCTGCTCGACGAACGCCCCTCCGACGCCCTCCAGGTCGTCCTGGAATTCTGAGCCGCCCGGCTGATCCGAAAGGCCCCCTCCCATGCTCAAACTCGCCTGCCAGGAGCAACTGCTGCCCGGAGACACCCTCCAGGCCAAGTGGGACTTCGCCCAGGCCGCCGGCTACGACGGCATCGAGCTGCGCGGCAAGGGCGACCAGCACTTCCGCGACCGGCTGCCCGAACTGCGCGCCGCGCTCGCCGACGGGGTCGTCATGCCGACCGTCTGCGTCGACATGCTGCACTTCCTCGGCGCCTTCGACGCCGAGCAGCGCCGCGACGCCATCGAGCAGATGAAGTCCCAGCTGAGCGTCATCGCCGAACTCGGCGGCCTCGGCGCGCAGACCCCCGCCTCCTACGGCATGTTCTCCCGCCGGCTGCCGCCCTTCGAGCCGCCGCGGACCGAGGCCGAGGACCGCGAGGTGCTGCTCGCCGGGCTCACCGAACTCGGCGAGCACGCCCGCGCCGAGGGGGTCGCCCTCTTCCTCGAACCCCTCAACCGCTACGAGGACCACATGGTCAACCGCCTCGAACAGGCGGTGGACCTGATCGGCGAGGTGGGGCTGGACTCGGTGCGCATCGGCATCGACAGCTACCACATGAACATCGAGGAAGCCGATCCGGCCGCTTCGATCCTGGCCGCCGCTCCCTGGATCGGGCACGCCCAGGTCAGCGACTCCAACCGGTTCCAGCCCGGCGCCGGCCACCTGGACTGGCCCGCCTGGCTGGGCGCCCTCGGCGCCGCCGGCTACACCGGCTGGCTCGCGGCGGAGTGCCGGCTGACCGGCGACCCGCTGGACGCCGTACGGTCGGTGCCCGCCTTCCTGCGACGGGCGGCGGGATGACCTCCCTCCTCCAAAGCGGCGACGTCACGGACACCGACCACGACCACCGGGCGCTGCGGGCCGCCGCCACCCGTGTGCTGCTGGGCAACTGGAACGGCAGGGGCACCGTCCCGTCCCGTTCCCTCTACCCCCACCAGTGGAGTTGGGACTCGGCCTTCGTCGCCATCGGCCTGCGGCACCTCTCCCCCCGCCGCGCGCAGCAGGAGCTCGAGTGGTTGCTGAGCGCCCAGTGGGCCGACGGCCGCGTTCCGCACATCGTCTTCAACCCGGCGGTACCGGCCGGCGCCTACTTCCCCAGCCCCGACTTCTGGCAGTCCTCCAGCGCCGGGCGGCACCGGGGCGCGCCCGCCCACGCCGAGACTTCCGGGATCGTGCAGCCGCCGGTGCATGCCATCGCCGCCTGGCTGGTACACCGCGCCGACCCGCGCGAGTCCGCCCGCCGCGGCTTCCTGCCGCGGGTCGCCGCGCGCCTGGACGCCTGGCACCGCTACCTCGCCGACCACCGGGACCTCGGCGGCCGCGGCCTGGCCGCCATCCTGCACCCCTGGGAACCCGGTCTGGACAACAGCCCCTGCTGGGACGTCCCCCTCGGCCGGGTCACACCGGCCGCCGAGGACTCCTACCGCCGGGTGGACCTCGACCACAGCGCCGCCGGCGACCGTCCGACCGACCTGGACTACGCCCGCTATGTCCGGCTTGCCCGTGACTACCGCGACAGCGGCTACGATGACGCCGCCCCGCACGCCTTCCAGGTCGAGGACCCCGGCTTCAACGCCCTGCTGATCGCCGCCGAGCAGGCCCTCGCCGAGATCCTGCGGGCCGTGGGCGCCGACCCCGCCCCGGCCCTGCGCCGCGCGGAACGGCTCGCCACCGTGCTGACCGAACGGCTCTGGGACGACGAACGCCGGATCTTCGCCCCGCGCGACCTGCACGACGACCGGCTGCTGCCGGTCGCCGGCGTGAACGGGCTGCTGCCGCTGGCCGTCCCGGGCCTGCCGCGCCCGTTCGCCGACGCCCTTGAGTCGACCGCCACCGGCGAGCGCTTCCAGCTCGGGCAGGTGCACATGGTGCCCAGCTACGACCTGACGTCCGAGCGGTTCGACCCCAACCGCTACTGGCGCGGCCCCAGTTGGTTCAACACCGCCTGGCTCGTCCACCGCGGGCTGCACGCCTCCGGCAGCACCGACGCCGCCGACGAGCTGCGCGCGGGCATCCTGCGCGACGCCTGGACCAGCGGCTTCGCCGAGTACGTCAACCCCCGTACCGGGGCCGCCCGCGGCATCCGCGACTTCAGCTGGACCGCCGCGGTGGTGCTCGACCTGCTGTCCGACCCACGGGAGGAACGATGACCGGCACATCCACGGGCCGGGACCGTGACCGCGTCCTCGTCGATGGCGGCACCTTCGCCGTCCTCGCCTCCGACGGCGACATCACCGGCGGCCGGGGCGCCGCTCCGGACGGGCTGTTCGCCCGGGACGCCCGGCATCTGAGCCGGTGGCAACTGAGCGTCGGCGGACAGGCCTTGACCGTCCTGACCTCGGACGACGCGAGCGCGGTGATGGTGCTGCCCGGCACCCGCGACGAGCCGTCGCCGTACACCGTCCGGCGCGACCAGGCGCTCGCCGCCGGGGTGCTGGCGGAACGGCTGACCGTCGTCAACAACCTGCCGCGCGCGGTCACCGCCGCACTGGAACTGACCGTGGACGCCGACTTCGCCGACCAGTTCGAGCTGCGTTCGGACCGGCGCCACTACGCCAAGCCCGGGGCCTCGCGGGTGGTGGAGGAGCACGCCGGCGGCGTGACCTTCCGCTACCGGCGCGAGCCCGGATGGTCGGCCTCGACCAGCGTCACCGCCGACCCGCCGCCCACGGCCGCGGGCCCGGCGGGGGCGGCGGACCGCATCGACATGTCGGGGGGCGAACACGCCACCGCCGGAGTCGAGTTGGACGCCCCCGGCCACCTGCCCGGCACCGCGCGCGTGCTGAGCTGGCGGCTGGACCTCCCGCCGCACGGCAGTGCCCGGATCGACCTGACGGCACGGGCGATGCCCGGCAGCGCGGCCACCGACGCCGCACCTGCCCCCGACGCCGGTCGGGCCACCGCCACCGGTGGGGAAGAAGACACCGGGCCGCAGGCCGTACGGGACAGGATCGCCCGGGAGGTGGCAGCCTTCCGTGACGCCGAGCCGCGGCCGGCCGGGCTGACCGGCTGGCCCGACCTCGCCCACGCGGTGCGGCAGGGGCTTGCCGACATCGCCGGTCTCCGGGTGCCCGCGACCGGCCCGGACGGCGAGCCGCTGCGGGTGCCGGGCGCCGGCACTCCCTGGTTCCTCACCCTCTTCGGGCGCGACTCACTGCTGACCTCGCTCTTCTGCCTTCCGTACCGGCCCTGCGTCGCCGCGCACACCCTCCGGGCGCTCGCCGCGGCGCAGGGCACCCGCGACGATCCCGCACGCCTCGAACAGCCCGGCCGCATCCCGCACGAGCTGCGCCACGGCGAGCTCGCGCACTTCGGCCAGGTCCCCTACGGCCGCTACTACGGTTCCGTGGACGCCACACCGCTCTTCCTCGTGCTGCTCCAGGCGTACACCGAGCACACCGGGGACACCGCGATCGCGCGGCGACTGGAGCAGCACGCCCGCGCGGCCGTGGCATGGATGTTCCGCGACGGGGGCCTGGACGACGGTGGTTGGCTGGTCTACCGGTCCGACGAGCAGGCCGGCGGGCTCGCCAACCAGAACTGGAAGGACTCCGCGGGCGCGATCTGCTTCACCGACGGCACCCAGGCGACCGGCGCGATCGCCGTCGCCGAAGCCCAGGGCTACGCCTACGACGCGCTCTGCCGCACCGCCCGGCTCGCCGAGACCGTGTGGGGCGACCCTGCCTGGGCGCGGGAGCTGCGGGCGGCGGCGCTCGACCTGCGCCGGCGCTTCCCGGCGGAGTTCTGGCTCGTCGGCGCGGACTTCCCGGCCCTCGCCCTGGACGGCGAGGGCCGCCAGGTGGACGCCCTCGCCTCCGACGCGGGGCACCTGCTCTGGTCGAAGATGCTCGACGAGGACCAGGCACGGCGGGTGGCACGGCGGCTGCTCGAACCGGACTTCTTCTCCGGCTGGGGCGTGCGCACGCTCGCGGCGGGCCAGGTGCCCTACCATCCGCTGTCCTACCACCGGGGCGGGATCTGGCCGCATGACAACGCGGTGATCGCCCTCGGCATGGCCGCGTACGGCCTGGACGCCGAGGCCCGCGAGGTGGCCGAGGCACTGGTGGCCGCCGCCGGCCACAACGGATGGCGGCTGCCCGAGGTCATCTCCGGCTACGGCAGTGACCTCCAGCCCCGGCCCGTTCCCTACCCGCACGCCTGCTCTCCCCAGGCCTGGGCCGCGGCCACTCCGCTGGCGCTGCTCACCGCGACGGCGGGGCCGAAGTCCGGCTGAGCGCTTGCGGATACGTGGGGTGCGGGTGCGCGGGGGACGCGTGTACGGGTGGGCGGGTGCGCGGGTCCTGCCGGCGGCTCGTGCTGCGCACCACCGGTTCATGGGCCGTCATGTCGGCCCGGGTGGGCGGCGATGGCGGCCGGACCGGCGAGGGGCGGGGCCGGCGGTGGTCGGCCCGGAGGTGATCGGGACCGTCGGCGGTAGGAGCCGTGGGTGCTCGGGACTGCTCACCGGCATCGTCTGTTCAGTGCCTGCATCCGGGCGATGAGCCCGGCGCCGGCGGGCGACCCGCCCAACTGGCCGGCGCCCTCGGTGCCGAACCGGCCGGCGCGACCGCCGGGCGCGTCGGCGAGGGGTGCGAACGGGTGTCTGTGGTCCTCCGTGGTTCTCACGCTCATGGCCACACTCTGACATCCGTCAGGTCACGATGGCATAAACATCCGTACGCCGTCGCCGCGCGGTCCTTATGTGCCCGGTACACCGCTCCCGTCCGCCGCTCATCGGCGGCTCATCAGCCGCTCATCGGCCGCTCATCCGCGCAGGTGGGCCAGGAGCCGCGCGTCCTCCGGGTAGGGCCGCTCCCGCGGCAGCAGCGCCTCCGCGGCCGCCGACTCCCCCTGCCGTACGAGCGCGTGGACCTCGCGGGCGAGGGCGGTGACGTCGGTGATGCCGACCGTCCAGTCGTCGGCGTACCGGCGCGCGGCCTCCCCGGCGAGCCCGAGTTGGAGCGAGCGGTGCGGCAACGGCCGCAGGTGCAGATCGCGTTCGGGGTCCCACTGGACCCGGGCCGGGGCCCGCCTCAACTCCCGCCGCCAGGCGCCGTGGTCGGTGTGGAGCGCGGGGTCGTAGTGCGCCAGGCAGGCGTGTTCCAGCGCCCAGGCGAAGCCCTCCCGGGTGATCTCGACGGCGAGGACGGTCTCCTGGCCCTCCTTCTCACCCCACCCGCAGCGGTACATCATCCACAGGAAGGACGGCTTGATCCACGTCATCCGGTCCCGTTTCCAGGCCGCGGGGAAGCGGCCGTCGCGCGCCGCGGGCTCGCCGATGTGCGGCGCGTACGCCTGGTAGACGGTCACGGTGGAGGCGGTGTGCAGGGCGCGTATCTGCTGCCGGGGTGCTGCCATGTCCCCCACCCTCACCGCCGCCGCCCCGCGGCCGCCACCGGTTTACGGCGCCCGGCGCCGCCACCGGTTCGCGTGCCGGCGCGCTACCGGTTCACGCGCCCGCCGCCGTACGGGACCGCAGGCGGCGCAGCATGCGGGGGTCCTCGAAGCCGACCGCGCGGGCGGCGGCGTCCGCGGTGGCGCCGTGGCTGATGAGGTGCTCGGCGCGTTCCAGGCGCAGGGCCTGCTGGTAGCGCAGCGGGGTGAGCCCGCCGGTGGCGCGGGTGAACAGGCGGGTGAGGGTGCGCTCGCTGACGCCCGCCGCCGCGGCGAGGACCGGCAGCGGCAGCGGCTCGGCGAACCGCGCGTCGAGCAGGTCCTGCGCCCGGTGCACGGTGTCGTCCGGGTGCGACCGGTGCCGGAACATGGCGCTGGCCTGCGGTTCGTGGCCGTTGCGCCGGGTGTGGACGACCATGTCGCGGGCGACCCGCGCGGCCGCGGCCGGTCCGTGCCAGGTGGCGACGAGGTGCAGTGCCAGGTCGATGCCGCTGGCGATCCCGGCCGAGGTGACCACCCGGTCGTCGGCGACGTAGAGGACGTCGCGGACCACCACGGCCGCGGGGTGGCGGCGGGCCAGCTCGTCCTGCACGTCGTGGTGTGTGGTGCAGCGGCGCCCGTCGAGCAGCCCGGCCCGGCCGAGCGCCTCCGCCCCCGCGCAGACCCCGGCCACCGTGCCGCCCCGGGCGTGGTGGTCGCGCAGCGCCCGCAGGACGGCCGGGCCGATGGCGGGGCCGACCGGGCCGCGGGCGCCCTGCGCGGCGGCCGGCGACCGCCAGCCGGGCACCACCACCAGGTCCGCCGGGCCGAGTTCGGGCCACTCCGTCCCCGCCACCACCGGCAGCCCCTGCGCGGTCCCGACCACCGGCTGCTCGGCGACGTACTCCAGGGTGCAGGGGTGCCCGAAGCCCGCCGCGGTGGAGAAGACCTGCGCGGGGCCGGCCAGGTCCAGCAGGTGGACGCCGGGGACGAGGAAGAAGACGATACGGCTCACGGTCCGGCCATCATGCCGGGTGCGCGCCGCCGTCGGCGGCGGGGTCCCGGTCCTCGGACGTTCGCGCGGCCGCCGCTTCCAGCTCCGCGACGGTCGCGATGGTGGCGAAACGCCCGGCGAGCGCGTACTCGGTCCGCCGGATGACCTCCTGCGCGCTCAACGTCCGCGGGTCCGCGAGCAGTTCGGCGACGCTCCGCCCGGCGGGCGCGTCGCGGTGCGGGATCGGATCGGTGGCGGTGGCATCGACGACGAAGGTGACCTGGTAGCCGAAGTCGCTCGCGATCCGCGCGGTGGTCTCCACGCACTGCTCGGTGCGGATGCCGCACACGGCCACCTCGCGCACGCCGCGCCCGGTGAGGATCTGCTGGAGGTTGGTGGTGGTGAAGGCGTTGTGCGCGGTCTTGTGGAGCAGCGGCTCGTCGTCCCGGCGCCGCAGCCCGTCCATCAGGCGGACGTGGCCCAGCGCCGGGTCGAAGACGCCGCCGCTGCCGGGCTCGGTGTGCAGCACCCACACCACGAGGTCGCCCGCCTGCCGGGCGAGCTCGACCAGCCGGTCCACCCGGTCGGCGATCCGCGGGTCGGAGACCGCCTGCCACAGCGGGCGGGCGCGGAAGGACTCCTGGACGTCGATGACGATCAGTGCACGGGTCATGTGCTGATCCTGGCCGCGCGGCGCCCGCCGGTGACAGGCCCCATCGGGTCGGGAAGCGGACCGATCCGGTCAGGCCCGCGGGGTCCTCACGCGTGGAGGAAGCCGTCGATCCGCGCGCGCAGACCGGCCGGGTCCAGGCCGTGCGCGGCGATGTGCTCCGGCGCGGAACCGTAGCGCCGCAGCTCCTCACGGCGGGTGCCGAGCGCCAGCACCCGGTGCGGCCGGTCCGCGAGCGCGTCCGCCGCGAACGGCGCGGAGGTCCCCGCGAGGTACGGCTCGACCAGCACCAGGTCGGCGGCGGCCGTACGCCCCACCGCAGCGCGCACCGCCGCCGCGTCGAAGGGCCGTACCGTCGAGGCGTAGAGCACCGTGACGTCGCGGCCCTCGGTCGCCGCCAGCACCGCGTCCAGCATCGGCCCGACCGCCAGCACGACGCCGGCGCGGCCCTCGCGCACCGTCTCGAAGCGGCCCGGGGCGACCGGGCGCGGCGCGCGGTTCGCCTGCTCGCTGAGGCGTACGTAGACCAGCCGGTCGCCGTCGGCCGCGGCGTGGCGCACCAGCGCCTCGGCCTCGTCGGGGTGGCCGGGCACGTGGACGGTCCAGCCGTCCAGGGTGTCCAGCAGCGCGACGTCGCCGGGCGCCTGGTGGGTGCGGCCGCCCGCCGCGACGTCGTAGGAGGCGCCGGCGCTCACCAGGACGGCGCCGGCGCCCTGGTGGTTCAGGTCGAGCTTGACCTGTTCGAAGGGGCGCTCCACCAGGAAGCTCGCGAAGGTGTGGACGATCGGGCGCAGGCCGGTCAGTGCGATGCCGCCGGCCGCGCTGACCAGGAGCTGTTCCCTGATGCCGACGTCGATCACGCGGTCGGGGTGGGCTTGGGCGGCGTCCTTGAAGCGGTCGACGGAGATCACGGCGAGTACGACCGCGAGGCGCGGGTCCTCGTCGAGGAGGGTGCCGGCGACCGTGCAGAAGCGGTCACGCATGGTGTCCATGGGGTGGCTCCGATGGGAAAGGGGGCGGGGTGCTGGGCGGGGTCGGCGCTGCGGGATGGGGGGCTGCGGGCTCGGCGCCGGGATCGGCGCTCGGGCTCAGCTCTTGGGTTCCACCCGGGCGACCACCGCGTGCGGGCGGCCCGGGTGCGGCGCGGTGAACGCCTCGTACAGCGCTTCGTGGTCGCGTCCGTCCACGGTCACCGCGGACCAGCCCTCCATCGTGAAGCGGGCGGCGAGCCCGCCGGGCCAGCCGTAGGTCGCCGACTGGTTGTCCACGGCCACCACGTGCAGCCGGTCCAGGCCGACCGCCCCGGCGAACTGCACCGCCTCGTGGTTGCTGCCCTCGTCCATCTCCGCGTCGCCGACCAGCGCCCACACCGCGGGGCCGGTCCGCCCCTGCGCGCGCAGGCCGAGCGCGCTGCCGACCGCCAGCGGCAGCCCGTGCCCGAGCGAGCCCGAGCCGATCTCCACCCCCGGCACCAGCGTCCGGTCCGGGTGGTACCCGAGCGGCGAGTCGTACGTCCCGAAGCCCGGCAGCCACGCGCGCGGCACGAAGCCCTTCGCGGCGAGCACCGCGTAGTACGCCATCGGGCCGTGCCCCTTCGACAGCAGGAAGCGGTCCCGCCCGGGGTCGTCCGCGGTGTCCGGCCGAACCCGCAGCACCCGGTCGTACAGCACCCACAGCACGTCGAGGGTGGAGGTGGCCGCCGGGCCGTGCTTCTCGTCGCCGCTCATCAGCGACATCAGCGGTTGGAGGTCCTGGTAGCCGTACGGCCGCCCGTCGGGGTGGCCCGCCGCGGCCGGCGCGGCGGTTCGCGTCGTCGTCATGCCCCGACTGTGCAACTTCAAGCTCGCTTGAAGTCAAGCGCTACCGTGGAGGACGTGAGCCTTTCCAGCCGTGACCGCCTGACCATCGGCGAACTGGCCGCCCGCAGCGGCAACGCCACGTCCGCGCTGCGCTACTACGAGGAGATCGGCCTCATCCGCGCCGAGCGCACCGCCGGCGGCCAGCGCCGCTACCGCCGCGCCACGCTGCGCCGCCTCGCCTTCGTCCGGGCCGCCCAGCGGATCGGGCTGAGCCTGGAGGAGGTGCGCGACGCCCTCGCGCACCTGCCCGTCGACCACGTGCCCAGCTCGGCCGACTGGAGCCGGGTCGCCCGGGCGTGGCAGCAGCGGATCGACGCGCAGATCGCCGAGCTTCAGCAGCTGAAGGAGCAGCTCGGGGGGTGTGTGGGGTGCGGGTGCCTGTCGTTGAGCCGGTGCGGGTTGTACAACCCCGGGGATCGCGCCGCGGGGCAGGGGCCGGGGGCGCGGTATCTGCTGGGCGATACGCCCCCGGCGGGCTGAGCCGTCGCCGGGGGCCGGGACCGTCCGTACGCGGGCCGGGGGCGCCCCGGCCCCCTCCCCCGGGGCGCCCCTCAGCCCTGCCCTCAGCCCTGCGCGCCTTGCCGGGGCCGCGCTACATCCCCTCGACCTTGAACGGGTCGTGCTCGGCGAGCAGCTTGTCCAGCCGGGCCTGGTCCACCCGGCTCGTGACCTGCCCCTCCTGCTGACGGTCCCGGACCACCTTCGACAAGGTGAACGTCGCCGTCACCACATAGAGCAGCCCCACCGCCAGGAACGCCCGTACCCAAGCGTCCACCGGCAGGTACGCCACCCCCACCACCATCGCCCCCAGCGCCAGCCCGAACGAGATCGCGGCCTGCGCGGCATACGCAGCAGTCGTCTGCTGCTGCGGAATCACCTTGGTCATGCCCCCACCCTCGCCCCGGCCGGCCCCGCCCCACATGAGTACCCCTACTCACCGCCCACCCCGCGCCGCCCTCAATGTGCGGCAGAGCCTCCCCCCGAGTGCGATATAGTTCTCTTGCGCGATCACCCCGGGCCCCGCCCGGAAGATCAAGCATCGGGACGTGGCGCAGCTTGGTAGCGCACCTGACTGGGGGTCAGGGGGTCGCAGGTTCAAATCCTGTCGTCCCGACAGCCGGGGAAGCCCGCTGGCGGAGCACATCGCTCCAGCTCAGCGGGCTTCTTCACGTCCACCGACACCTTCAGCGGACCACCCGCAGCCGCGGCCCCGGACCGCTCCTTGGGACCATTTTGGGACCAGCAGGCGTTGAGGGTGAGTTGACCTTGCTCCCACTGAGGTGTGCGGACAAGGCGGCCCCGGCAAGAGCGATCGTCCGCCTCTCGGACCGGTGAAGAGCCGCGCCATCGGGTCGCGGCCGAGAAGATCCAACCGCCGAGCGACCATAGGGCGGATCTCCGGAATGATCGGCACGGTCCGGCGGCTTCTGCCCTTGGTTCCCTTGTCGACGAGCCCACCGGGACTTGTGGTCGTCTGCCGACACGCGTCCCAGGTCCACGCCTCACGGTCGATGTCCTTGACCCGGGCACCCGACACCTCGCCGATGCGGGTGGCGGTGCGCGCCTCGAACCGCACCACCTCGCCCCATCCCTGGAACTCCCCGGCGGACCGCAGGACAAGACCAACGAGATCACCGTCTTCAAGCCCCTGCTCGCGCCGCTCGATCTCACCGACACCGTGGTCACCTTCGACGCGCTGCACTCGCAGACCGATCACGCCCGCTTCCTGGTCCAGGACAAGCAAGCGCACTCCATCGCCGTGATCAAGGGCAACCACCCCACCCTCCAACAGGAGCTGAAGCGGCTGCCCCGGCGGGAGGTGCCGGATCAAGACCTGCTCCGTCGCGTGCGCCTCACGGGTACGCGGCCACTGGGGCATCGAGAACAAGGTCCACCACGTTCGCGACACCACCTACGCCGAGGACGCCTCTCGCGTGCACACCGGCACCGCACCCCGGGCGATGTCCAGCCTTCGCAACCTCGCCCTTGGCGCACTCCGCCACGCTGGCCACGACAACATCGCCGCCGGACTCCGCCACCATGCCCGCGACTCATGCCGCCCGCTCACCACCTTCGACATCAGGTGATCAAACAGGAGGGCTCCTCCGAACGACTCGGGAGTGTGGTAACCACACCGGCGCTACGCTGTCGCACGTCGGACGTGGTAATTCCAGCGTGTCAGGGCCCGGACGACGGCCTCGGCGCCGATCGGGTTGGCGCTGTGCACGAAGACCGTCCCAATGTCGAACGGCCGTCCGCTGAAGGCGGCTTCTTCCATGAGAGTTACCACGGGCATGATGCTGTCATCCCCGCCGAGATCGTGATCGAGCCAAAGCTCGTCGATGAACCCGTCGCGATGCTCCTGCAAGAGCTGAATGCCCTCGATGCTGGTACGGGCGATCCGGGTTGCCCTGGGCAGCGGCCGCAGATCGTCTATGCCGAGGATGACGGGCATCGGCGCGGCTGGTTCCTCATTCACTCGAACATCGTCCCAGACGAGGGAATACGCAACTGCCAGGGCCCCGACTGCTCGCCGCCCTCGGCGTCACGTGATCAAACCGGACGGATCACCAGAACGACGCCGCCGAGCAGCGGCGCGTTGCGCCCCTCACTACGGGGACGGTACCTCCACCCCGCTCCGATCGCCGCCGCGATCCCCCCGTCGCTGACCATGCACGCGGGCCGCGCAGAACGGCAACAGCCGACAGCCCGCACCAACCACCCACTGCTCCACGCCGACCAGCCACTTCCGGCCGGCTCACCGCGCCGTCGTGCCGAGCGGATGTCCCCGGCAGCACATGGAAAAGCAGTACCTTCAATGACACCCGATTCCATCGGTCCACACGTCCTACGCGACCTGCACCCCGACCACCCCAGCGGCGTGACCGCCGTCGTGACCGGCCCGCAGGTGCACGTCGCCGTCACCGTTCTGGAAACCGCGGGGTGGGACGTCGTAGCGAAGGACACCCTGGTCCTCGCCCGAATCGACCACGAGGAGCCCTACTGGGCGAACGACACAGCCCGGGAACTCACCGCCGAAGGCGCGAGCGTCGAGATTACCCCCACTCTCCAGGCGGCCATCGACGAGGAGTGGACCTGTGGCACCAGCCCGATCACCCGGGCCTCCGGCAAGAACCACAGCGTTCCAGGCCCGCTTCGTCCGCAACAACCGGCTCGCCGATGCCCCACGCGCCGCACGGCCCCGCCGGCCCGGCACCCTGTCCCCCGCTCACCTCGCAGACGCGCTCCTGTCCGGCCACACGGCGCGAACCGCGTCCGGAAGTCCCGACACTCGCCCGGAGCCGAGTGACGCCAACTGGAGGATGTAGCCGGGTACCGTGGCCACGATCACCTGGGTGAGGGGCTCTGCCGCAACATCCGGCGGAAGGTCTCCGGTTTCCTGACTCGCCCGCACGATCCGGGCGAGTTCGGCGGTCACCTGGGTGAGCGTGGCCCTGATCCGCTCGGCGAGCCTCGGGTCGCGCAGGGACTCGGACCACACCAGGAGTGCCATGGCGGCGAAGCCGTTCTCCTCGTGCTTGGCCTCGATCACCCGGAATAGGTCGGCGAGCAGCTCTCCGATGCCGACCGCCGGTTCGCGGTTCACCACCTTGTCGACCTCGGCCACGACCTCGCGCAGGTTCTCCTCGGCGATCGCGGCGATCATGTCCTGCTTGCTGGCGAAGTACCGGTACACCGCCCCCGCCGACAGCCCCGCCTCGACCAGCAGGTCCTGCATGGACGTCGCGTGGAAACCGTCGCGCAGGAAGCAGCGCCTGGCCGCGGCGAGGATCTCCGCACGACGGGCGTCGAGGTGCTGCTGGCTCACCTTGGGCATGGCATCGAGTATACGCAAAAAGCGATCATTCGTTCTCCTGGAAGCAGGCAGCGTCCACCCATCCGGTATGTCCGCAAGATCGATGCCGAGCTCGCGCGCGATCGCGGCCACCGCCCGGCTCTGCGCGGCAATCCGCTCCGCGGTCCGTTCCTCCTGCCGCAGGAGGAGTTCGGCGTCCGCGTACATCGCTTCGTACATTGCCGCGGATCGCCGCTCCGCCGCCTCGGCTTCGGCGTTCTGCGCGACCATCATCACCGACAGCAGCACGAGTTGCAGGAAGTTCTGGGCGACCCAGGAGGTCAGCGTCGCTGTTCCGCCGCTGATGGCGTCGGGCAGGCCGATGAAGCAGAGACCCGCGAAAAGGTAGGCGCACCACATGCTGCCCACGGCCTTGCTCACCGCGATCGCGAACCAGGTGTTGAACCGGTCGACTCGGCTGCCGCGCCGGCCGGGGGCCCGGATCGGGCGGTACGCGGCAGGAGAGTCCCCGTGCCGACGCGATGTCCGGGCGTACGGTGCCGTCATTCGCTGCTCCCACGGGGCTACTTGGGCGACCAGGAACTCTGCGCCGACGGATCATCCGTCAGCCGTTGGTATCCGCCGGCCAACGGCCGGTGCTCAGGATTCGGCGGGCGGGTCGAGTTCGACGCGCAGGAGGGCGGCGTTGCGCACGATGCCTTCGGGCGGGGCGGTACGGCCGCCGTCGGTCGTGACGTAGAGGACACGGCTGTGGTCGCCGGGCTCGCCGCCCCAGTAGGCGCTGGACGGCCCGGCGATCACCGGGTCGAAGGGGTCGCCGGCGAGGTGGCGCACCTCGCTGCCGTGGGTCGGTGCGAGCGGGACGCGGTCGAGGGTGTTGGCCCGGTGCCGGGTGACGTACGCGAAGCCGGCGTCCTCGTCGACGCAGAAGTCGTCGGCGTTGTCGATGGCGGCGACGAATTCGGGGGCGCCGGACGGGTCGAGCGTGGTCGGGTCGACCGGCACACGCATGAACACCTTCTGGGCGGTGGAGGTGTAGTACAGGTAGCCGGTCTTCGCGCCGTACCGCACGCCGTTGATGCCCGGCTGCGGCGGCGGGGCGACCTCGCCGTCGGGGTCCCAGGCCATCGTGTCGTGTGCGAGCCATACCCGGGCGGTGGCGTGGTGGGCCCCGTCGGCCAGGTCGACGCGCCAGACCAGTCCGGCGAAGCAGTCGGCGACCGCGAGCACCCCGGGGCCGAGCGCACAGCTGCCGTTGAGGGCGCGGACCCTCTCGTCGAACGTGAAGATGATCTCCGGAACGACCGGAGTGCCCGGTGCCCAGCCGTTGAAGTCGAGCCGGGCCAGGTGGGATTCGTGCGTGGTGTAGCCCTCGGTGAGACTGACGACGAAGACGTCCGGTTCGACCTCGACGATGCCGGTGACCGGGTGGTCGAAGGTGTGCACGAGCACCGGGTCGACCAGGGTGCGAGGGGCGGGGCCGGGGACATACCACAGCTCCTGCTGCACCACGGCGGTGATCAGCAGCGAGCCGTCGGCGCGGACGACCAGGTTCTCCAGGAAGTGGCCCTGCGGGAAGTGGGCCACCGGGGTCAGGGTGACGTCGGGAAGAGGCGCGATGGCCATGGCGGTTTCCTTTGATTCCTCGTTTGTCGTGCGGTGTCGTGGGGTTGGGCCGGGTGTCGTGGCGCTGGAGTTGCTGCTACTGCTCGAGCCCGACAGCACCGGACGGCACGTCGTAGGCCATCAGCGTCAGGCAGACCGCGGTGAACCAGCCCATCAGGACAGTGACGTCGACGATGCCCGGGTCGCCGAGCAGTTCCTGCGCACGGCGGAACAGGCTCTTGGGCACCACGCGCGCCGCCGCCAGCGCCGAGGACAGCTCGTAGACCACCTGCTGGCGCGGGTCGTCGAACGCGGTGGGCCGGCCGGTGATCAGGGACTCGACCTGTGACGCGTCGAGTTCGCCGAAGATCACGCCGATCTTTTCGTGCTCGAAGTTGCTGTACGCCGCGCCCCAGCGCCCGTTGATGACGTTGGTGACGATCTCGATTTCGGCCTTCGACAGGCTCGACTTCGTCTGGAAGTACGCTCCGGTGGGCACGATCGTCATCGACAGTGCCGGGTTGGCCAGCCATATCTTGTGCGGGCCGGGTACCAGCCCGCGCATCCTCGTCGTCACGTCGTACGCCTCACGCATGGCCGCCGGCATCTCGTCGACCGGCGTCTCCACGAAGCGGCCGAAGGTGCCGAAGTCGGTGGGGTCCTCGAGCCGGGCCAGCAGTTCCTTGGCACTTGTCATGCCTTCCCTCCTTCGGGAGCGCCGGCCACGGGACGGCCGGCGGGCACGTCGTAGGCGTTGAGCAGGACGCCCAATGCCACGTAGTGGACGGTGATGAACACCACGGCGTCGAAGCCCGGACGGCCGAGCTTGGCGACGGCGGCGTCGTACAGCGGCCCGGGAACCGCGCCGGCGCGGACCAGCGCTCCGGCCACGTCAGCGGCCAGCAGTTCTTCCTCGCTCAGGTCGGCGGGGCGCGCCCCGGCACTGAGGGCCGCGATCTGGTCCGCGCGCAGTCCGGCGCGTGCCGCCAGCGGAGCGTGCGCGTACAGCTCGTACGCGACATTGAAGCGGGCCCCGACCGTCAGGATCACGACCTGCCGGGCTCTCTCACCGAGCCCGGGCAACTTCTGCGCGAGGTCGATGAACCGGCCCAGCGGCACGGCGAGTTCAGGGAAGTGGAGCATGACGCCCCAGGGGCCGACGAACGCGCCCTCGGGGTTCCGCACCTCGAAGCCCTGGTACTCGGCGTTCCGGGTCATCGTCTCGAATGCCTCGTAGAGGGGGCGCTGCCCGGCGGTCAGCTCCGCCGGGGGCACCAGTGGCAGTCGCATGGGACTCCCCTCTCTCAAAACGAACGATCAATCGCTTTCTTTTTGAACCGTAGCCCGTTCCCTAGCTCACTGCAAGGCGAACGTTCGTTTTTTTAAACTCCCCGTCCCGCCTGCCGCCTCAAGGACGCGGCGGCCTGGCCGGCGGGCGCACTTCAGCCCAGGCTCGTGCTGTGTGGCGGCGCCGCGTGGCGAGTTCGTCCTCCACCGTCGGCAGCGCGGGGACCCCGTACGGCACCGCTTTCTGAGCACCTTTCTCGGGGAAGTCGTGTGCGCGGACCCGCACCGGCCGCCCGTCGGTGAGGTACGCCGTGACCTGGTCGTCGATATAGCGGAACTGGGCGCCCCCGGTCCGGACGCCGGGCTCCTTCCGTGGTCCTGCAGGTGCCCTTCAGGGAAAAACCCTCCGCCTTCACCAGCGTGGCCACCGGGTCCGAAGCGACCCGGTGCCCCTGGCCCGTCAGCTCGGCCGCCAGATTCCGGGTGGACCGCACCGTCCACAGCAGCCGAGATTCCGGGTCACCGCGCTGGCCCGGCTCGACCAGCGCCAACAACGCGGGCATCAGCCCCGGATCAGCCTCCCGCAAGGGCTTCCGACCCGCGCCCGGTGCCCGGACCCGGCCGGCGTGCTCCTCCGCGTGCGCCAACTCCCGCTTGCCGCGCGACACCGTGGACGCGCGCGACCGGGCCCCTCGTGGTGCAGAGCACAACCATGGCCCCGAAGCAAGGACCCAGACGTTTCCCGAACAGAACTCACCCACAGAGCCAGACGTTCTCCTGCCGGAACCAGAGACAACTGCGGCGGTGTCTGATGGAGTGGACGCGGTGAAGGCACTGGTGTAGTGCGTGCCCCAGTTCCGGACTGATGTCTCAGGGGGGAAGGGCGAGGATGCTGTCGGAGGCAATGGCTGCGCTGGCCGCGGCGGGAGGCACTGCGGTGGTGCAGGCCGCAGGCACAGACGCTTGGACAGCGGTACGCCAACAGGTGGCCCGTTGGTTCGGCCGGGGGAATCCGCAGCGCGAGCACGCCGAGCTGGAGCGCCTCGATCAGACCGCGGGCGAGCTGCAGGCGGCTCGGCCGACCGAGGTGGAGCGGGTGCGTATCCGTCAGGAGGCGGCGTGGCAGGGCCGGATCGAGGCGTTGCTGGAGAGTCTTGAGGACATTGAGCGGGCCCGGGTCGCCGATGAGCTGCGCACCCTGCTGGCCCAGCAGGCCTCCCACAGCAGTGCGTCGGCCGGCCCGAGCGGTCTGGCCATCGGCGGAGACGTGGACGTCCGGGCCGACCACGGGTCCGCTGCCGCAGTGACCATGGGGCATGTGACCCTGGGAAACCCTTCGCAGCCGGGTCCGTACCAGGACTGAGCGCACCCGGTGCCGTCCCGGCCGCGCCGCCTCACCACATCAGCGGCATCTTCGCCGACCACGGCAGCATCGCCGTCGGCTACGCCGGGCAAGTCCACCACCACGCTGCACCGCGCAGACCAGCCGCCTGGCCGCACCAGGTCGGCGTGCTCCCGCCTCGCGCCTTGTCCTTCCAGCACCGGTCCGAGGTGGACCAATTGCGGATGGCGGCCGACGGCGGGGGTGCCACGGTGCTCAGCCAGGTACTGACCGGCACCGGCGGGGTGGGCAAGACGCAGCTGGCGGCCGACTACGCCCGCACCGCTTGGCATGGCGGCGAGGTCGACGTATTGGTGTGGATCAGTGCGAGCAGCCGCTCAGCGATCACAGCCGGGTACGCGCAGGCCGGCGTGGAGGTTCTTGCCGCCGACCCCAGCGACCCGGATCAGGCCGCCCGGGCGTTCCTGGCCTGGCTGGAGCCCAAAGCCGGCCAGCAGCCGTGCCGGTGGCTGATCGTACTGGATGACGTCGCAGACCCTGCCGACATCCGCGGCTGGTGGCCGCCCGCCAGCCCGCACGGCCGTGTCCTGGCCACCACGCGCCGCCGCGAGGCCGCACTGACCGGGGCGGGCCGACGCCTGGTGGCCGTGGGCTCATTCACCCCGCAGGAAGCCGCCGCCTACGTCACCGCCGTACTCGCCGCGCACGACCGCCACGAGCCGACCGACCAGATCACCGGTCTCGCCGCCGACCTGGGACACCTGCCCCTCGCCTTGGCCCAGGCTGCCGCCTACATCATCGACGCGGACCTGACCTGTGCCTCCTACCGCGAGCTGCTGGCCGACCGAATCAGGAAGCTGGCCGACTTGCTGCCGGAGCCCGGCGCACTACCCGACGACCAGACCGCCACCGTTGCTGCCACCTGGTCCCTGTCCATCGAACGCGCCAACCAGGCCCGCCCGGCGGGCCTGGCCCGCCCCATGCTCGAACTGGCCGCCTTCCTCGACCCCAACGGCATCCCCACTTCGGTTCTCACCAGCACACCCGCACTGGCCTATCTCACCGAACACCGCAGTCAAGCCCACCTCGCAACGCCGCGCAGGGCGCGCTGGTGGACAGCACGGCGGCACCGCAAGCCGGTAGCGGCCACGGCCGACGAGGCAGTCAGCACGCTGCAGGCCCTGCACCGGCTGAGCCTGATCGACCACGCCCTCACCACTGGAGAAGTTCGGGTCCACCAACTCATCCAGCGCACAACCCGTGACGCCCTCACCTCGCGACAGCGCAGCCAACTGGGCAGTGCCACCGCTGACGCCCTTACCACGGTCTGGCCCGAAGACGAGCGCGACATCGTCCTGGCGCGGGCCTTGCGCATGAATGCCGCCGCCCTCACCCACCACAGCGAAGACACCCTGTACCAGAAGGACAGGACGCATCCTGTGCTCCACCACCTCGGCCTCAGCCTCGCCCGCACCGGCCAAGTAGCGGCAGCCGTGGACCACTTCGAGCACGTAGTCAGCACTGCGACGGATCGCCTGGGCCCGGGCAACCCGACAACCCTGGCCGCACGGGCAAACCTCGCCACCTGTCGAGGGAAAGCAGGTGACGCGGCGGGCGCTGCCACCGCCTTCGCCGAACTGCTGGCCGACCGGGAACGGGTTCTCGGAAAGCGCCACCCCGACACCCTGGCCACCCGGAACAACCTCGCCAGTTACCTGGGAGAGGCGGGGGACGCGGCCGGCGCCGCCACCACGTTCGCCGAGCTACTGACCGACGTCGAGCGAATCCTCGGCCCCGACCACCCCACCACCCTCACCGTCCAGCACAACCTTGCCCTATGGCGAGGGCAGGCGGGGGACCCGGCCGGCGCCGCCACCGCCCACCAAGAGCTGCTGGAGCGCGCGTTGCGGGTGCTGGGGCCCGACCACCGGATGACCATCAACGTCCGGAACAACGTGGCTCGGTGGTTGGGGGAGGCCGGCGACGCGGCCGGTGCCGCCACCGCCTACGACGACCTGCTGCCCGATGTCGAAGAGATCTTCGGTCCTGACCACCCCGACACTTTGGCCATTCGGAACAACGCCGCCCTGTGGCGTGGCAAGGCGGGCGACGCGGCCGGCGCCGCCAGAGCCTTCGCCGAACTGCTGCAGCACACTCTTCACGTCCTTGGCCCGGATCACCCGGACACCTTGTCCAGCCGCAACAACCTCGCCACCTGGCGAGGGGAGGCCGGCGACGCGGCCGGTGCCGCCAGAGCGTTCGCCGAACTGCTGACCGACCGCGAACGGCTCCTCGGGCCCGACCACCCCGACACCCTCACCAGCCGCAACAACCTCGCCACCTGGCGAGGGGCAGCGGGAGACGCACCCGGCGCCGTTACGGCGTTCGCCGGCCTCCTGACCGACGTCGAGCGAATCCTCGGCCCGGACCACCCCACCACCCTCACCGTCCGCAGCAACCTCGCCCTGTGGCGAGGAAGGGCGGGGGACGCCCGCGGCGCCGTTACCGCGTTCGCCGACCTACTGACCGACCAGGAACGGGTCCTCGGGCCCGACCACGTCGATACCCTCGCCACCCGCATCGGCCTCGCAACCTCGCAAGGGGAGGCGGGGGACGCGGCCTGCGCCGCCACCACGCTCGCCGAACTGCTGACCGATGTCGAACGCGTCCTCGGCCCCGATCATCCGGCGAGTCTCACGGTCCGTAAAAGCCTCACTCGGTGGCGCGGGGAGGCAGAAGACGGGATGGTTGATCAATCGCCCGATTCCTGAACGAGATCACCGAGCGGGGCGCGCAGCCGGAAGCAGTGGTGACTCAAGCAGGCGAGGTAGGCCATGCTGCGACAAGTCCACCGTGCGCCCCTCGGGGGTCGAACCGCCCGTTCACTCCGGACCGTTGCACGGTGGCCGGGTGCCGCGGTGGGGGCGTCCGGGACCGCGGGCAGGTGGGTGCGCTGGGGCGGGGTGCCGCCCCAGCGCCGGCGCGGCTACTCCCGCAGGTACGTTTCGCTGAAGCTGGTGCCGCTGGAGCCGAGCGCGCTGGTCCGGGCCTCGTACGCGCCGTTCGACGGGTCGAGCGCGGTCGGGCCGTAGGAGCCGAGGGAGTTCCCGTTGACGGTGGCCGAGGTGAAGTTGAGGGTGCCGAAGTTCGGGTAGGCCCCGGTCGGCGACTCGATGATGACCTCGGCGCTGGCCCGTTGGGAGGAGAGGGACTTGTTCGTGCTGTAGGTCCAGCCGCGCGTGGAGTCGGTCAGCTTCAGGGCGTACGTGCTGCCGCTGGTGTTGGTCACCGAGGCGGTGATGTGGTCCCCGGCCGAGACCGGGTACGAAGTGCGGCTGAGGTAGACCGGGTTGGCGGGGTACATCTCGTACCAGGCTTGGTGAACGGGGCTGCCGCTGGAGCAGTCGGTCTCCACGCCTGTCTGCTCCACGGTGGACGAGCCGTACCCGTCGATGCCGACCCAGGGGGCGTAGAGGTCGTTGGTGGAGTTGCAGGTCGCGTTCGCTTCGGTCCAGGCGGCCGACACCGAGGTGAAGCCGCTGCCGGTGGCGGCGTATCCGCCCCAGTTGTAGCCGTTGATGTTGTAGTGCAAGGGGCGGAAGGACAGTCCCGGTGCGGCCGCCGCCGCGGTGGCCGGCGCGGCCGGAGCGGCAAAGGCCGCCGCAGCCGCGAGGGTGGCGACGCCTATCAGGAATCTGCGCATGCTGGCTCCTTCGTGGGGGGTGCAGGATGCTCAAACCGCCGGCCTTTGGTCGTGCGCGGGACGTGGCGCGGCAATTCAGAATCTTCGACGGTCATGGACCTGTCAATACGGTCTCTGTGTGACGCCGCCATCCCCGGCAGCTCGGCGGGCGCGGCGAACGGCGAACGGCGTTGTCGTACCCCCGAGGTAGCGCCGAGGCGGGCGAAGTCGCCGACGCCGGCAGCGCGAAGTGCCGGTAGGGCGACTGCCAGTGCGGCACCGAGGACCATGGGGAGCACGCCCCTTGCCCGGCTCGTCGGCCTGCCCGAGCCTTGCCCCGCAGCTACCTCCAGCTACGCCCGCGCGCAGCTCCGCGAACGCGTAGGCGTCCATGTCGAACGTGGTCGGGAGGAGGTCGCCTCGCAGATGAGGCGGGTGGCCTCGATCCCGTCCATGCCGGGCATGCGCAGGTCCATCGGGACCACGTCGGGGCGTTGCCTGCGGGCGCGGCCTCGACCGCATTCACGGCCGTCGGCGGCCTCGGCCACGACGCGGATGCCGGTCGCGGCGCCCAGGTCGCCGTCGAACATCGCGACGCGTTCCCGCATGCCGGTGAGGCCGCTGCCGGCCGGCGAAGAGGGCGGCGGCGCGCCGTCGTCGGTGATGCGGAAGCCCACCGCGTCGGCAGGCCGCCCGGACGCGGACGCGGCCCGGACGGTGCGACCGGGGTCGCAGTGGCGCGTAGTACCGCGGTACGACCCGGGGGGCGCGGATCGGTCCGCGGTACCACCGGATCAGGGGGTTCGGGCTTCTAGCGTTGTCGGTGAGGCGTCCAGAGCGGCCGGCGGGCGCCGGCTCCGAACAGGAAGAGACGCGCATGATCGACGCACAGCAGTTGACCAAGAGGTACGGCGAGAAGACGGCCGTGGGCGGGCTGGACTTCGCCGTGCGGCCGGGTACGGTGACCGGTTTCCTCGGGCCCAACGGCGCGGGAAAGTCCACGACCATGCGCATGATCGTCGGGCTCGACGCACCGACGGCCGGCTCCGTGACGGTGAACGGGAAGCAGTACGCCCGTCACGAGGCGCCGCTCCAGGAGGTGGGGGCGCTGCTGGAGGCGAAGTCCATCCACCCGGGCCGCTCGGCCTACAACCACCTGCTGGCGCTCGCCCTGACGCACGGGATTCCCCGCCGCCGGGTCGACGAGGTCATCGAGATGGCGGGGCTCGGCAGCGCGGCGAGGAACCGGGCCGGTGCCTTCTCCCTCGGGATGGGGCAGCGGCTCGGCATCGCGGCGGCGCTGCTGGGTGATCCGCAGACGGTGATGCTGGACGAACCGGTCAACGGGCTCGACCCGGAGGGCGTCCTGTGGATCCGCAACCTGCTGAAGGGCCTCGCCGCCGAGGGCCGGACCGTGTTCGTGTCGTCGCATCTGATGAGCGAGATGGCCCTGGTCGCGGACCACCTGATCATCGTGGGGCGCGGGCGCCTGCTGGCTGACACCACCGTGGCGGACCTCGTGCGCGACGCCGGCGGGGACACGGTGCAGGTGGCCACCCCGGAGCCGGCGCGGCTGCGGGAGGTCCTGGCCGGGCCCGGGGTCGACATCACCGGCCGGGCCGGCTCCGAGGAACTGCGGGTGACGGGGGCGAGTGCCCGCGAGATCGGCCTGAAGGCGGCCGAGCACGGGATCGCGCTGTTCGAACTGACGGCACGGACGGTGTCGCTGGAGGAGGCGTTCATGAACCTGACCCGGGATGCCGTGGAGTACCACGGCACCACGACCGTCGAGTCCCTTGCCACCGTCGGGAGGCCCGCATGAGCACGCTCACCACGACCGTCGAGGCGCCCGCGTCGGTTCCGGCCCGCCCCGCCTACCGGGTGACCGGACGGCGCGTGCTCGCCTCGGAGTGGGCCAAACTGTGGTCCCTGCGTTCCACCTGGATCACCCTGGGCCTCGGCCTGCTCTTCCTCGTCGCCTTCGGGCTCATCGCCGCGGAGCACTACAAGTCCGGCGTCGGCTCCCCGCACCAGGACAAGGACTTCGCCACCGCGACGGCCGTGAGCCTGTCCCTCTTCGGCACCAACTTCGCCCAGCTGGCCCTCGGTGTGCTCGGGGTCCTGGTCACCGCGGGTGAGTACTCCACCGGGATGATCCGCTCGACGCTCGCGGCCGTGCCCCGCCGCCTGCCCGTGCTGTGGTCCAAGGCGGCCGTGTTCGGACTGGTCGCCCTGGTGGTCGCCACCCTCGGCGCGTTCGTCGCCTTCGGGTTCGGCAGCGGCATCGTCTCCGGCACCCCCGCCGCCATGGGCTTCACGCACACCGGGGTCCTCCGCAGCCTGCTGGGCGCCGGCCTCTACCTCGGGCTGGTCGGCGTGATCGGGACCGCGCTGGGCGCGCTGCTGCGCTCGGTGGCCGGCGGCATCTCGGTCCTGGTGGCCTCCCTGATGCTGGTCCCGGGGCTGATCTCCCTCCTGCCCAGCTCCTGGCAGGACAACATCAGCCCCTACCTCCCGAGCAACGCGGGCGAGTCGATGTTCGCATTGACCCACGACGCGACCGCCCTGTCACCGGGCGCCGGGTTGCTGGTCTTCCTCGGCTGGACGGCGCTCGCGCTCGCGGGGGCGGCGTACCGGCTGGTGCGCAGCGACGTCTGACCACCTGCACCATGGGCAGGTGACGACCTTGACCACCACCACGGACACCGGCGACCTCGGCGGGATGGGACCGCTGGCCGCCCGGTTCGCCCAGGCCGGCCAGCGGCTCCGGCAGGCGGACCGGGCGCACCCGTGGGTCCTGGACACCGCGGTGGTGGTGGTCGTCTACCTCGTGTTCTGCCTGCCGGACCTGCTGCACCACGGCGGCGCGGGGGACGGCGACGGGGACGAGCAGCACCGGTTCCAGTTCTCCTTCACCCAGCTGCCGCCGGCGGCGGTGCTGCTCCTGCAGGCCGGTCTGGTGCTGCCGCTCCTGTGGCGGCGGCGCCGGCCCATGGCGGCCTTCGTCGCCATCGGCGTCGTCTTCGTCCTCCAGTGGTCGCTGGATGCCGCGCTGCGCGCGGACGTCGCCCTGTTCGTGGCCCTGTACAGCCTGGCCCTGCACGGGCGGCTGCGGCTGCTGCCCTGGGCCTGCGGGGGCATGGCGGCGGGGATGGTGCTGGTGGCGGTGCGGATCTCGCCGGCGGTGTCCGTGTGGGACACCTTGTTCTTCCTGCTGAGCACGGTGATCGCGGCCCTCGCCGTCGGCCTGATGGTGCGGACCCGCCGCGCACAGCTCGCGGGGCTGCGGGAGCGGGCAGCGCGGCTGGAGACGGAACGCGACCAGCGCATCAGGCTCGCGACCGCGACGGAACGCGCCCGGGTGGCACGGGAGATGCACGACATCGTGGGCCACAACCTGTCCGTCATCATCACCCTCGCCGATGCCGGCATGTACACCGCCGAGACGGCTCCCGCCCGCGGGAAGGAGGCGCTCCGGCTGATCGGCGACACCGGGCGGACGGCCCTGAGCGAACTGCGCCGGGTGCTGGGCGTCCTGCGGGAGGCGTCGGACGGCGCCCGCCAGGTGGTCGAGCTCAGCCCGCAGCCGGGTCTGGCGGACGTCGAGGCGCTGTGCGACAGCGTGCGCGGCGCCGGCCTGGAGGTCGTCTACCGGACGGTCGGCGAGACGGGGACGCTGGACCGGGGCGTGCAGCTGACCGTCTACCGGATCGTCCAGGAAGCCCTGACGAACACCCTGAAGCACGCCGGGACCGGCACCCGGGTGGCCTTGTCGGTCATCGTGGACGACGAACGGCTCGTCCTGCGCATCCGGGACAACGGCCAGGCCGAAAACCCAGGACCGGGCAACGAGGAAGGACACGGACTGGTGGGCATGCGCGAGCGGGCGGCGCTGTACGGAGGGACCATCGACGCCGGTCCCGCATCCGACGGGGGATGGGTCGTGGAGGCCACGCTCGACGTGGCACCCCAGGGAGGCACCGCGTGACCACGGTGCTCGTCGTCGACGACCAGCAGTTGCAGCGCTACGGCTTCCGGGTGCTCCTCGACTCCCTCCCCGAGACGGAGGTGGTCGGCGAGGCCGCGAACGGGGTCGAGGCCGTCCGCAGGACCGCCGAACTGCGTCCTGACGTGGTGCTGATGGACGTGCGGATGCCCGGAATGGACGGCATCGAGGCGACGCGGCGGATCGCCGAGGCCGGGGGGCGTTCCCGGGTCCTGGTGCTGACCACTTTCGACGTCGACGAGTACGTGCACGCCGCGCTGCGGGCCGGCGCCAGCGGTTTCCTCCTCAAGGACGCCCGCCCCGAGGAACTCCTCGCCGGCATCCGGGCCGTCGCCGAGGGCGACGCGGTGATCGCGCCGGCCCTCACCCGCCGCATCCTGGACGAGTACACCCGGCATGTGCCGTTCAGAACGCCCGGCCAGGGCGAGGACCCGCGACTGACGGCGCTCACCGAACGCGAGCGGGAGATCCTCGTGGCCATCGGCAAGGGTTGGACCAACGGCGAGATCGCCACCCGCTTCGTGGTCAGCGAGTCCACCGTGAAGACGCACGTCGGCCGGGTCCTCGCCAAGATCGGCGCCCGCGACCGCGTCCAGGCGGTGATCTTCGCCTACGACCAGGGGCTCGCCCGCCCCGGCAGCGGCTGAGCCGGGGCAACCGAACCGGGGGCGGCGGCGGGTCTGCGCGGCGCCGGCGCCGGCGGAGTTCAGCCGGCCGTGCGCGGGAGGGTGATGCGCACCAGCACGCCGCCGGCGGGCGCGTCGCCGATCGCGATCCGCCCGCCGTGCGCGGTGGCGATCTCCTGTGCGATGGCCAGCCCGAGACCGCTCGTTCCGCTCCCCCGTTCCCGGCTCGCGTCGAGGCGGACGAAGCGGCCGAACACGCGCTCGCGGTCCTCGACCGGGATGCCCGGGCCGTCGTCGGCGACCTCGATGAGGACCGCCTCCGGTGCCGAGACGTCGACGGACAACTCGACGCCCTTCCGGGCATGGCGGATCGCGTTGTCCAGGACGTTGCGCACCATCCGGTCCAACTGCTCCGCGTCGCCGAGCACGCACGCGTCCCCGTTACCGCCCCCGGCCGTGCTCGCGGCCGCACGGAACCCGACCGGTACCCGCGGCGCGGGCACCGCCGCCCGCACGTCCTGCACGAGCGCCGCGATCGGGACGGGGCTCCGTCGGTGCAGCAGGTGCCGGTCGTCGCTGCGAGCGAGCAGGAGCAGGTCGTGCACCAGGGTTTCCAGGCGCGCGGACTGGCGTACGGCGCGTTCGGCGATCTGCGTCCACGGGGCGTGGTCGGGATGGGCGAGGCCGACCTCCAGCGCCGTGCGGACCGTCCCCAGCGGGCTGCGCAACTCGTGCGAGGCGTCCGCGACGAACCGGCGCTGCCGCGCGGCCGAGTCCTCGAGACGGGCGAGCATCCCGTTCATGGTGCGGGCCAGTTCGCCGATCTCGTCACGGGCGGCGGGTTCGGGCACCCGCCGGGAGAGATCGGCGGCGCTGATTTCGGTGACGGTACGGCGAATCCGCTCCACCGGCCGAAGCGCCCGGCCCACGACGAGCCACACCGTGACGCAGGCCAGCAGCAGGATGCCGGGCACTCCGACCAGGAGCAGGCGGCTGAAGGTCTCGTTGATCTGGCTGAGCGCCCTGGTGTCCGTCCACGTGACGATGCTCACCGTCCGCCCGCCGACGACGGCATGGGTGCCGACCACACGCACCTCACCGTCGAGTGCGGGGTCGACTCCGGCCTGCCGGATCGGCGAGGCCGCGCCCGCCGGCAGCGTGTAGACGGCGGCGAACCCATCCAGCGCGGGGGTCCAGGCCAGGACGCGCGCGCTGCCGGCCTCCGTGACCTGGGCCTGGGCGTTCGCGTCCAGCGGGAAGGCCGGCAGCGGGCGGGGCCAGCCGCCGGGCCGGGTAGACCGCGCGGACTGCTCGATCTGCGCGGCGTAGGTGCGCAACTGGTCGTCGGCGGTGCGGTGCGCCGAGCCGACCTGCATCAGGTACATGATGACGAGGCCGAGCGAGACCGCGGCGGTCAGTGCCACGCCCGCCACGGCCGTCACCCGCGTCCGGACGGTCATCGCTCCTCCTCCCGGATCGTGTAACCCTCGCCGCGCACCGTTCTGATCACCTGCGGCCCGCCGCGGGTCTCGATCTTCCGCCGAAGCCGGTGGACGTGGACCTCGACCACGGACAGGCTGCCTTCGTAGGCCACGTCCCAGCAGTGTGCGAGCAGCTCCGCCTTGGATACGACACGGCCCTTGCGCCGCAGCAGGTGTTCGAGGACGGCGACGTCCCGCGCGCTCAGATCCAGCTCCCGGCCGCCGCGGGTGACCGTCCGGCTCGCCGGATCGAGGGCCAGGCCGGCGGTTTCGAGCACCGCCGGCCTGGCACCGAGCCCGCGCCGGGTCAGCGCGCGCAGGTGGGCGAGGAGCACCGGGTAGGAGAACGGCTTGGCGAGGTAGTCGTCGGCCCCGGAGTCGAGCCCCTCGGCGTGGTCGAGATCCTCGTCCATCGCGGTGAGCATCAGAACCGGGGTCCACCGGCCCTGCTCGCGCAGCGCGCGGCACAGCCGGTAGCCGTCCATCCCGGGCAGCCGCACGTCGAGGATGATCACGTCGGGGGAGGTCTCCTGCGCTTTCCAGAGGCCCTCCACACCGTCGGCCGCCACGTCGACCACATAGCCCTCGGCCGCCAGGCCCCAGGCCAGCGACTCCGCCATGTCCTGCTCGTCCTCGACCACCAGTACCCGCATCTAGCCAGCATCTCCGATCGGCATCGGCTCACGTTCCTGCCCGATGCCCTCCTGCGGGGCGTCGGGACTGATCCGCAGCAGTCGGGCCACCCGCTCGGGCATCCACCAGTTGAGAGGGCCGAACAGGGAGACCAGTGCCGGAAGCAGCAGCATCCGCACGACGACGGCGTCGAGCAGGACGCCCGCGGCCAGACCCGCCGCGATCTGCCGCACCGTGACGTCGTTCGCCGTCGACAGCGAAGCCAGGGCGAGGAACAGGATCAACGCGGCGCTGGTCACCAGCCGGCCGGTGCGCGAGATGCCCTCGATGACTCCCGCGGTGGTCGAGCGGGTGCGCTCGTAGCCCTCGCGTACGCGGGAGAGGATGAAGACCTCGTAGTCCATCGAGACACCGAACAGGAACCCGAAGATCAGCACGGGCGCGAGCGTGTCGACCGCCCCGTAGCTGCGTACGCCCCACAGCGCCTGCATGCCGAACCCGTGCTGGAACACCAGTACGAGCAGGCCGTAGGAGGCAGCCACCGACAGGATGTTGAGCAGCACGGCCTTCGCCGGGAGCACGATCGACTTCAGGCCCCGCACGAGCAGCAGGAAGGTCACGATCGCCACGACCGCGAACAGGATCGGGAACGCCCCGTACGTGGAGTGGGTCAGATCGATGTTGAGCGCGCCCTCGCCCCCGACGAGGACCCCGGAGGGCACCGTGTGCTGGATGTCCCGCAGGGAGCCGCCGCCCTGGGACGTGCCCACCTCGAAGCGCGGGATCGCGAGGACCATCGCGGAACCGTTCTGCCGCCACGTCGGGACGGACGGGGCGACGGCGCCGTGCAGGCTCGCCAGCGAGGAGAGCGTGGAGGCCACCGCGCCCGCGTCGGCGGCATGCGGGACGTAGACGGGTACGGTGGTGAGCGTGCCCGAGGGGAACCCGTCGGCCTCCAGCGCATGCAGACCGTCGGTGGGGCCGCCGCCACTGGCGAGGTGGCCCGTGGTCGGCAGCCCGACATCGATCGTCGCGGCGAACGACGCAAGCAGGCCGAGGATACCCAGACCCAGCGCAGCCGCGATCACCCGGCGACGGATCACCAGCTTCGCCCAGCGGGTCCAGAACCGGCCGACCGTGCCGGCCGACCTGCGGCGCGGCCAGTCCACCCGCGGCCCGATCTTCGACAGCAGCGCCGGCAGCAGAGTGAGCGCGACCAGCGTCGCGGTCGAGGGGATGAACAGGCCGGCGACCCCGATACCGCGCACCAGCGAGTTCGGCACCACGATCAGCGCGAACAGACCCAGTGACGCGACGACCCCGCTGAACCACACCGAATGCCCGGCACGCTGGACCGCGAGGCGGACCGCGTCAGCGTTGTCGTGCCCCGCCGCACGTTCCTCGCGCCAGCGGGTGACCACCAGCAGTGAGTAGTCGATGGACAGGCCGAGACCCAGGAGCGCCACGATGTACTGCACCGCCGGGTTCAGCGGCGAGGACGACGGCATCACGTAGGTCAGGGCCCAGATGAACAGTTGCATCGTCAGCACCGAGATCAGCGCCATGATGATCGGCAGAGCCGCCAGCAGCGAGCCGAACACCCAGACGAGCACGATCAACGCGCCCAGAGCGCCGAAGACCAGCTCACCGGTCACGGTCGAACTGCCGCCGCTGGTGCTTCCGGCCTCGAGCGCCGCCACGCTCGTGCCAGCCACCCGCAACGACGGGGCCGCCGCCTTCGCGGCATGGGTGAGGGCGCTGACCTGATCGTCCGTCATGTCGTCGTTGTCGTGCGGGGGATAGACGAGCACGACGGTGCTGGCACTCCCCCGCCCCACCAGCGCATGCGAGCCGGTCGAGGCGTAGGACACCAGCCGCAGCTGCGGACCGGTCTTCTCGATGGCCGCGTCGACCGACCGCAGTTGGGTCGCGGCAGCCGGCGCGGACACCGTCTGGCCGGCCGGCAGGCCGAGCGTGAGCACAGCGGGGTCCGAGGTCGCGCCCCCGTAGTGGGCGGCGATCCGAACGTCAGCCGTGTAGGCCGCGCTGCTCAGATGCTTCCCGCTCACCAGCCGGCTCGACACGGTCGGTGCGACGACGACGCCGACCACCGTGACTGCCAGCCAGGCGATCAGCACCGGCAACCGGTGCCTGACCACCCAGGCGCTGAGTTTTTCCACCGTCTCCTCCTCGGGTCGTTCGGTTCACCCGGGAGGCTAGAAAGCCGTGCCTTGCATGCCGCTTACATCCCACCGAAGCCCACGAGGCCCCCGCCTCCGGCCGAGCCGGCCGGGTCACGGCTCCAGACGCAGCAGCCGCTCCGCGTTGCCGTGGCTGATCTTGGCCCGGTCGGCGTCGCTGACCGGCGCCTGCTCGAGGAACCGGACGGCCTCGGCGGTGTCTTCGAAGGGGTAGTCGACGGCGAACATCACGGCGTCGGCGCCGATGGCGAGAACCGCGCCGGCGAGCGCGGCCGGGGAGCAGACCCCGCTGGTGGTGATCAGGATGTTGCCGCCGAAGTACGCCGACGGCTTCCGGGCGAGCGGCCGGTGTTCCTGCCGGGTGTAGCGGGAGTCGAGGCGTGCGAGCTGGAAGGGCAGGAACTCCCCCATGTGGCCGAGGATGAGCCGGGCGCGCGGATGCCGGTCGAAGACCCCGCCGAGGACGATCCGCAGGGCGTGTCCGCCGGTCTCCGCGCCCCAGCTCCACAAGGGCCCCTGGAGCTCGGGGCGGCCCTGGAGCACGCGCCACGGCTCGGCCGGGGGTGCGCCCGGGTGCAGGTAGAGCGGCACGTCCAGCTCCTCGAGTGCCGCCCACACCGGTTCGTGGCGCGGATCGTCGAGGTACGTGCCCGCGGTGTGGTCGTTGACGAGGGCCCCGCTGAGCCCGAGTCCGGCCACGGCGCGGTGGAGTTCGGCCACCGCCGCCTCGGGTTCCTGCAAGGGCAGGGCGGCCAGGCCGCGGAAGCGGTCGGGGTGTCCGGCGATCACCTCGGCCAAATGGTCGTTGGCCGCCTGGGCATCGGCGACCGCCTGCCGGGTGTCCGTCAGGCCCTGGATGCCGGGGGCGGTCAGGGACAGCACCTGGATGTCGATGCCGTGCTCGTCCATGTCGGGCAGCCGGTAGGCGGTGAAGTCGGCCAGCCGCTGTCCCCAGTCCTTGATCCAGCCCGCGGCGGTCCCGGTCCTGGGCACCGGGAACCTGGCCTGGAGCCGGGGGATGGCGAACGCCTCCTCCATCGCGATGACCCTCACGCGCGCCGCCCTCCGTCGACCGACAAGGCGATCCCGGTGACGTAGGACGCGGCGTCCGAGCACAGCCAGACCGCCGCCGCGGCGACCTCGTCCGGCGTCGCCAGCCGGCCGAGCGGCGTGATCGCCTCCTGACGCGCGATCATGTCGGTGTCGCCCGCGAACTGCTCGAACCCCGGCGTGCGGGTCGGCCCGGGGCAGACGGCGTTGACGCGGATGCCCTCGTTCGCGTAGTCGACCGCGGCGACCTTGGTGAGGCCGACGATGCCGTGCTTGGCAGCCACGTAGGCGGTGGCCTGCGGGATCGCGTACAGGCCGCCGTTGGAGGCGATGTTGACGACCGACCCTCCGCCGCCGAGTGCGGGCAGCTCGTACTTCATGCACAGGAAGGTGCCCGCCAGGTTGACGCGGACCACCCGCTCGAACTCGGCCAGGCTCGTCCGGTCGAGCTTCTGGTGCGAGGACATGCCGGCGTTGTTCACGGCGAAGTCGAGACCGCCGAACGCGGCGGTCGTGCGCTCGACGGCTGCCCGTACGGAGTCCTCGTCGGCGATGTCGACGCTGGCGGCGAACGCGGTCCCGCCCTCGGCGGCGATCATCTCGGCGGTCTCGGCCGCGGTGTTCTCGTCGATGTCGAGTACGGCGACCGACGCGCCGCACCGGGCCAGCTCGATCGCCGTCGCACGGCCGATCCCGCTGCCCGCGCCGGTGACCAGCCCGACCTTCCCGGACATGCCGCTCACCACGACGCCCCCGTCGTTTCGATGCCCACAGGGTACTGGTCGGCGTGGCCGGCCGATGCGGATGATTCGATGAGGTCGTGACAACCGACCTGTGGATCAAGGTTCATGGGTCCATGCTCGCGCCGTACGACGCCGGCGTCCAAGACCGGTTCGGCACCCAACGATAACCTGGAGGCATGATCGCTCCAGAGCCTCGCGAACCCGGGTACGTCCCCGCGGTCGGCGGCGACGTGGTCGAGATCACGGCGGGGGCGCACTCGACCGATGGCCCGCTAGCTGATTGAATCCTGTACATGAACCAGCGCAAGGGCCTCACGCGTCGACGCCACGTCGATCTCGTGCGTGTGTCCAGCGGTCTCTGTTCGTCCCGCGCCGCCCGCTGAGCGGGCCTTCCTCCGCGCGTTCTCCTTCGTCGCGACCCGTCGTGAGTGACTTTCAGGTGCCGGCTGCCCGGCTCTCCTCCTGACGTCCCGCCGGTCCGGCCTTCCTCCTCCGCTCAATCGCCATCGCCCGTGTCCGGCGTTCCGGCGCGGGCCGCCGCCCTGCCCTGCCCTGCCCGCTGTGAAGGAGCTCCCATGCCCACCGTGCTCTCCGTCTCGGGAAGCCCGTCCCCGACCTCGCGCACCGGCCGCCTGCTGCGCCACCTCGACGCGCGCCTGACCCGGCAGGGCCACCACGTGGTCCCGCTCGACGTGCGCACGCTGCCCGCCGAGGCGCTGTTGGGCGCCGACCCCTTGCACCCCGCGATCCAGGACGCGGCCCGGCTGTTCGAAGAGGCCGACGGCGTGCTGATCGGCACGCCCATCTACAAGTCCGCGTACTCCGGTCTGCTCAAGACCCTCCTGGACCTGCTGCCCCAGTACGCGCTCGCCGGCAAGGCGGTGCTTCCGCTGGCCACCGGCGGCAGCCCCGCCCACGTCCTGTCCCTGGACTACGCCCTGCGGCCGGTGCTCACCTCCATGGGCGCCGACCATGTGCTGCCCGGCTGGTTCGTGGTCGACAAGCACATCACCGTCGCGGCGGACGGCACCGTCACCGTGCAGGAGGACACCGCCGGCGAGGTCTACCGGGTCGCCGACGCCTTCTCCGTAGCGCTGACCGCACGTCAGCACACCGTCGTCGCCGCCTGATTCGGCGACGGGCGGCGGCAACCTGCGCTCCCGGGACCGGGTCCGTCGCGACAGTGCCGGCCACCGCCGTTCACCTCCGGGGGCGCCAGCCGAGCAGCGGCGCGACCTCCCGGGCGGTGGCGGCGAGCAGGCGGAGGTGCTCGCCGTACTCGGGCACGCCGGGGACGAAACTGACGAGCAGTTCGGTGGTCCCGGCGAGGGACGGGTCCGCGGCGAGGGACTCGGCGACGGCCTCGGACGGCCCGAGCAGTGACCGGTCGCGCTCCAGGTACTCCTCGATACCGAGTTCGGCGACGCCACCGCCCGGGGATGCCCAGGACTGCCAGCGGCGCACGCCGGGTGCGACGGCGCGGATCGCCGCGGCGCGGTCGGGATGCGGGTAGACCGCGCGCGAGATCTGCACGCGCGGCTCGTACCCCGCCTCGGCGGCAGCCCCGCGGTACGCGGCGACGATCTCCGCCTGCCGCTGGACGCTCTGCCGTCCGGGCCCGTCGCCGGCCCGGGACAGCTGCAAGCCGTCGCCGGCCCGCGCGGCGGCGACGGCCGCGCCGACGGCCCGCGTCGGCTCGCTCGTGGTCGCCTGCCACAGCCGCCGCCGCACACCGGCCCCCGGTGGGTGCAGCACCTCTCCGGCACTGTTGACCGGATGCCCTTCGAGGACCCCGTGCAGCCTCGCCACGCTCTCCTCGAACAGCCGGTACCGGTCCTCCAGGTCGCGGCCGAACGCCTCCCAGGCGGTCGGGAACGGACCCGAGCCGACCCCGAGTTCGAGCCGTCCGCCGCTGAGCTCGTCGACCACGGCGGCGTCCTCGGCGACGGTCAAGGGGTCCGCGAGCGGCAGGACCAGCACGCCGGTGCCGAGCCTGATCCGGGTGGTGTGCTCGGCGATCGCGGCCAGCAGGACGAGCGGGGCGGAGACATGCTCGTTCCCCTGCCGGAAGTGGCGGTGGATGACCCAGCCCGAGTCGTACCCGAGCCGTTCGGCGGCGACGAACAGGTCGATGGCCTGGCGGTACGCCGCGGCGGGGGCGAGATCGGAGTCGAGGTGGAGCAGGAAGCCGAGCCGGAAGGGCCGGCCGTCCGCCGCTCCGGCTCCCACCGCGCCCGCTGTCTCGGCCGCGGGCGCCGGTCCTGTGCTCGCTGGGCCGGGGAATGCCTCAGTCGGAGATGTCATGGATCGCTGTCCGTTCCGTTCGTGGGCGTTCGTGGGTGAAGGAAGCCGGCTCGGGAGTTCGGGAGGGAGGCCGTCGGCCGTCTCGTCCGCGCACCCCGTGGGCGGGCTTGCGCGAACTGGGCGGGCGGGTACGGGCCTGCGGGTGCCCCGGGCCGGGGCGCCCCGGGCCGCCCGTGGGGGCGGCCCGGAGCGCCGGGGTGCGGCGGGGTCCCGGCGGGGTCAGCTCCGCCGGCCCGTTCCGTGCACGCCGTACTCGTCGATGACGGCGAGCTCCTCGTCGGTGAACTCCGGGCCGTTCAACGCCCCCAGGTTGTGGTCGAGCTGCTCCTTGGAGCTGGCTCCTGTCAGCGCCGACGTCACGGCGGGGTTGCGCAGCACCCACTGGAGGGCGAGTTGGGCGAGCGACTGGCCGCGGCCCTCGGCAAGCTTGTTGAGCTGCGCCGTGCGCCTGCGGTAGGTCTCGTCGATCTGGTCGGGCGTGAGGAAGTCGCTGTTGCGGGCGCGGGCACCGTCCGGGATGCCCTCCAGGTACTTGTCGGTGAGCAGGCCCTGCGCCAGCGGCGAGTAGACGATGAGGCCGAAGCCCTCCTCGACAGCCAGGTCGGCGAGGCCGTTCCGCTCGATACTGCGGTCGTAGAGGGAGTAGCGCGGCTGGTGGATGAGCAGCGGCACGCCCTCGGCCCGAAGCAGCCGGGCGATGGCCTCCGCGCGGTCGGGCTGGTAGTTGGAGATGCCGACGTACAGCGCCTTGCCCGTCCTGACGGCCGTGGCGAGGGCACTCGCGGTCTCCTCCAGCGGCGTCGTCTCGTCCGGGGTGTGGTGGTAGAAGATGTCGACGTAGTCGGTGCCGAGGTCGCGCAGGCTCAGCTCCAGCGAGGACAGCAGCGCCTTGCGGCCGCCGCCGCGCAGGTTCGGGTTGGGCCCGAACACGCCGCCCGCCTTGGTGGACAGGACCAACTCGTGGCGGTAGGGCGCCAGTTCCCGGCGCAGCAGGCGGCCGAGGGTCCGCTCGGCGGCGCGGTGCGGCGGGCCGTAGCGGTTGGCGTTGTCGATGTGGGAGATGCCCAGGTCGAAGGCGTGCAGGATGATGTCGCGCTGGGTGTCGTAGGCGTAGTCGGCGCCGAACTTCTGCCACAGGCCCAGGGAGAGGGCCGGCAGGTCGAGTCCGGACCGGCCGGTGCGGCGGTAGGGCAGGGACGCGTAGCGGTCGTCGGCCGCCTTGAAGACGTCCTCGTAGTTCGGGTACTGCTCACTCATCGGGTGCTCCGTAAGTCGCCTGTCGGGCTTGTCGGTTGGGCCGGGCCTGTAGTGCCTGGTGGTCGGAACTCGCGTGCCGGGAGGGGCGGGAACGCTCAGCGGCGCAGCGCGGCCGGCAGCAGCGAGGGGGTGTCGCGACCGGTGTCGCGCTCCAGGAACTGGGTGCCGGGTTCGACGATCTCGTCGATGGCGTCCAGGATCTCCGGGCCCAACTCGACCGTGGCGGCCTTGAGGTAGGTCTCCAGGTGGGCGTGGGTGCGCGGCCCGATGATCACGCTGCTGACCGCCGGGTGGTTGAGGGCGAAGGCGACCGCCAGCTCCGGCAGCGTCAGCCCGTTGTCCTCGGCCAGCCCGGCGAGCGCGTCGGCGGCGGCGAGCTTGCGCCGGTTGCGCGCGAGGGAGATGTCGAAGCGGCCCGGGATCAGCTCGGCGCGGGCCGACCGGGGCTGCTCGCCGCCGAGGCGGTAGGTGCCCGACAGCCAGCCGGCGGCCAGCGGGCCGTAGGACAGGACGCCCTCGCCGTACTTCCGGACGGTGGGGAAGACCTCGCGCTCGGCGCCGCGGACGAGGAGCGAGTACGGCACCTGTTCGGTGTGCGGGGCGATCAGGCCGTGCTTCTCGGCCAGCCAGTGCGCCTCGACCTTCTGGTGGGCCGGGAAGACCGAGGTGCCGTAGTAGCGGATCTTGCCCTGCCGGATCAGGTCGTCGAGCGTGCGGAGGGTCTCCAGCAGGTCGGTGTGCTCGTCGGGCCGGTGCGCCTGGTAGAGGTCGAGGTGGTCGGTGCCGAGGCGGCGCAGGCTGTTCTCGACGGCCTGGACGATCCAGCGGCGGCTGTTGCCGGCGTGCTGGGGGTTGTCACCGACCTGGCCGTGGAACTTGGTGGCCAGGAAGAGGTCGTCGCGGCGGTGCCTGATGGCCTTGCCGACGATCTCCTCGCTGCTGCCGTGGCCGTAGACGTCGGCGGTGTCGATGACGGTGATCCCCGCGTCGAGCGCGGCGCCGATGACCTCCAGGCTCTCCTTCTCCTCGGCGTAGCGGCCGAAGTTCATGGTGCCGAGGGTGAGCGGTGTGACGCGGACGCCGGTGCGGCCGAGGTGGCGGGTCAGCCCGATGGGCATGGGTATCGCGGTTCCTTCCGGGGGCGGTCGTTCGTGGGGCGGTCGTTCGTGGGGCGGTCGTTCGTGGGGCGGTCGTTCGCGGGCGGGCAGTCGTTCGGAGCGGTCAGAAGAGGCCGCTGGTGGGGGGTTCGGCGGCACCGAGCCGGTAGGCGCCGGCGACGGCGAGCTTCCAGTCGCGCGGGTTGTGGTTGGCGACGACGCGGGCGTTGCGCCAGTGCCGGTCGTATCCCCACTCGCGGTCGGTGAGGCTGCCGCCTCCCACGTCGAAGAGGAGCGGCGCGGCCGACAGCGCCGCGTCGATGGCGACGACCGCGGCCTCCGCTACGGCGACCGCGGCGCGGGCGCCGGCACGGTGGGCTTCCTCGCCGTGCAGGCCGCGCACCTCGTCGAGTTCCTCCGCGGCGAGCACGACGGCCGAGCGCGCCGCGCGGGCATGCGCCGCGATCTCGCCGACGCGGCGCCGGATGTACGGGTCGTCGACGCTCCGGTCGGCCGAACTGTGCTTGATCGGCCGGGCCTTCTCCCGCACCCACCACAGCGCGTCGTCCAGGACCCGGGCGGCGATGCCCGCCTCGATCGCCGCGAGGTGCAGTTGGGGGTAGCTGCCCTGCCACGGGTTGTCGGGGACGGGCGTGTCCTGGTCGATCAGGACCGCCTCGTCGTCGCCGACGAGGACGTCGGTCAGGCGGGTGGTGCCGCTGGCGGTGAGCCGCTGGCCGACCGCGTCGAAGTCGTCAAGGCGTTCGACGCCCGCGCGGTCGACCGGCACCGTGAACCGCAGGACGGCGCCCTCGGGGGTCTTCGCGGTGCCGCCGAACCAGTCGGCGTACAGCCCGCCGGTGGAGTAGTACTTCTCGCCGTTCAGCACCCAGTGGTCGCCGCTGCGCACGGCGGTGGTGTGCACCGAACCGCTGGCGCCGCCGCTCCGCTCGTTCCCGGTGCCGGCCAGGATGTGCCCGCGCCGCAGCCGCCTCAGCGTCTGGTCGCGGTGCGGGGCGTCCGGGCGGGACACCACGGCCCAGGCGGACATGAAGGTGCCGCGCAGCGCCTGGGCGACGTTGGAGTCGGCGCGCGCGATGTCGATGACGACCTCCACGGCGTCGCGCAGCGAGCCGCCCGCGCCGCCCTCCTCGCGCGGCACCACGGCCAGGGCAGCGCCCGCGCGGGCCAGGGCGCGCACGTCGTCGAGGGGGTGTTCGCGGGTCTGCTCGCGCCGCGCGGCGGAGGCGGCCAGCCGCGCGAGGACCGGCGCGATCGCGGGACGCAGCCGGGCCACGGTCAGCGGCTCGGCGGGAGTCGACGGACTTTCCGGCACGGCGTCTGCCACATCCAGAGTCATGAGAGCCTTCCGAGGGGTGTGCGACGGACTTCGTCGAGCGGTATGCGGGGCGGATGCCCGTCGTGGGTCGCGGTCACTTTCCGGCCGTACTCGCGACAGGGCGGCGGGCCGAACGGGCCGCGGGCAGCGGCAGTCCCAGGCGGTCGCGCAGGGTGCCCTGCGGGTACTCCCGGTGGAACAGGCCGCGCTCCTTGAGGATCGGCACCACGAGGGTGGCGAAGCGTTCGAGGTCGACGCGCGTGTCGGCGAACATCACCGTGAAGCCGTCGGCGGCTCCCTGGCGCCACCACGACTCCAGGTCGTCGGCGATGTGCTCCGGCGAGCCGGCGACCAGCCGGTGGGTGCCGATGCCCGCGGTGTGGGCCACCAGTTCGCGCAGCGTGCGGGGGCCCTCGGCCAGCACCGCGCGCGTGTTGTTGTACGTACCGACCGAGAAGGCCCCGAGGTTCGGCTCGGCCGGCAGGTCCGCCGACCGGATCACGTCGTCGGGGCCGAAGGCGCCGGCCGGCAGGCCGAGCGAGGACAGCAGCGCCGAGACGAGGTGCTCGATCGGGGGCAGCGTCGCGTCGAGTTCGGCGTGCCGGCGCTCGGCGTCCTCCTGATCGGTGCCGACCAGCACGATGACGCCGAGCGAGTACTTGATGCTGTCGGCGTCCCGGCCGTGGGCCCGCGCGCGGGCGCGGACGTCGTCCCGCGAGGCCCTGGCCTTGGCGACGGTGTGGCCGGCGGCGAAGACCACGTCGGCGTACTCGGCGGCGAGTTCCAGGCCGGCGGGCGTCTCGCCCGCCTGGGAGACGACCGGGCGTACCTGCGGCGAGGCGGGCACCGGCAGCGGGCCGGCGACGTCGAAGAACTCGCCGTGGTGGTCGACGGCGTGGATGCGGCCGCGGTCGCCGAACCGGCCGGTGGCCTTGTCCGCGACGATCGCGTCGGGTTCCCACGACTCCCACAGCCGTGTGATGACGTCGAGGAACTCGTGCGCGCGGCGGTAGCGGACGTCGCGGTCGGGGTGGGCGGACGCCCCGAAGTTCGCGGCTGCCGCGGGGTTGCCCGTGGTCACCACGTTGAGCGCGGCGCGGCCCCTGGTGAGGTGGTCGAGGGTCTGGAAGCGCCGGGCCAGGCTGTAGGGCGTGCTGTAGGTCGTCGAGACGGTCGGCAGCAGGCCGATCCGCTCGGTGGCGCCGGCGATCACCGCCAGCAGGGTGAACCCGTCGAGGCCGCCGGAGGTTCCGGTCGCGATGTCGGGTCCGAGCGCGGGGCTGTCGCCCTGGAACACGGCGTCGATGCCGGCCTCTTCGGCGATCCTCGCCAGGCGCACGTAGTGGTCGACGTCCAGGTAGGCGTACGGGTCGGCGTCGGCCAGCCGCCAGGCGGCGCGGTAGTGGCCGGGCGACATCAGGGAGAAGTTGAGGTGGAACTGGTCGCTGCTCATGGAAGGCTCCGGATGGTTGCCCCGGGAACGGGCGCGGACTGGCGGAGTGGCGGGCGGACGGGCGGACGGGCCGACGTACGGCCCGGGACGGTGGTTCAGCGGGAGGGCAGCCTGCGGCGTTCGAGGCTGTCGCGCAGCGTGTCGCGGCCGGCCAGGTCGGCGGCGCCGGCGAGCCGGCCGAGGACGCGTTCCGACCACGCGCCGGTGAGCCCGTGGGCACGGTTGTAGGCGGCCAGGCGCTCGTCGTACGCCGGCAGGTCGGTGTCGGCCCGGCCGGCGTCGTAGGTCTCGCGGTGCAGTACGGCGCTCTGCGGCAGGCGGGGTTTGGTGTCGGCGTCCTCGGCGGGGTCGGGGTGCCCGACGGCGAGGCCGAAGACGGCCGCGGTGTGCGGCGGCAGGCCCAGTTCGGCGGCGAACTCCTCGGGGTGGTTGCGGACCGCGCCCACGAAGACCGACCCCAGGCCGAGTGACTCCAGCGCCACGACCGCGTTCTGGGCGGCCAGCGCGGTGTCGATGACGGCGAGCAGCGTGGACTCCAGGTAGACCGTGGCGTCCAGCGGCTTGCCGTGGCGCTCCGCCAGGCGGTGGTTGCGGTCGAGGTCGGCCACCCATACCAGGAACAGCGGCGCCTGGACGATGAACTGCTGCCGCGCCGCCAGGTCCGACAGCCGCCGCTTGCGCTCGGGGTCGGTCACCGCGACGACGCTCCAGGCCTGGAGGTTGGAGGACGTCGACGCGGACGACGCCGCCGCCACGACGGCCCGCAGCTCCTCCTCGGTGACGGGGGCGGGCAGGAACGCGCGCACCGAGCGGTGCCGCAGCTGGTGCTCGATGACGGGCGAGGTCGCGTGGAGGACGAAGCCGGGGTCGCCGTAGCGGGCGCCTGCCCGGCTGGTCGTCGCGGCGTCGGTGGGGGTCATGGAGCTCGGGGCCTCTTCCGCCGGGGGCATCGGGACAGCAGTCGGAACGGGGATCGGCGCGGGGATCGGCGCGGAGATCGGCGCGGGTCGGGCGCTCACCGGGTGCCCTCCTGTGCGCGGAGCTTGGGCAGCAGCTCGTCGCCGACGCGGATGATCTCCCGCTTGTAGGGCGTGTCCGACAGGATGAAGTGCGAGATGCCCAGCTCGCGGTAGCGCTGGAGCGCCTGCGCGACATCGTCGGCCGAGCCGACCAGCCAGGTGGTGCCCGCTCCGCCGCCGCCCACCGTGCCCGGCGTGGTGTAGAGGCAGCTGTCGAGCACCTCGCCGCGCTCGGCGAGTTCGAGCAGGCGCCGCTGGCCCACCGCGGTCCCGCGGTTGCCGACGGCGGCGTCACCGGGGCGGCCCGCCCCGGGCTTCCGGGCCATGACGGCGACCTTGGCCTCGGCGTCGCGCCACGCCTCCTCGGTGGTGTCGCGGACGAGCGTGGTGATGCGCAGGCCGAACTCCAGCGGCTTGTGCCGGCGTTCGACGCGGGCCGCCAGCTTGTTCAGCCGCTCGATGCGCCCGGCCAGCCCCTCCAGCGGTTCGCCCCAGAAGAGCTGCACGTCCGCCTCGGCGGCCGACACCCGCTCGGCGGGCTCGGACGCGCCGCCGAAGTAGAGGGTGGGGTGCCGGTCGGGGTAGCCGTCAGGGTGCGGCAGCACGGTGGAGCCGTCGACGGCGAAGTGCTCGCCCTTGTAGGTGACGTGCTCCTCCGTCCACAGGCGCCGGACCAGCTGGACGAACTCCCGGGTGCGCTCGTAGCGGTTGGCCGGGTCGGTGGTGTAGTCGCCGTAGGCCGCGAGGTTGTCGAGGCCGCTGACGATGTTGACGAGCACGCGGCCGCCGCTGAGGTGGTCGAGCGTGGCGGCGGAGCTGGCGAAGTGCGCGGGCTGCCAGTAGCCGGGCCGCACCGCGATCAGCGGTTTGAAGGTCGTGGTCCGGGCGGCGAGCGCGGCGCCCAGCGTGAAGGTGTCGGGGCGGCCCCAGCCGGTGCCCAGCAGCGCGCCCTCCCAACCGTGGTCCTCGGCGGTACGGGCCAGGTCGGTGGAGTGGTCGAGCGTGCCCCAGCCCTCGCGCTCGCTCGTGTCGTCGCCGCGGTGGCCGGGTTCGATCTGGTTGGGTATGTACCACAGGTAGCTCATGTCGGTGTCCTGTTTCGCCGGGTGCTGGTGGACGGGCTCGGGCGGCTGCTCGAGTGGCTGCTCAGGTGGCTGCTCAGGCTCAGGGGAGCCGTGGAACGCTGTCGGCGATCGAGTCGAGCTGCGCGGCGCGCTCGGTCCTGGTCTGGCCCTGTACCTGGAGGAACAGCGCGGCGCGGGCGTGCAGTTGCGCGGTGTCGTCCGCGGGCAGTCCGCGGCCGGCGCGTGCCACCACGAGTGCGCGGCTGAGCGTGGTCAGGGCCTCCCGGGCGCGGACCTTGAGCGAGAGCCGTGCCGTAAGCGAGGCACCCGGGTCGCCGCCGTCGAGCGCCGCGTCGGCCAGCTCGTACGCCCGGGCGCGCAGGCTGCGCAGGTACGGCAGCCAGGCGTCGGCGACGCCGCCACCGTGCGGTTCGTCGGCGATCTCGTCGAGGATGCGCCTGCCCAGCCCGAAGAACTGCGGGCCGGCGTTGCCGGCGGTGGAGATGTCGTCGTGCCGCCAGTCGGCCAGGGGCTTCACGGCGAGCACAGAGGCGTCCGGGACGACCGCGTCGAGGACGCGGACGCGCTCGGTGCGGCTGCCGGTCACCGCCTGGAGTTCGAGCGGCGTCGCACGGAAGTGCTCGTCGATCGGGATGAGGGCCAGGACGACGTCCTCGGACTCCGGGTCGACCGCGGCGAGGATCGCGGCCTCGCTGAGGCCCCAGCCGCTGAACCACGAGACCGTGCCGTTCAGCGCCCAACCGTCGCGGGTGCGCCGCGCGGTCAGGTGGCCGGTCGGATAGCGGCGCACGTCGCTGAGCGCCGCGCCGATCAGCACCTCGCCCCGCAGCACGGGTTCGACCAGGGGGTGGGTGCCGCCGGCCCCGGTAGGCGGTGTGCCGGCGATCCGTGCGACGGCCGGGGCGTGCTGGGCCCAGATCAGCCAGACGTTGAGATCGGCGTAGGCGAGCACCTCGTGCAGCCGGCGGTCGGCGTGGCGGTCGAGGCCGGCGCCGCCGAACCGGGGCGGCGCCAGGTGGTTGAGCAGCCCCAGGCCGCGGAGGTCCTCGACGGTGTCCCGTGAGACGCCTTCGCGGTCGGTCCGCAGTGCCGCGGGGGCCAGATGCTCCAGGGCGTACTTCTTCGTGCGCGCCACCAGTGGCTGCCCGTCGGCGGCGTCGACCGCGGCCGCGGCGGCGGTCGTGGTCCCGGTCGTCGTGGTCTCGGTCGTCGTGGCGTCGGCGGTCGTGGCGTCGGCGGCTGGTTGGGCCGGCATCAGCCGCACCTCCTGAACTGTGCGTCGGGTCCTGGTCGGACGGGTGGGGATCGAGGGGTGCGGGTCGCGACGCCTCAGGCGGGCGGCGTCCGGCGGCCAGCGGCCAGCGGCCGGCGAACGTCGTGGGCGATCCGTGGACCGGTCAGGCCGGATACGGCAGCGAGAAGGCGCCCCGCAGCGTCTCGCCGGTGCTGGGCCCGAGCGCCGGCACGGCATCGGCGATCAGGGCGAGCACGTCGTCCTTGCCGCCTGCAGGGGCGAACTCGACGCCGTCCAGGCCGTGTTCGGCCACGAAACCCGGCAGGTCGGCCGGCACCCCCCGTGCCCCGGCCACGTCGACGCGGACCACCAGCGCGACGTCCCCACGCTCCCGGCCCGCCCGTGCCAGCGCGGCGGACAGGTCGGCGCCGGCCGTCGGCGCCGCCTCCGGGCCGACCACGACGACATCGGCGTTGCGGGCGACGGCGTCCCACCCGAGGGTGTCCGGATCGTCGGCGACGAGCAGCGGGCCGCCCTGGGGCGAGGCGGGTCCGTCCAGCGGCCCGGCCACCCGGTAGTAGTCGCCCTCGAAGTCGATCGGTTTGATGAGGGTGTGCTCGGCGAAGACCTCGCCGTCCTGGTCGCCGACGAGCGCGGCGGGCGGGAAGGACGCCCACAGGCCCTTGAGTATCCGCGCGTACTCGTCCCAGCGGGCCGACCGGTCGCCGCCCGGCCGCGGCGCGACCGGGTCGCTGACCTCGTCGCCGTCGCCGGCCCGCAGCGCGAGCGCCGTACGTCCGCCGGTGGCACGGTCGAGCGAGTTCGAGCGGCGCGCGAGGTTCGTCGGCGCGTTGCCGTCCGTCCGGGCCTCGAGAATCCACCCGGGGCCCGGCCGCGGCGCGGCCTGCGTACCGGCGAGGTAGGAGGCGACGACGGAGGCGTCCAGGGTGCGGCCGGGCGCGCCGTCCCGTACGCGGATCGCGGTGACCCCGGCGTCCGCGGCGGCCTTGGTGATGTCGGCGGCCTCGGAGAGCGGAATGGTGCTGCCGATCGCGAGACCGACGATGACGATGCTCATCAGGTGTTCTCTCCTGGCTCAGCGTGCGGTGGCGAGCGCCTGCTCGGGCACGTCGAAGGCGATGGGGGCCGGCGGGATCGGGAAGCCGAGGTGGCCGCGCAGCGTGTCCGCCTGGTACTCCGTGCGGAACAGGCCGCGGCGCCGGAGTTCGGGGAGCACACCGTCGACGAAGTGGTCGAAGCCGGACGGCAGGACGTCGGGCATGACGTTGAAGCCGTCGGCGGCGCCGTGGCGGAACCAGTGCTCGATGTCGTCGGCGATCTGCTCGGGTGTGCCGACGACGATGCGGTGGCCGCTGCTGCCCGAGAGCCGGCGCAGCAGCCGGCGCAGCGTCGGGTTCTCCTTCTCGATGATCGCGCGCACGATCTTGTAGAAGCTCTGCGAGCCGCCGGCCTCGTCCGGGTCGGTCAGCAGTTCTCGCGGGATCGGCCGGTCGAGGTCGAGGTCGTCGAGCGGGAAGCCGAGCTGGCCCGCGAGCCGGGTCCGGCCGTACGCCAGCGGCAGCAGGTCGTCGAGCAGTTCGCGGCGCTCGCGTGCCTCCTGCTCGGTGCTGCCGACCACGGTGGAGAGGCCGGGCAGGATCACGACGTCCTCCGGGCGGCGTCCGAACTCGGCGGTGCCGGCGCGGATCTCGTCGCGGAAGGCCTTGGCCTCGTCGATGTCCTGGGCGGCGGAGAAGACGACCTCGCCGACCCGGGAGGCGAGCCGCCGGCCGTCGCGCGACCCGCCGGCCTGCACCACCACGGGTCGGCCCTGGGGTGAGGTGAACTCCTCGCGGTCGGCCCACTGGCGCACGACGCGCTCGGTGAAGTCGCCGGCGCGGCGGTAGCGCAGCGCGTGCTCGGGCTCCTCGTCGCGGCCGAAGTTGCGGGCGGCGGCGGCGCCGGCCGTGGTCACGACGTTCCACCCGACCCGGCCGCCGCTGACGTGGTCGAGGTCCCCGATCCGGCGGGCCAGTTCGGCGGGGTCGTTGTAGCTGGAGGAGAGGGTGCCGATGAGGCCGATGCGCTCGGTCCGGGCGGCGATGCGGGCCAGCACGGTGGAGGGCTCGAAGCTGTTGCCGGGACGGTGGCGGATGATCGGTTCGATGACCGGGCCGTCGGCCAGGAACACCGCGTCGAGGGCGGCCTCCTCGGCCTTCTTGGCGATCGAGGTGTAGTGGTCGATCGAGTAGGCGGCGAGCGGGTCGCTGCCGGGCAGGCGCCAGGTGCCGCCGAAGACACCGGAGTTGAGGATGTTGACGTTGATGTGGAGCTGCTTGGCCATGCGGACCTCTCAGTTGTCGGCGGCCGCGGACGCGCGGCCCCGGTCGTAGCCGTTGACGGGGCCGGCTCCGTTGACGACGAAGTCGCCGATCACCCGGGGCTTGTAGACGACGGGGTTGTGCGAGGCCAGCGTGCGGGCGTTGCGCCAGTGGCGGTCCAGGTGGGCCCGCTCGCGTACGGCGGAGGAACCTCCGGCGTGGAAGGCGAGGTTGGCGGCTTCCAGGACGGTGTCGACGAGCGCGACCTGCGCGGCCGAGGTGTCGACGTAGGCCTGGGCGAAGGCGTCGGGGGTGTCGGCGGCCTCGGCGGCCTCGAGTGCCTCGGAGACCTGGCGCAGCAGGGCGTCGGCGGTGAAGCGGTGGGCGTACAGGCGCCCGACCACGCCGAGTACGTCGGGGTCCGTGGCGGCCTGGCCGGACAGGGCGTGCAGGCTGGTGCGGCTACGGGCCCGCACCACTTCGGCGGTCTCGGCCACCAGACTGCGGGCGATGCCCGTCAGGTTGGCCAGGTGCACCAGCTGCACGAAGGAGTTGAGCGACCGCAGGTCCTCCTTGTAGCGGCCGAGTTCGCCGTGTTCGGCGACGGGTACCCGGTCGAAGACCGTGGTGCCGCTGCCGGTCAGGCGCTGCCCGATGCCGTCCCAGTCATCGAGGTGGGCGACGCCGGGGTGCCGGGCGGGTACGACGGCGAACCAGCGGTTCCCCTCGTCGTCCGCGACCGCGACGCGGATGTAGTCGGCGTACAGCGACCCCGTCGAGTAGAACTTCGTCCCGGACACGAGGTGCTGCCCGTCGACGGACTCGACTCTCGTCGTGGTCTCGAACGCCGGTCCGCTGTGTTCGGACTGCGCGTTGCCGAAGACGGCGCCGGCGGCGACCTTGCGCAGCCAGTGGGCCGCGGTGTCCCGGTCCTCGGCGTGCCGCAGGATCTCGACGGTGGTGAAGTGGCCGCGCAGGATCTGCGGCACGTTGGAGTCGGCCTCGCCGGCCTGCGCGAGCAGCTCGAACAGGGTCGGCAGGTCCACGCCGAAGCCGCCGAGCTCGACCGGTACGCGCAGCCGGCCGAAGCCGGTGTCCGCCAGGGCCCGGACGAGGGCGACGGGGTTGTCGCGGTTGAGGTCCCGCTCCCCCGCTTTGTCGGCGAACTCCGCGAGGACCGCGCTGAACGCGGCCCGCGCCTGCTGGAGGGAGGGTGTGGCAGCAGTGGTGTTCATGATCCTCGCTCGTTAGAGGTGGACTAGTTTCCGGCCGGCGATCGCCCCCAGCAGGTTCTGCGTGTACGGCGACGACGGCCGGCTGAAGACGTCGTCGACGGGCCCCTGTTCGACGATCCGACCGTTCCGCATGACCGCCACGTGGTCGGAGATCGCCCGCACGACCGCCAGGTCGTGCGAGATGAAGACGTAGGTCAGCCCGCGCTCGCGCTGGAGGGTGCCCAGCAGGTCGAGGATCTGCGCGGCGACCGAGACGTCGAGCGCCGAGATGGGCTCGTCGAGCACCAGGATCTTCGGCTCGACCACGAGCGCCCGGGCGAGGGCGACGCGCTGGCGCTGGCCGCCGGAGAGCTCCGCCGGTCGCAGGTCGGCGAACGACGGCGGCAGGGCGGCCGCCTCCAGTGCGGCCACGACCCGGTCGCGGTTGGCCTTCCTGCGCTTCCACGGCAGTTGAGCGGGTTGGAAGGCCCGCAGCGGCTCCTCGACGACGTCGAACACGTCGAACCGCGGGTCGAAGGACGAGTACGGGTTCTGGTGGACGATCTGGACGTCCTTGCGCAGCGGCCGGTAGCCGCGCCGGTCGAGCCGGGTGATGTCCGTGCCGAGCACGGACACCGAACCCGAGGTCGCCTCCGTGAGCCCGACGAGCACGCGGGCCGTCGTCGACTTGCCGCTGCCGGACTCGCCGACGATCGAGAACGTCTCGCCCCGGCGTACCTCGAACGACGTGCCGGCGACCGCGTCGGTGCCGCCGTAGGACTTGCGCAAATCCGTGACGGTGATGACGGGTTCGCGCTCCTCGGTCGCGGCGGCGGCGCGGACGGGCACCGCGCCGCGTCCCGGCACCGCCCCGACGAGCCGCTTGGTGTACGGGTGCCGCGGGCTGGTGAAGATCTGGTCGGGGGTGCCGACCTCCACCAGCCGCCCGCGCTCCATGACGCCGATCCGGTCGGCGCGGTCGGCGGCGACCCCCAGGTCGTGGGTGACCAGGACGACGGCCGTGCGGTTGCGGCGGCACAGGTCGCCGATGAGGTCGAGGACCTGCTTCTGGACGGTGGCGTCCAGGCCCGAGGTCGGCTCGTCGGCGATGATCAGGTCTGGCTCGCCGGCGATCGCGGAGGCGATCAGGACGCGCTGCTTCATGCCGCCCGACAGCTCGTGCGGGTACTGGCGGTACCGGAGTTCGACGTCGCGGAAGCCGACGGTCTCGAACAGCTCGTGGACCCGTCGCCGGCGCTGCGCGGCGCTGAGGCCGCTGTGCAGCAGCAGCGTGTCCTCGACCTGCTCGCCCACGCGGCGCAGCGGGTCGAGCGAGACGGTCGGGTCCTGCGGGATCAGGCTGACGGCACGGCCCCGCAGCGCGCGCCAGCCCTTCGGGGACAGTTCGGTCAGCACCTGGTCGCGGAAGGTGATCCGGCCGCCGGTGACGCGCCCGTTCGCCGGCAGCAGTCCGAGGACGGCGTGGCCGGTGGTGGTCTTGCCCGAGCCGGACTCGCCGACGAGCGCGATCACCTCGCCCGGGGCGACGCTGAAGCTGACGTCGTGCAGGGTCGGCTTGAGCCGCCGGTCGACCTGGTAGGAGACGTGGAGGTTCTCCACCACCAGCAGGCGTTCGCCGCTGGTGTCGCCGGCGCTCCCGGGGGCGGAGCCGTTGGTGGGGGTCATGCGCTGCTCCGCTTGCTGATGAAGTGCGAGATGTGGTGGGTGGCCAGCACCGCCACGGTGATCACGACGGCCGGCCAGAGCGTGAGCCAGTCGGCGGTGGCGATGTAGTTGCGGCCGTCGGTGACCAGGCGGCCCCACTCGGGCTGCGGCGGCTGGGCGCCCAGTCCGAGGAAGCTCAGCGAGGCGATCCACATGATGGCCACGCCGAACTGCAAGGTGATGAGCGAGATGGTCGGGGCGATCGAGTTGGGCAGCACATGGCGCCGCAGGATCGCCGACGAGGAGGTGCCGCTGGTCACCGCCGCCTCGACGTAGGTGCTGGCCTTGGCCTTGAGCACCTCGCCGCGGATCAGGCGGGCGAAGGTGGCCGAGGAGGTGAGGCCGACCGCGACCGCGGCCTGCATGATGCCGAAGCCGAGCACCACGACGATGACGATCGCGAACAGGAAGCCGGGGATCGACAGCACGACGTCGATGCCGCGCATGATCACCGCGTCCACCCACCGGCCGAACCACCCGGAGACCGCGCCGACGAGGGAGCCGACGACGACACCGATGGCGACGGCCAGGGCGGAGCTGGCCAGCGACGGGCGGGCGCCGTAGATGATGCGGGTGTACTCGTCGTGGCCGAGCTGGTCGGTGCCGAACCAGTGCTGGGCGGAGGGGTGGAGGAACTTCTGCGTGGGCGCGATGGCCAGCGGGTCCTGGCTGGTGAACAGGCCGGGCACGATCGCCCACAGCAGGATGAGCGCCACGATCGCGACGGCCAGCACCAGGCTCCAGTGCCGGGCGAGCCACACCAGGCCGGTCACGGCCCGGGACCTGCCGCGTTCGGCGGGAGCCGGCTTTCCGGGCCCGGCGTCGAGGAGGTCTGCGGTTTCTGTCGTCGTGGTCATGGCCTTGCCACCTCAACCGGGTCGCGCGTGCCGGACGGTTCAGCCGCCTCGGCGGGGTCTGTGCCGGGTTCCTGGGCCGTCGCGGCCCGCCTGGCGCGGGTGACGCGGGTCGTCCTCGCGTCGAGCGCGATCCGCGGGTCGATGACGGTGTAGACGATGTCGGTGGCGAAGTTGACGGTCACGTAGATGGCCGTCGTCAGCAGCACGATGCCCTGGACGACCGGCAGGTCCTGGGTGTTGACCGAGGTCACGATCAGCTGTCCCAGGCCGGCGCGGCCGTAGACGGTCTCGGTGACGACCGCGCCGGCGAGCAGTTCGCCGATGGTCAGGCCGAGAAGTGTCAGCACCGGCAGCAGCGAGTTGCGCAGGACGTCCTTGCGGAAGATGTAGCCCTCCCCCGCGCCCTTGGCGTGCATGACGTGGACGAACGGCTGGCCCCGGGTCCGCCGGACGGAGTTGCTCAGCACCTGGGACAGCGGCCCCGAGACCACCAGCCCCACCGTCGCCGCCGGTGCGATCAGCGCCGTGAAGGTGTGGTCGTCCACCGGCGGGATCACATGCAGGTCGAAGGCGAAGACGTTGAGCACGACGATGCCGATGACGAAGATCGGCACCGAGGTGAACAGGGCCGGCAGGAAGCTGAGGGCGTCCCGCAGCCAGCCGAACTTCGCGTAGTTGATGAGCAGCGCGACGATCACCGCGAAGACGAGCCCGAACACCAGGCCCAGACCGGTGAGTTTCGCCGTCGAGGGCAGGTTGAGCGTCAGCAGGCTCCACACCTTGCCGCCGTTGGTGATCGAGTAGCCGAGGTCACCGGTGAACAGGCCGTACAGGTCGCGGAAGTACTGCTCGACCAGTGGCCGGTTCGATCCGTAGTAGTCCAGGAGCGTCTGCGCCTGCTGCGGTGTCATCAGGGAGTCCGGCGCGTTGATCCGGTTCCTGATGGCGTCGCCGGGCAGCACGCTCAGGAGGATGAAGGACAGGGTGTAGGCCGCCCACAGGACGGCGAGCGCCTGTGCCAGTCGGGTGAGGAGGTAGCGTCTCATGTGCTCGTCACCGGCCCCTTCGCCGGTTTCCGGGCGTCACTTGCCCAGCCAGGTGTCGTAGAGCCAGGCGCGGGCGGTCGACTCGGTCCCGAAGCCGTGCACCTTGGACGACAGGCCGAAGACCTGCGTCTCGTCGTAGAGCGGGATGCTGTAGCCCTGCTGGTACAGGTACTCGCCGGCTTCCTTGACGGTCGCGGCGCGCTTGGCCGGGTCGAAGGCCTCGGCCTGGTCGCGCACCAGCTGGTTCAGCTTCGGGTCCGGGCTCTTCGCGTCCTGGCCCAGGCCGTTGGCGCGGGTGGTGTCGTAGTCGACACGCAGGACGTTCGGGTCGGCCGTCGAGGTCTGGGACTGGCTGAACGAGAACTTCTCGCTGCCCGTGCCGCCGGCCGCGCTGATCGCCTCGTACTGGTCGAGCGAGACGCTGTGGATCGACAGTTTGACGCCGACCTTCTTCCACTCCGACTGGAGCACCTCCAGCACCTGCTCGGAGACCTGGTAGAACGGCGCGACCCAGATGTCGAAGTGCAGCTGCTGGCCGCCCTTGTAGCGGTAGCCGTCCGACTTCGCCGCCCAACCGGCGCTCTCCAGCAGCTGCTTGGCCTTGCCGGGGTCGTAGGCGAGGTAGCTCGACAGGTCGGGGGCGTCCGGTGTGCCCTTGACGAGCGGGCCGATCGGGATGCCGTAGTTCGACGACAGGACGGCCTGGTTGATCTCCTTGCGGTCGGTGGCCGCGTTGAGGGCGAGCCGCACCTGCTTGTCGTCGGTGATGAGGCCGGGTCTGACCTGGACGGCGAGCGCGTTCGTCTCGCCCTGCACACCGAACGACTCCAGCTGGCCGCCGAAGGAGCCGACGGTCTGCTCGTCGGTGGGCGACAGGTTGCGGACGACCTGCGCCTGGCCGGACTGCAACGCGCCGATGCGGGTGCTCTCCTCCGGGACGTACTTGAAGTCGATCTCGTTCAGGTACGCCCGGCCGGTGTGGGCCGAGCCGGTCGGCCAGGAGGTGTAGTGCGGGTTCGGCTTGAGGACGACCTCGTTGACGCCGTCACCTCCGGCGTACCTGAACGGGCCGGTGCCGACCCAGTTCTGGACCTTGCTCTGCCCGGCGAGGTTCAGCTTGACGTACGACTCGGCGAGGATCGTGGAAGCCCGGTAGTTCGACAGCACCTGGAGGAAGCCGGCGTCCGGCGTGTTCAGCCTGATCTGGAACGTCGTGGGGTCGACGACCTTGGTGCCGGCGTAGCCGTTCCAGAACTGGTCGGCGGGGATGCCCAGTTTCTTGTCGCCGAAGCCGTGCTGGTCGAAGTTGTCCTTGACCACCTGGGAGGTCAGCGCGGTGCCGTCGGTGAACTTGACGTCCGGCTTGAGGTGGAAGGTGTAGGTCTTGTGGTCGGCGCTGACCGACCACGACGTCGCGAGCCACGGCAGCAGCTTGCCGGTCTTGGGGTCCTGCCAGATGAGGCGTTCGCCGATGTTGTCGGTGACCTGGCTCACCGACCACAGCGAGTTGGTGGTCTGCCAGTCCTCGTACTGCACGGGGTCGTAGAACGTCAGCGTGCCACCGGTCTGCGGCGAACCGCCTTGAGAGCCCGATGAGTTCGAGCCGCCGGCTGATGAACCGCACGCCGTGAGCAGCAGGGCGGAGGCGGTGGCAATGGCGCCGAGCACGAGCGAGGGGCGGCGCGGACGGAGCATGGTCATGGCCTGGACTGTCTTCCTTCTTGGGCCGCACGGAACCGCCACCGGTGGGCGCGACGGCGCGCACAACGGCGGGGTATGGCGGCAGGCAGGGGCGCAGCAGGAACGGGGAGTGCGTGACGAGGAGTTCACACGTGCGCGCGGTGGACGCGACGAAGACGCACACCGGCGACACGCGGCGCGGCCGCAGCCAACGCGGCGGGAAGCAGCGCAGCGGGAACGGGCGGCGCGTTACGAGAAGTTCATGACGGGGAAGCGGGTTCGCTCACGCATCAGGGCCGCGAGAACGGGGCGGCAGGGGCGGCGGAACGAAGGGGGTGGACGGTCTGACGGAATCCGGCGATCGACCGGTGAGAACGGTCGGCGGGAAGAATCGTCAGCAGAAGCGACACGCGCTGGTGGCGATCAGCATGTAATCAACCACCCGGCAGCTGGTCAGCGGGGTCCACGGCATGAGCCAGAGACTGACATCCGCGGGCAGGAACGGTCAAGAGCGGGACCAGATCGCGAGACGCGCACCCGCTCTGCCCGGCGGCCTCCCCACGGGAAAAGCACCGCCCGGCCCCCGCGCGCCGAAGGATGAACACGGGCCGGGGCCGGGCGGACGGGGGCCTCCGGGACGGTCAGTTCTGCCGGAGTGCCGGCATCGGCAGGGGGATGTCGAAGGCGGTGGCGCCGGCCCCGACGCCGCCCTCACAGGAGTCGGGCGGGGTGGTGGTGACGCCGCGGGTGGAGGGGCGCTCGGCGGCCCAGAACATGTAGCCGAGCAGGCCGTTGGTGGTACCGGCTCCCGCGGGAGCCGCGCCCTGCGTCCAGGAGCCCGTGGCGTTCGTCACCGACGACGGGAAGTCGGTGCACTCGGGGCGGACCTGGGAGCCCTCGGCGATGTAGAGGCTGCCGGTGAACTTCGCCGGGGCCAGTGGCGGGATGGCCGGGCTGTAGTTGGGCTTGCCGTCCAGGTGCTCCTGCCAGTTGGACTCCGCGCCGCTCGCCGACGGCTGCTTGCTCGGCACCATCGCGTTGGCGTAGTCCAGCACCGGGTTGCCGGGCGTGAGCCAGTGGGCGGTGGCGTACTGGTCGAGGTCGATGAGCCAGCGGTCGCCGGCGGCGACGTCGATGGTCAGGCGGGCGGTCGGGTCGGCGCCGGACGCGTCGTAGGGGTGCGCGGCCCGGTAGGCGTCGATGAAGGCCTGCAGTCCGGTGGTGTTCGGTCCGGAGCTCTGCTCGTAGTCGATCTCGATGCCGACGCCGAGTTGGGACGCCAGGGCCGCTGCCTTCTGCCCCAGCAGGGTCGCGTTCTGCGCCAGTGCGGTGTTCCAGTCGTCGGTGTAGGTGATGCCGCCGATGGAGAGCATCACGCGGATGCCGTGGCTGGTGAAGTAGTCCACCACGGCCTGGTTCATCCCGACCGGGACACCGTCGGTGTTGCCGCTGTTCGTCGTGCCGTTCAGCAGCGTCAACGGGTTGACGAAGCTGAGCACCACCAGGTTGACCGAGGGGCGTCCGTCACCGCGGTCGACCAGCCAGTGGTTCGCCTGGTCGAAGTCGGTCATGTCCCGCACCGTCGCCCACGTACACGCGTCGTTGCCGCACTGCCAGGCGCCGTAGACCTGCGGCGGTGTCGCCGCCGCGCTCGCCGAGGCGGCCGGCGCGGCCGCGGGCACGACGACCGCGGCGGCCAGCAGCGCGGCTGCCGCCGCGAAGGACTTCACATTTCCGAACGGCACACGCATGAACGCCTCCTGGCGATCAGGTGGTTCTCCGTGAAGGGGTGGCACAGGGTGGTGGATTGGTCTGGACCTTGTCAAGGAGCCGCCCACACACCCGCATACCGCGACAAGAAGGGCGGAAGGCCCGGCACCGGCAGGCTGCGGGCGCCCTGCGCAGCCCCCGGACTTCGATGCCGCCGCAGCCGGAAGGGGGTGTAACACTTTCGGCGACCGCTGCGTCCCCTGTTCGACACGCATTCCCACGTGGAGCGGCAGGGATGGGGTGGTGGACTTGGTCGCGGAGCAGGGGGCGGACGCCCTTCCCGTGGTCCCGCGGTCCGGGCCGTACTTGGCGGCGGACTTCGTGGCCACGGTGCGCGAGCGGTCGGGGCTCGCACTGGACTACTCGCCGGGCAGCCTGGCTCTGGTCGACCGCATCATCGACGGCCTGCGCCGGGGCGAACCGCAGGCCGCGCACCTGGCCCGCACCCTGCTGACCCTCGGTGCCTACACCGGTGAGGTCCTGGTGCGCAGCGCCGGCGCGGTGTGGGTGGAATTCGACACCGGACAGCGCGCTATCTTCGGACAGCCGCTCGGTGTCCGGACGCCCGACGGCCGCTTGTGGAACCCGCTGGGCAAGGCGGTGAAACGCTACGAGAACGGGTCGCGGGACAGCCTGCGCCTCTTCTGCCTCGCCGTGGCCGGCCGGACCAAGGGGTAGTTCCGCGGGGCCGGGAGCACAAGAGGGCCGGCGCCGGCGGCGGGTACCACCGTCCCGGCGGCCGACGAGCACGACGAGGACAGGTGGAAAGAGCGCAGGTGCCCCGGAGAGGCGCGACGGACGAGGCGGCGTTCGCCGCTGCCCTCGCAAAGGCGCGTGCGGGTGACGAGGCGGCGTTCGCCCGCCTCTACCGCGCGCTCAACCCTCGCTTGGTGGCCTATCTGCGCGGCCTCGTCGGCAACGACGCCGACGACGTCGCATCCGAGACGTGGCACGACGTCGTGCGCGGCCTGGACGGCTTCCGCGGGGACGGGCCCGCCTTCCGTGCCTGGACGGCGACGATCGCCCGGAACCGCGGGCTGGATCACCTGCGCAGGGGCTACGTCCGACCGCGGACCACCGAACTCGGGGACGCGGTCGCCGAACTGCGGGCCGAGAAGGACTCGGAGGGGCTGGCCCTGGAGAGCCTCGCCACCGCGCACGCCCTGTCCCTGATCGCGGCGCTGCCGCGCGACCAGGCCGAGGCCGTCCTGCTGCGGGTGGTGCTCGGGCTCGACGCCCCCATGGCCGCCCAGGTCCTGGGCAAGCAGCCCGGCGCCGTCCGCACCGCCGCCCACCGCGGCCTGAAACGCCTCGCAGAGCGCATGCGCCACGCCGGCGGCACCGAGGAGAAGTGACGACAGTGACCACGAACGAGCGCCCGGAACAGCGGAAGGGCTCCGCCCCCGACCAGCCCGCCGACCAGCCTGCCGACCTGCCGGGACCGCTCCGGGGCGCGTCGGCGGGGCCGACCGGCTGGCTCGATGCCCGGACGGCGGAGCAGTTGCTTGACGCGGGGCCCGACGCGTCTCACGACGACCCGCGCGCCGCGGACCTCGCCCGGCTGCTGGCGAGCGCCGTCGAGGAGGCGGACTCGCTGCCCGCCGGCACGAACGGCGAGCAACTCGCGCTCCAGGCGTTCCGCGACGCCCGTCGCCGCGCCCGGACACCGGCCGGCCCAGGGTGCCGGCGAGCCCGGTGGCGGCGGGCCTCCCGCCCGACGAAGGTGCTGGTCGGCGGCATCGCCGCGGTATCGGTACTGAGCGGGGTGGCCATCGCCGCGACGACCGGGACGCTGCCGGGTCCGTTCCGCACCGGTGGGGGCACGCCCGCCGAGAGCCGCTCGGCTTCCGCGGCATCGCCCTCTGCCGGCGCCTCCGGCGCCGCCGGGCCCCAGCGGCCCGTCCCCGACCCGAGCGCCACGGCGCCGACCGCCTCACGACCGGCGTCCACACATCCTGCCGCGCCCGGCGAGAGCACCGCGGCACAGCCGGGCCTGAAGGGACTGTGCACCTCCTACCTGCGGGCCCCCCAGCGCGGTGAGCACCTGGACGCGACGGCGCAGCGCCGCCTCGACGCCGCCGCGGGCGGCGCGGCCAAGGTCGCCTCCTACTGCGCACAGCTCACCGGCGAGCACACGCCCGGCCGCGGCAGACCGACGACGGCAGCTTCGCCGACAGCGGCTTCGCCCGCAGCGGCGGCGCCGTCGGCATCCTCGCCGCAAACCGCCACGCCCCGCGCCGCCCGGCCCGCGACGCCTGCCGCCGCGGCGAGCCCGACAACGTCCCACGGCCACGCGTGACCACGCAGACCGGGCCGGAAGGGGGATCTCCCTTCCGGCCCGGCGACCGGACGTGCGGCCGGCGTCAGAACGCGCCGATGCCGTTCGGCGTGCCCAGGCCCGTCGGACCGTCCCAGCCGGCGCGGGCGTTGCACCACTGGGTGGTCGTGCAGCTGCCGTTGCTGCCCGACGTGACGTCGTTCAGCGAAGAGGAGTGCGTGTACGGGTAGTTGTTGTCGATGGAGGCCGTGTTGCCGGCCAGCCCGTACACCGACGCGATGATCGGGGACGACACACTCGTGCCGCCGAAGACCATCCAGCCGACGTAGCCCTGGTAGGCGGTGCTGTCGTAGACCGCGACACCGGTCGAGGGGTTGGCGACCGCCGAGACGTCCGCCTCGGCACGGTTCGCACAGCCCGTACCGAACGAAGCGGCGCCGCTGAGCGCGGTGTTGTACGCCGAGCAGCCGCTGCCCGCGCCGCTCCACGCGGTCTCGGACCAGCCGCGGGAGTTCGACGCCGTCGTCAGGCTCGTGCCTCCGACGGCGGTGACGTAGTGCGAGGAGGCCGGGTAGCTCGCGCCGTACCCGTTGTCACCGGAGCTGGCGGTCACCGCGATGCCCGGGTGGTTGTAGTAGGAGCCGTAGCTCGCGTCGGAGGCGTCCGAACCGCCGTAGCTGTTGCTGATCGCCACCACTCCGGGGGTGGCGGCCGCCTGGTTCACCGCCGCGCCCAGGTTGGCGAAACTGGAGCTCTTCGCCTCGACCAGCAGGATGTGGCAGTTCGGGCAGATCGCCGAGACCATGTCGAGGTCGAGCGAGATCTCCTGCCCCCAGCCGCCGTCCTTGCGGGGATACGTGGTCCCGCCGCTCTGGTCGACCTTCTTGAAGCAGCCGTTCGCGGTCGTACAGGCCGGCAGCCCGAACTGGCTGCGGTACACGCCGAGATCGGCCTCGGCGGTCGGGTCGTCGTACGCGTCGACGATCGCCACCGTGCGGCCCGCACCCGCCGTCGCCGACGGCAGCGCGTACGCCGACTGGAGGCTGGACGGGCCGAATCCGGACGGCGTGGCGTTCGGCGACACCTTTTCGGCCTGCACGACATCCGTGCGGACGATCGCCTTGCAGGACGCGTATCCCGCCTTGGCCGTGGCGCAGGAGTGCGCGGTCTTCGCGGTCGGTGAGGCCGCTGCCTGTGAGGACCCGGCGGGGCCGAGGACCGCCAGCGGGATTCCCACCAGGGCCGCTATGCCCATGCCCAACAGCTTTGCGCGTGAGCGCAGTTGCATGTGACTCTCCTCAGGGGGTCATGGCCGATCGGGGTGTCGGCCTCGGCAGCCGGCCCGGCTCGCAGCCGCCTGGTGAGGCGGGGCGGGCCGGGCGCTGCCGCGTCAGGGGAGGACGGCGAAGGGCAGGGGACGCCCGGGCCGCCGAAATCGCCTCAGCAGGCGCCGCCTTCCTCGGGCCGCCCGGGCGCCGGGGCCGCGTGGTGCTGGCGCTTGTCGATTCCCGCGTTCCAGAACGACACGACCAGCTCCTCCACAGCGGTTGCCACCGACGGCATCGCGGACAGGGCGCACTACGCCGCGGACGTGACAGCGCACGCCGACAGCGGCCCATAGGAGGGAAGTTGCCGCAGGTCCCGTATGGACGCGTGCAGTGTGCGGGATTGGCAGGTACAGCGCAAGCAGCAACGCAAGTCCGGCAAATGGGAAGCCAGGGTCGCAACCGCGTGATCGATACCGGTCCGCCAGGGCGCGCCGACCGTCGCCGGCGTCCGGCGCGTGCTCGGCGACCACCGTGCGGGCGGCGCCGTACGCCGCGCTCACCTACGACGTGACCGACCACGTCGCTGTCGGCGACAGCGCCATCGGGGCCTGGCCCGCGGACGGTTGGTACCGCGGCCGCGTCCGTCTCGGCGGGAGCGCACCGGCTCGCCGGCACGGCCGCCCAGGAAGGCGCGTCGTGAGGGTACGTCGCCGCGCCGGGACACCCGTCCGCGTGGCGGCGGCCGGGCGTCTTCGGCGGCCATGCGCTCAGGTGACGAGGTCGGGGGGGACGGCGCGGCGCCGCTGCGCTGCCGCGGACCGCCCGTCAGTCGCCCTCCGTGCGCTCGGACTCGGCGCGGCGGTATTCGGCGTTGATGCGCCGGGCTTCTTCGAGCTGGTCTTCCAGGATCACGATGCGACAGGCGGCCTCGATGGGGGTGCCCTGGTCGACGAGTTCCCGGGCACGGGCGGCGATGCGCAACTGGTAGCGGGAGTAGCGGCGGTGGCCGCCGGCGGAGCGCAGCGGAGTGATCAGGCGGGCGTCGCCGATGGCGCGCAGGAAGCCCTGGGTGGTGCCGAGCAGTTCGGCGGCCCGGCCCATGGTGTAGGCGGGGTAGTCGTCGTCATCAAGCCGGTTGAACGAGTCGTCTGCCGTCATCTTGCCTCTCTGTGGAACACGCTGGAGGGGCCCTGGTGCCATACCGGCACCAGGGCCCCGAAGGAACTACAACACCATCTGTCGGCCTGGTACTGCGCCGACCTACTGTGTCCGCACCGCCGCACGGGAGCGTGGCAGCGGGTACGGGGATCGCGGTTGCTCGACCGGAGACCACCTCACTATCGATGTCCTGCGGTACCCGGGCCCAAAGCTCCACCCGGGCGATCCTGATGGCGTGTCGACTCCTCCGTTCTTCCCTCTGGGTGATTACCGAACGGGTACTGCGCGGCGGCCCCTGAGCGCTGCGGGCCACCCGGTCCGGTCGTCAGTCCCGTCGCCGTCAAAACAAGCTCCTTGGCTTCGGAACTCCACCACCGGACCGTCCTGCGTCGTGCGGTACTGCTGCCCGGCAGTTCATCTCTGCCGGGCCTTGTCGATCTCGGCTACGAGAGAAACCATAGCCACGCCGCCGTGCAATGTCTACTGCGGCCAGCATAGATTTTCGCGTGTCCGGTAGTGAGGATCGGGCGGTCCGGCGCGTCGAGGAGCCGTGGGGCGAGGCATCGGGACCGGGCACGTGCCGCAGTCGGCGCCGCACCGGTGCCGCACCGGTGCCGCACCGGTGCCGCACCGGTGCGAAGGCGACGGAGGGGGCCGACCCGGAGGCACTTCGGCTCTGCACCGGCGCGAATATCTGGTGCCGCGACAAGAGAAATTCATGCCGCGCGAAGCGAAGTGACCCGCGGATACCCCACGGAATTAGCGCCGCCCCGGGCACTGCGGCCCACCCCGTGCTACTCTGGCGAGCAGTTGCAGTAGTGGTTCCCAAAACTTCAAGCGACCTCACCGGATTTTCGTCGGGTAGGTTACTTTGCGTGCCGACACTCTCGGACGGGGCAATCATCACGGCGACACTGGGCTCGCACAGTGCGGGCACAGGACACCGCCCCGAAGGAGAGCACAAATGGCTAGTGGCACCGTGAAGTGGTTCAACGCGGAAAAGGGTTTCGGCTTCATCGAGCAGGACGGTGGCGGCGCTGACGTGTTCGCCCACTACTCGAACATCGCCGCCTCCGGCTTCCGCGAGCTGCAGGAGGGACAGAAGGTGAACTTCGACGTCACGCAGGGCCAGAAGGGCCTGCAGGCGGAGAACATCGTCCCCGCCTGACACCGACGCGTCACACCGAGCTGGGGCCCGCACCTGAGGGGTGCGGGCCCCGGCTTTTGTGCGTCACAGGATTTTCCCCGTGTCCGGCGACGGCCGCACGGGCCGGCGGGGACAGCCGATGGCACAACACCCCCGTGGATGGCGGCAGGACATATTCCGCCACCGCCTTTCGCTCCGGAATTCACGTCTTCTTCGACGACTTCCGCCCCCCGCCGCCGCGAAAAGGGAAGCCTCGCTCTTCCCCGTTTTTCTTTTCTTCGGTTCGTACGTGCGATTCTCCCAGGCGGCTCACCGCCGCGGAGGTTCCTCGATACGTGCCGTATCGAGGAAGGTTCCGCATGAACCGCACCATTCGCACGAACGACCGCTCCTCACGGACCGGCGGCTCCACCGGCTCCACCGGCTCCTCGCGGGGCGGCGGCTCCCGCGCCCGGTCCGCACGCCCCTCGGGCGCGGGCCGCTCCGGTGGCCACGGGCGCCGCCCCGCGCGGCAAGGGGAGTTCGCGCTGCCGACGACCATCACGCCGGCGCTTCCCCCGGTCGAGACGTTCGGCGATCTCGACCTGCCCGCCCCGCTGCTGGCCGCCCTCGGCGCCGAAGGCATGGCGGTGCCGTTCCCGATCCAGGCAGCGACCCTCCCCAACACGCTGGCCGGCCGGGACGTCCTGGGCAGGGGCCGCACCGGCTCGGGCAAGACCCTGGCCTTCGGCCTGGCACTGCTGGCCCGCACCGCCGGCCGGCGCGCCCAGCCCCGGCAGCCGCTGGCCCTGGTCCTGGTGCCCACCCGGGAACTGGCCCAGCAGGTGACCGACGCGCTCACCCCCTACGCCCGGCCGCTGAAGCTCCGGATGGCCACCGTGGTCGGCGGCATGTCGATCGGCCGGCAGGCCGGCGCCCTGCGCGGCGGGGTGGAGGTCGTCGTCGCGACCCCGGGCCGCCTGAAGGACCTGGTCCAGCGCGGGGACTGCCGCCTGGACCAGGTCGAGACCACCGTGCTGGACGAGGCCGACCAGATGGCCGACATGGGCTTCATGCCGCAGGTCACCGAGCTCCTCGACCAGGTGCGCCCCGGCGGCCAGCGCATGTTGTTCTCCGCCACCCTGGACCGCAACGTCGATCTGCTGGTGCGCCGTTACCTCGACGACCCGGTGGTCCACTCCGTCGATCCCTCCGCCGGCGCGGTCACCACGATGGAACACCACGTGCTGCACATCCATGCCGCCGACAAGCGCACCGTCACCCTCGAGATCGGCGCACGCGCGGGCAGTGTGATCATGTTCCTGGACACCAAGCACGCGGTGGACCGCCTGACCCGGGATCTCCTGAGCAGCGGGGTGCGCGCCGCGGCGCTGCACGGCGGAAAGTCCCAGCCGCAGCGCACCCGCACCCTGGAGCAGTTCAAGACCGGGCACGTCACCGTGCTGGTCGCCACGAACGTCGCCGCCCGCGGCATCCACGTCGACCACCTCGACCTGGTGGTCAACGTCGACCCGCCCACCGACCACAAGGATTACCTCCACCGCGGCGGCCGCACGGCCCGCGCCGGCGAGTCCGGCAGCGTCGTCACCCTCGTGATGCCCGACCAGCGCCGCGACATGACCCGGTTGATGGCCCAGGCCCGCATCACCCCGCTCACCACCCAGGTGCGCTCCGGCGAGGCCGAACTGAGCCGCATCACGGGCGCCCGTACCCCGACCGGCGTCCCCGTCACCGTCAGCGCACCCGTCACCGAACGGCCCGGGCGCCGCCCGTCCGCGTCACGTGGCCGGGGCCGCGGCACCACCCAGGCCCGACGCGCCACCGCGACGCCGCGCACGGCGCCCCGCGGCGCCGGCCGCAAGACCGCCGGTACCGCCGGCACCGCCGCCTGAGGCGGGCTGCCACCGCCCCGAACCCGCCCGCCCAGCCCACCCGCCCGTGGTCAGAGGCTCCACGTCAACCTGTGAGGCATCATGCACTGTGTCATCGCGCGTTTCTCCTTCAACCTCATCAAGAGCGAAGTGCTGGAAGCGATGAAGGGCATCAAGCCCGAACCCGTGACCGGTGCGTCTGTGACCATCGGCCGCCGCACCTACCCGGTCAAGCAGGTCGGTGAAGTGCTCACCAGGCAGGACCGCCGCGACTTCTCCGCGGACGAGGTCACCCGTGCGATGAGCCGCCTCGGCTTCACCTGCCACCCCGCCCCGGAGTCCCGCCCGGCCCCGGCAGCCCCGGCCCCGGCACCTGCGTTCGGCGGAGCCGAGTAACCCCGGGGCCCCGCCCGGCCACCGGCGGGGTGAAGGGACGGGATCGTTCACGGCGGTGGGCTTGTCGGTTCACGGCGTTGGTGGTCCCGGTTGCGGCGGGACCACCAACGCCCCTTCGTGCCGGCCGGGTTGGTCAGGCCGGCACCGCGGGTGTCATCCGGCGCAGACCGTCACGTGGATCGTGGCGCCCGCGCGGACGACCGTCGGAGCGTGCGGTGAGACCGCGATGACCGTGCTCTGCGCGCAGCCGGTCACCGGCCTCCGGGTGAAGTCGGGCGTGAGCCCGCGCCGGACGAGGGTCTCCCTGGCCTGCGCCGAGTCCATGCCGGTCAGGGGGACGGTGACGGTCCCGCCGTCGCGGGAGCGCAACAGCACCGTGGTGCCGTCGGAAGCGGCCGAGCGCGCGGCGGCCGCGTGGGAGGCGTGCCCACCGCTGCCGACCACGCCGGCCGCCAGGGCGGTGCCCGCACTGGCCACGACGAGGGCGGCGGCGATGCCCGCGATGGCCGTCGCCTTCTTCCGGCGGGCCCGGCGCACGATCGCGGCCGTGGCGAAGTGGGGTGTCTCGGTGGCGTTCACGAAGTCGTTCATGGCGTTCACGAGTTCCTGTTCGAAAGGTGTGCAGCCGGAAAGCCGCGAGTCGTGGGGAGCCATCACAGTCCTTCCGTGGTCTGCTGCGGCGAAGGGTGGGACAACGCGGGGAACTGGCCACGGAGTTTGCCGATACCGCGAGCGAGCTGGGACCGCACGGTGCTCGGTGAGATCCTCAGGTCGGCCGCGATCTCGTCGTCCGAGAGATCGTGGAAGTACCGCAGCACCACCACCGTCCGCATGCGCATGGGCAGACTCTGGAGCGCCCTGAGCAACTGGTCCCTGGTGTCGATCTGCCCGTACTGGTCCCCGGCGGCGGCGCGTTCCACGCCGTCGTCGTGCGGGACCGTACGGCGGAACCGCCGCCAGCGGTCGTTCGCCAGGTTCACCATGATCCGTCGCACGTAGGCTTCGGGGGCGTCCTTGGCCGCGATGGTGCGCCACTTGCGGCAGGCCCGCTCCAGCGTCTCCTGGACCAGGTCCTCCGCGGCCTCACGGTTGCCCGTCAGGATCAGAGCGCCCCGGAACAGTACGGCCGAGCGGGCGACGACGAACTCGTCGAACTCGTCGAAGGCCCGCTCGCTCCTCGGTTGCGCCGGTACCGGCCTGCTGCTGCCGACACAGGTGTCGTGCTCGGTTGCCAGCCTCACGTCCCCTCCCTTCCTGTCACCCCTCCTCGACGCACAAGCCGCCGCGCCTGCTGCACGCGGGTTGTGAGACGTGGGTCACATGGAGGGGGACGGCAGGGGCAGGGCCGGCAGGCAGGAGGCCGGCACCTCGGTCAGTACGGGCGCAGCCGCTTCCCCGCGGACGGGAGGTCCCCGAGCGCCGCGGCCGCGCGGCGCTCCTGCACGGCGTGGAGGCGGCCATAGCCGTAGGTGTCCGCTCCTTCACGGTGCGCCTGCGCGGCGAGCTCGCGCAGTTCGCCCTTCGCCACGACCGCGTCCTGGTGCGCGCCGAGCACCCCCTGAAGGGCCTTGGCCCGCTTGCGGTACCGCTTCGCCCGCTTGCCGGCGTAGGGCAACGCGGTCTCCGCGGCGTGCCGAGCCCGGCGGACGGCCTTGCGCGCCTGGTGCATCGCCTTGTCGCGTCCGGGCCCGTCGGGAGCGTTGACCGCGGTCTTCATCCGCTTCGCCAGACGGTCGTGGTCGCGGCCCATGACCTTGCGCAGGTGCTTCTTCGCGGGCCTGGCGCTCCTGGCGGGACGCAGCGGAGGTTCGGCCCGCAGGCCGTCGAGGGCGTCGAGCAGGGCGTAGTAGCGGGGCCGGTCGAGCCAGGCGACCGCGGCGCGGTGCGCCTCCTTGTGCCGTCCGGCTTCCTGTGCGGCGACCCGGCGGGCGAGCGCGGGATGCTCCGGCCCGGTCAGGCGGGCGGCCTGCGCGGGCAGGTCCGCGGCGAGCACCTCGTGGTCCCTGGCGCCTGCGAGCGCGCGGGTGAGCCGGCGCAGGTCGTCGGCGACGGGGTCGGTGCGCCGCCGGTCGAGCATGGATCGGTTGTCGCGCAGCAGGTTGCGCAGCCGGCGGCTCGTGGTGCGCATCCGGTGCACCGCGTCGGGTTCGTCGGCCCGTGCGGCCGCGTCGGTCTCGAGCAGGACGTCGATCTGCTCCGACAGCCGGCGCGTGAAGCACTCGCCTGCCGAGCCGGAGCGGGGGCGAGGCGGCGGGGCGGGTTGCGGCGGCAGCGCCAGCGCGGCGCCCAGCGCGTGGTCGAGCTTGCCGGACCGGGCCGGGCGGCTGCCTCCCTGGGCGCGCAGTCGGCGTTCGGCGGCACGCAGCAGCGCGTCGTCGCCGCGGTCCTTCTCGACCTCGACCTCGGACCAGTGCACCACCCGGGTGCTCGTGCCGCCCTGGGTGCCGCCGCGCCCGGCGGCCGCGCGGTCCGGGGTGGCGGGCAGGGCCGCGGTACGCAGCCGCTCCACGTCGAGGACGTGCGCGTCGACCTCGTCCTGGGCGACCTCCGCGAGCGAGCGGCCCTTGCGGTCCAGCAGCAGGTGGCGCCGCCGGTGCGTGCGCAGGTGGGCGACGGGCCCGAGCGGGCGCCCCCGGGTGTACGCCCGGACCCTGCGTTCCAGCTCGCGGGGCACCTTTCCGGGCTTGCCCGCCCGCAGCGGCGCGTGGACCTCGCGCCTGCCGCCGTCGGCGGGCAGCTTGAGGTGCCAGCCCTCGTCGTGGCCGCCGCTGCGGCGGCGCAGGGTGATGCCGCGGGAGAGCAGCCGCAGTTCGGCGGTGTCGTAGTAGACGGCGTCGAGGTCCTCGCGCGGTGCCTCCACGACCTTCTTCACCTTCGGCAGCGCGCACAGGCCGGTGGGGTCGAGCGGGCCGACGCCTTCGAGTGTCACTTCCTGTTCGAGATGGGTAGCCGTCATGGGGTTCGCCTGCCCGGTCGCGCGCCGTCCGAACACGCCGCGGCCGCCCCGGGGCGCCCTCGCCCGGGCCGCGGGGGCCACCGGGACCGCCGCCCCGGGCCGGGGGCGGCGGCCGCGGGCGTCAGGAGGGCTGGGAGGCGCTCGGGCGGCGCCGGACGACCGCCCGGGCGACGGGCTCCCGGACCAGCGCGACGAAGATCACCACGGCGGCGGCGAGCAGCGACAGCAGCACCTGCTTGCGGGCATCGTGGTCGGTGAGCATGTATCCGAGCACGAAGACGATCATCGCGATCGTCGCCCACGTCAGGTACGGGAAGAACCACATCCGTACGACGAGCTTGTCCGGGTCGTCGCGGAGGATCATCGCGCGCATCCTCAGCTGGGTGCAGCAGATGACCAGCCAGATGAACAGCGCGACCGCGCCCGAGGCGTTCAGCAGGAAGGCGAAGACGCTGTCGGGCCACTTGTAGTTGAAGAACACCGCGAGGAAGCCGAACGCCACCGACGAGAGGATCGCGACCTGCGGGACGCCGCGCGGGCTCGTACGGGCGAAGGGCTTGGGGGCGTCGCCGCGCACGCCCAGGGAGAAGGCCATCCGGGAGGCGGTGTAGAGGCCGGAGTTGAGGCAGGACAGCACCGCCGTGAGCACCACGACGTTCATCACCTGCCCGGCGTGCGGTATCCCGACGGAGTCCAGCGCCGCGACGTAACTGCCGTGCTTCGTGATCGACTTGTCGTTCCACGGCAGCAGCGTGACGACCACGAAGATCGAGCCGATGTAGAAGACCGCGATGCGCCAGATGACGCTGTTGGTGGCGCGGCTGACGGCCTTGCGCGGGTCGGCGGACTCACCGGCGGCGAGCGTGACGATCTCGCTGCCCATGAAGGAGAAGACGACCATCAGGATGCCGGTGAGGATCGCGCCCGGGCCGTTCGGCAGGAACCCGCCGTGGGAGGTCAGGTTGGACAGCCCCGCCGAGCTGTGGCCGGGGCCCGTGCTGTCACCGTGCAGCACCCCGCACAGCGCCAGCACGCCGATCACGATGAACGCGGCGATCGCCACCACCTTGATCCCGGCGAACCAGAACTCGAACTCGCCGTAGGAGGCGACCGACGCGAGGTTCGAGGCGGTGAGCACGGCCATCACGATCAGCGCCCAGCCCCACTGCGGCACCGCCGGCATCCAGCCCTGGAGGATGGTCGCGCCCGCGGTCGCCTCGACGGCGAGCACGACGACCCAGAAGAACCAGTACAGCCAGCCGATGGAGAACCCCGCCCAGCGCCCGAGCCCCCGGTCCGCGTACGCGGAGAACGAGCCCGACGTCGGGTACGCGGCCGCCATCTCGCCCAGCATCCGCATCACCAGGACGACCATCGCGCCGACCAGGGCGTACGAGATGAGGATGGCGGGGCCGGCGGCGGCGATGCCCGAACCGGAGCCGACGAATAGGCCGGCGCCGATCACACCGCCGATCGCGATCATCGACAGGTGCCGGCTCTTGAGCCCCACCCGCAGGCCGCCCGAGGACGGTCCCTCCGCACCGGGGGGCGCGGCGTCCGGGGCCGGCGGCTCGGGGCCGGAAGCGTCGGTCGTCTGCTGTGTGCTCATGGTGTCCTCAGCAATCGGTGGGGGACGGTGAGGGGCGGCCGGCCGGTGCGCGGAACGGGCGGGTGGGGGGATCGGCGGTCCGGTCCGGTCCGATGCGGTGTGGTGCGGTGCGGAGGGCCGGGGACGGATCGGGCTCGGCGACCGGGTGGGCCGGATGTGCCATGGTGGCCCGTGCGCATCCGGCTGCGCGAGACCGCCGGTGAAGTCTCCGGGCGCCGGCGGGGACCGGACCGGCTCTGGTCAGGCCGGTTCCACGCGGTACGCCGCCGAGGTCGGCGGCCGCCGGGTCGGCGGCGGGACCCGCCGCCGTGGCGCGCGTCGCGCACCGCCGCGGGTGCGGTGCCGATGCCGGCGCCGGCGCTCCGTGGCGTGCACGCCCGCACCTCCCCGCTCCGCGAACCGGACCTGGACTGCCCGTTTTTGACCGCAGGAGATTTATACAGCGACCAACGCGACCGTTGATGATCCGTGTTGATCAGACAACTGACCGGTTGTGCGTGTGTTGCGGGGAAGTCCGCACAGGTCAGCGCGGTGCTCCAGCGCAACGGGCGGCACCGCTCCCCCACGGCTCCTCCCGCGCCGCCCGGTCCGGGCAGGAGCGCTCCGGCAGACGGCCGGCGCGGGCCGCGGCACCTCAACTGCCGGACGCGGCCACGGCGCCGGCGGTCGCGGCGTCCTGGCGCTGCCACAGGGAGAGCACCACGAGGCCGGCGAAGACCTGCACGGGCAAGGGTACGGAGCCGAGTTCGGCGGTCACGCCCCGACCGGGGCGGATACGGGTGAACGTGCCCAGGTCCCGCCCCTGGCGCACGAGCCGCCACGGCCGGCGGAACCGCGAGACCCGCTCCAGACGGTATGCGGCACCGTCGCAGACCACCTCCCACGTCCGCCCGGCGCGGTGGGCCGAGGCCCGGACACCCTCGGCTGCCCGCAGTTCGTAGGACCGGCCCCATCGGGCGACATGGAACTCCGAGGTCTCCCCCGCCAGTTCGAGCGGCCCGCCGGAACGTCTGCCGCGCCGCCGCCAGTGCCCCACCGCGACGCCGTCGAGGACGATCTCGTGGTCACGGCTCCATCCGTGCTTCTGCGTGATCTCCAGCATGGCCCGCCCGCCCGGTCTGGTCACGCCCTCGGTCGAGGGCCTACCCCGAGCCTGCCCGGACCGGCGCGGCACACCCCTGCCCGCTCCGATTCCCCCGCGCCCCCGCCCCGCCCGGTGGTGTCCGCGCCGACGTGCCCCGACCGCGCACCGCCGCGCGAGGAGCCGTTCCGGGTTCCGGCCGTCCATGTGACCGCCGTGGAGGTCAACGACACCATCGCCAACCTGTTCTTCCGCGAGTACCACGGGACGGACTGGGTGGGCTTCGAGGCGTATCCGGCCGCGGCGGGCTCAGCGGTGTACGAGGAGTTCGTCCGGCAGCGCCGGCAGCCCGGGGGCAACTGGCGGGCGTGAACCGGCCGCCACCGGACCGCGGAGGGCGGCGCCACCGCGCTGCTCACGCGCTGGGCGCGCCGAGCAGTGCGGGGAAGGTCACCCCGGTGAGTTCCTCGGAGACGGCCCACAGGCGCTGCTGGGCGGCCGCGTCGTGGGAGTCCGCGCTGGAGGCGACGGGCCGGGGGTAGCCGCGGATCTCCCCGCGTCCGCCCGGGCCGTAGTACTGCCCGCCGGCGGCCTCGGGGTCGGTGGCGGCGCGCAGGGTCGGGAGCGCGCCCATCTCGGGCTTCTGGGTGAGCAGCGGCGCGAGCCAGGTGACGGGCATCCGCAGCGGCGCGGGCGTGTTGCGGACGAGTTCGGTGTTGGACACGCCGGGGTGCGCGGCCACCGCGACGGTGGTGCCGTGCGGTGCGAGCCGGCGCTGAAGTTCGTAGGTGAACATCAGGTTGGCCAGCTTGGACTGGCCGTATGCGCCGATGCGGCTGTACGAGCGCTCCCACTGCAGGTCGTCGAAGTGGACGGCGGCCCGGATGCGGTGGCCGGTGCTGCTGACCGTCACGACGCGGGAGCCGGGGACGGGCAGCAGTCGGTCCAGCAGCAGGCCGGTGAGGGCGAAGTGGCCGAGGTGGTTGGTGCCGAACTGCAGCTCGAAGCCGTCGGCGGTGGTCCGCCGCGGGGTGTACATCACGCCCGCGTTGTTGACGAGCAGGTCGATGCGCGGGTGGGCCGCGCGCAGGTCGGCCGCCGCGGAGCGGACCGACTCCAGGGACGTCAGGTCCAGGGCCTGGACGGTGACGGGGCCCATGGCACCGGCGGGGGCGCCCGCGGTGATGCGGGCCGCCGCCTGCCTGCCCCTCTCGACGTCGCGGACGGCCAGGACCACCGCCGCCCCGCGCTCCGCGAGCATCCGGGCGGTCTCGAAGCCCAGCCCGGTGTTGGCACCGGTCACGACCGCCACCCGGCCGCGCTGGTCGGGGATGTCCCGCTCGGTCCAGTTGTCACCCATGGCGCACTCCTAAAGAACCAGTGGTCTGTTACCACCGCCAACGTAAGAGACCGCCGGTCTCATGTCAAGAGACCGGCGGTCTGCAAGCTAGGCTGAGGACGTGACCTTTCAGCGGGCGAGGAGCGAGGAGCAGCGGGAGATCCGCCGCCGGGCGATCCTGGACACGGCGGCGGCAATGCTGGACGAGATGCCCGTTGCCGAGGTGAGCCTCAATGAGCTCAGCCGGCGGGTGGGCCTGGCCAAGTCGAACGTCCTGCGCTACTTCGAGTCGCGCGAGGCGGTGCTGCTCGAACTGCTCGACGACTTCCTCGGCAGCTGGCTCGCCGAGCTGGCCGACGAGCTGGCCGCGGGCATCGAGGCGGACGCCGCACCGGACGCACGGGCCGGCCGGCTGGCCGAGATCCTCAGCCGGTCACTGGCCGACCGGAAAGTGCTGTGCGACCTCTTCGGCGCCCAGGGCGGCGTCCTGGAGCACAACGTGTCGGTCGAGGTCGTCAAGCGGCACAAGCGGTCCTCCCTCGCGCGGCTCGCGGACATGACCGCACTCGTCCGCCGCCACGTGCCCGAACTCGGCGACGACACCCAGCTGTTCTGCCTGATGGGCCTGGTCTCGGCGGGCGCCCTGGCGGCCTACGTCCCGCCGCCCCCCAGCCTCCTCGCCGCTTACGCGGAGGAACCCGCGCTCGGCGTGCTCCACCTGGAACTGCGCGACGCCCTGCGGGCCTCCTTCACCTCCGCGCTCCTGGGCATCCTGCCGCGCACCTGACCCCCGCCCCGCGCCGCACCCGTTCGGCCCCGGTCCGGGGGAAGAGGGGGGTGGTACGGCCTCCCCGTCACCTGGTCAGGGGCGCTTCCGGGTCCTGCCGGCGGCGCAGCCACTGCGCCCGGGTGATCTCGTACCGTACGCCGCCGTGCTCGGCGCCCTCCACCGCCGCCATGCTCGCAGGCGTGGGGAGGGCCCCCGCGAGGGTCATGCCGACCTTCTCCATGACCGCGCGCGACCCGCGGTTGACGGCCATCGTCTCGCCCCACACCATGCGCAGCCCCAGCGCGGTGAACCCCTTGCGCAGCAAGCCCCGCGAGCCCTCGGTGGCGTATCCCCGGCCCCAGGCCGACTGCCGCAGCCGGTAGCCGAGTTCGGCCTCCTCCCGCGGGCCGTCCGGCTCGGGGCGCAGGCAGAACCAGCCGACGAACGCCCCGCCGTCGCGCTCGTACGCGGCGAACAGGCCGAGCTGGCCGCCCCACTTCGCGTAGCCGTCGACGATCGACGGCAGGTGCCGTGCGCGCACGGTCTCCGGCGCGGTCGCCTCGCCCCCGGTCAGGTAGCGCATCACCGCGGGGTCGCTGTCCAGCTCGATCAGCAGGTCGGCGTCGTCCGCGGTGAAACGGCGCAGCGCGAGGCGCTCGGTCTCCAGATACGTGTCCACGTGGCGGATGATGCACGGTCCGGGCGGGGGCGCTCAACCGCGTTTCGGTATCGGCGCGGTGGCTCCGGTGAGGGTGTCGTCGAGTTGTGCGGCGAGGCGGGGGTGGCCGTCGGCCAGGTGGGGGCGGGCGGCGGTCAGGGGGGCGAGGAGGGCGGCGGGGTCGTCCTGGGCGAGGGCCTCGTCGAGCCGGCCGAGGGGGAGCCGGGCCGCGGCCGGGAGGTCGGTCAGCGCGCTGATCCGCCCGGCGATGCGGCGCAGCTCCGCCGCATTGCGCCGGGCCCAGACGCCGGTGGCGCGGTCGGCGGCGCGGCGGTCACGGGTGGCCTGGACGCGCTGCTCCCCGGTGGCGCCGGCCGGCCCGGGGCGGTTGCGCAGGTAGCGGCGCTCGGCGGCCTGGCGGCTGGCGACGCCGAGCGGGTGGGCGAGGTCGGCCCAGCTGGCGCCGGCGCCGCGGGCGGTCTCGATCAGGCCGGTCTCCCACCCGGCGAGCTCTTCCCTGACCTGGCGCAGCAGGAGGAGGGAGGCCAGGGCCTGTTCCGGGCCCGTGCCCTGCCAGGAGGCGGCGGGCGCCTCGTCCTGGGCGGTGCGCAGCGCGTCACGGATGGCCTCCAGGGCCGCGGCGGCGGCGAGGAAGGAGGCGGGGCCCTGCTCGTCGGCGGGCGGGGGCGGTTGGTCGGTCTCCGGCATGGGCGCTTCTCCCTGTGGTCCCTGTGTCATCGGCGCGTCATCCTTTCGACGACACCACGTTTGTCATCCATTGGATGACATGGTACAACGGAATCGTTGAAGCGCATTGGCAGGTACTGCCCGAACCTTCTGGAGGTGTTTCGCGATGTTGATGCGCACCGACCCGTTCCGCGAACTCGACCGGCTCGCCCAGCAGCTGACCGCTCCGGGTACCTGGTCCCGCCCCTCCGCGATGGCGATGGACGCCTACCGCGAAGGCGATGAGTACGTGGTGTCCTTCGACCTGCCGGGCGTGAGCGCCGAGGCGATCGACATCGACGTCGAGCGGAACATGCTGACGGTCAGGGCCGAGCGCCGGCCCACCTCGAAGAGCGACGACGTGAAGATGGACCTCTCCGAGCGTCCGCTGGGCGTCTTCTCCCGCCAGATCGTGCTGGCCGACACCCTGGACACCGAGCGCATCCAGGCGGACTACGAGGCCGGGGTGCTGACGCTGCGCATCCCGATCGCCGAGCGGGCCAAGCCCCGCAAGGTCGCTGTCGGCGACGGCTCCCGCAAGCAGATCGCCGGCTGAGGCCGGGGCCGCCGACAGCCGCGGCGGCCGAAACGGCGGAGGACGGCGGAGGACGGACGCGCGCCCCCCTTCGGCCCGTCCTCCGCCCCGCCGCGCCATCCCCCTTCACCACGGGACCACGGGACCACCCCGCCCCCACCACCCCATCACCGCAGAAAGGCACGCACAGCAGTGATGTCCGACCGGCATGCACCGCTCCCCCACGACTCGTCCGCGACGATGACGTACGACCAGATGCTGGAGCGGGTCCGCTACGAGGGCGCCTACCCCACGCGGGAGCGCGCCGAGCAGGCCGTCCGCCTCGTCCTGTCCGGGCTCGGCCGCCAGGTGACCGGCGACGAGCGCGTCGAACTGGCCGCCCGCCTGCCCTTCGAGGCCGCCCGCGTCCTCAGCAACCAGGTACCCGACCTCCACCCCCTGACCGGGTGGGGCTTCGTCAAGGACCTGGCCACCCGCGCGGGCGCGAGCCCGGCCACCACCCGCTGGGACACCGGTTCCGTACTGTCCACCGTCGCCGACCTCGCCGGCCCGGACCTCCTCACCCGCATCCTGCGCCAACTCCCGGGCGGCTACGCCCTCCTCTTCGGCCGCGCCGAACTCACCCCCCTCACCCAGGCCGCCTGACCGCCCACCCGCCCCCCGGCCCCGGCCTCTCCCGGGGCCCCGGGCGGGCGCGGGGGCGGGCCGTGGCGCATCCCCCCGACCCCGGGGCATGCCTAGGACAGCGAGCTCGATGTGCAAACGGGCGCCACCCGACTGCTCTCGTCGACACGCCCGACCTCGTACTTCTGGGTCGCTCACGAACGTCGGCCGGTAGGCGGCGAGTTGCGATGGCCTACTGGCGGGCGCCCTCGAACGACTTCCAGCGCCCTTCGGAGACCACTTCCACGGCGCCGTCTACCACCTTGATAGCGGTCTGCTCGTCAATCGCATACGCGGGACCCCCGATACCGGCCGCCCACCGTTCCGCCGCAGCCGTCGTGTTCTCCGGACAGGCCGGGTGATCCAGGTGCGGGAAGATCGAGAAATCCACCACCCCCAGCGCGCTGTCGCCGCCGGCGGGCGGCTTCCAGCCCACGAAGTCCTCGCCGACACGGGGGGTCATCACCATGCTCCCGGCGCTGAGTCCCACGTAGACCGTGTCGGGCAGCGACGGCAGGAGTTCGGCCAGCCCGGACTGCCGCATCCAGTGGCACAGGTACAGCGCGTCACCACCGTTGACCAGCAGGACGTCGGCCGCCTGGACCCAGGAGACCCAGAGTGCTTCCTCGATGCTGGGCAGCGCGGTGAGTTCCAGCACGCCCACCGACTTCCACCCCAGTGCGGTCATCGGGTTCGCAGATCGTCCACTGATGAATCGCCATGGTCCGCCCGGATCGGCGCCGGGGCCCGCATACCCCGCGGTGGGGATGCACAGGGCGCTGGACTCGGCAACCGGCTTACCCAGCAGGCCGACCAGCGCATCCTGGATGCTCTCGTTCGTGATGCCGGAGTCGGTGAGGAGAAGCTTCATCATGTCCTTCCCGAAGTGCTGACCACGCGCGTCGGCAACCAGCCGTTCGTTCGCCAACACGTCACAGGCGCCACCATGTCATGGCCGCACCCGGACCATGCACACGCCGGACCTCGGCATGGCTGAGGCCGAGCTGGCGCAGGGTGGCCCCGCACGGGCGGTCCGGGACGCCGGGCGCGGTCGTCCAGGCCGCGGGCGTGGCCCGCCTTCACGTACCGGGGTGCGGGGCGGTGGGCGCTGCTCGGGTGGGGCGGTTGCCGGGCGCAAGCCCTTGACCAGAGCTTCGCGGGTCTTTAAAGTCCTCGCACCTCACGAGGTACATCGATTAACCAATCGTTAACCGCCTGGTTGGAGACCTACGCTGTGCGCTCATCGCTGACCCGGCGCGGTTTGCTCGCCGCCGGCTCCGGTCTGGCTGCGGCTGCCGCGCTGCCCGCTCTGTCCGGTTGTTCGTCGCTGTTCGCGTCGGACTCCGATCCGGACACCCTCGTCGTCCACACCCAGCTCGGCACCACCGCCACGGGCTCGCCGACCTACCTGGCCGCCGTGGACCGCTTCCGCAGGCAGAACCCGGGGATCAAGGTGAAGAACCTGATCAACGGGGACGACCTGGGCCAGGTCTACGAGACCTCGCGCCTGGCCCGCAAGGAAGCCGACGTCGTCATGGTCAACCTGTACGACAAGACGCTGACCTGGACCGACGTCGACGCCACCGTGGACGTCAAGGGCTACCTCGACGACTGGGGGCTGCGCGACCGGGTGCTGCCCGCGGCGCTGTCGGCGTGGACGGACGGCAAGGGGCGGCTGCGGGCGTTCCCGTACTTCGCCACGAACTGGCCGGTCGCCTACAACCGGGCGCTGCTGGACAAGGCGGGCGTGGACGCGGTACCCACCACCGGGGACGAGTTGATGGCCGCGGCCAGGAAGCTGCGGGCCAAGGGCATCGCCCCGGTGACGGTCGGCGGCAACGACTGGACCGGGCAGAAGCTGCTGGCGCAGATCATCCAGACGTTCCTGACCGAAGACGAAGCGCGGCACGCGTACTCCACCGGCGACTTCGGCAGCCGGGGCGCCCGCGCGGGCATCGAGTACTTCACGATGCTGCGGGACGCGGGCGTCTTCGCCGACAAGGCGCAGGGGCTGACCTCGGACATCATGTCGACGCAGTACAACACGCAGGCGGCCGCCGCGCAGTCGGCGATGTCGTCCGCGCTGGCGAAGGTCCCGGCGGACGTCGCGCGGCACACGGAGGTGGGCGGCTGGCCGCTGGCCGAGGGCGCGGCGCACGACCGGCCGACGATCATCAGGGCGTTCACCCTGATCGGCTTCTGGATCAGCCCGAACGGCGTCCGCAAGATCGGGCACGTCGAGAAGTTCCTGCGGTTCATGTACAGCGCCGACACGGTCTCACGGTTCGTGACCGAGGCGGGGCGGGACATGGCGGTGCGTACGGACACCGTGAGCAAGGGCTTCCCGCTGGTGGCCGCCGCGCAGCGGCTCGGCTCCACGGTGAGCGAGGTGCTGCTGCCCGACGTGTTCGTGCCGCCGGCCGCGACCCAGCCGCTGATCACCGCGACCAGCACCTCCTTCACGCGCGGGACGAGCCCGGCGAAGGTGCGTGCCGCGCTCGAGTCCGCGTACCGGTCCGCATGAACCGCCGCACCGCAGGCCCGGCCCCCGCCCGCGCCCACCCCGGCACACGCCCCGGCCCCTGCGCCCACCCCCGTCCCTGCTCCGCCGACCCGACCCCGGGAGTCACCGCATGACGACGCTGACGACGACACCGGACGGCGGTGCCTCCACCCGCCGACCCCGCCGACGGGTCCCGGCCCCCGCCTCCGGGCGCCGCACGCCTCGGCAGGGCGGCACCGTGCTCGCCGTGCCGGCGCTGGTCTGGTACCTGGTCTTCATGGTCGGGCCGATGCTCGCGATCTTCGTCATCGCGGCCCTGCGCTGGCCGGGCATGCTCCAGCCGGTCTCCTTCGCCGGGTTCGGCAACGTCCGCACCGTCGTGCACGACCCGACGTTCTGGGACGCGGTGTCCAACACCGCGATCCAACTGGCGGTCGCGGTCCCGGTGATGATCGTGTGCGCGTACATGCTCGGCTACTACGTGGCCCAGCGCCCGCCCGGGCACCGCGTCATCCGCTACCTGCTCTTCATCCCGGGGCTGATATCGACGCCGGCGAAGGCGATGGTCTTCTACGCGGCGCTGTCGCCGGACGGCCTGCTCAACGGGGCGCTGAAGGACGTCGGGCTGGGGTCGCTGACGGACGCCTGGCTGGCGTCGCCCTCGACGGCGCTGGCCTGCCTGATCGCGCTGGACGTCTGGGGCGGCATCGGCTTCACCGCGGTGCTCTTCGCGGCCCGGCTGAGCAGCGTGCCGGACGAACTGGGCGAGGCCGCGCAGCTGGACGGGGCCGGGCACTGGCGGACGATGTGGACGATCCACTTCCCGGTGATCCGCGACTACGTGGGCGTCGTGACGATGCTCCAGTTCCTGTGGACGCTCTTCGGCTCCGCGCAGCACGTGCTGCTGCTGACGCAGGGCGGGCCGGGGACGTCGTCCACGACGCTGTCCTTCCTCGTCTACCAGAAGGCGTTCATCGCCTCGGACCTCGGCTACAGCCAGACCGTCGGGGTGTTCCTGTTCCTGACCGGGCTGGTCGGGCTGCTGGCCATCCGCCGCGTCTTCCGCCAGACCTACTGATCGGACCTGAGCCATGAAGTTCGGCAAGCGCTGGCTCCCGGCGCACATCCTGGTGTGGACGTACGCGGTGCTGCTCGTCGTCCCGCTGTACTACTTCCTCGCGTCGGCGTTCAAGAGCAACGACGCCATCTTCGCCCATCCGTTCGCGCTGCCGAAGTCGCTGGGGCCGCACAACTTCACCACCGCGTACAGGACGGGCCACCTGGGGCTGGCGGTGGCCAACTCCGGCCTGGTGACGCTCTTCGCGCTGGCGCTGACGCTGCTGCTGGCGGTACCCGCGGCGTTCGCGCTGGCCCGCTCCACCGGCCGGGCGGCCGGGGTGATCGAGAAGGTGTTCTCGCTCGGGTTCCTGATCCCCACCTTCGCCGCGCTGTTCCCGACGTTCCTGCTGGCGGCGGCCACCGGGCTCTTCCACACCCGCACGTTCATGGTGCTGTTCCTGCCGGCGACCGCGCTGCCGCTGTCGGTGGTGGTGCTGGTGCAGTTCATGCGGACCATCCCGCCGGAGATGGAGGAGGCCGCCCGGCTGGACGGGGCGTCCACGTTCGCGGTGCTGCGGCACATCTACACGCCGATGTGCCTGCCGGGCATCGCGACGGTGCTGCTGCTGAACTTCCTGACGTTCTGGAACGAGTACCTGTACTCGCTGGTGATCATCGGCCCCGACCCCTCGCAGCGCACCGTGCAGGTGGCGCTGCCCACGCTCCAGTCGATCACCGGCACCGACTACGGCGTGCTGACCGCGGGCACCGTCCTGACGCTCATACCGGTGTGGGTGGTGTACACCGTCCTCCAGCGGCGGATGCAGCAGGCGCTGGTCAGCGGCGCGGTGAAGATGTGACCGCGCCCACCGGACGGGCGCCGCGGCGGCCGACCATCAAGGCGGTGGCCGCCGCGGCCGGGGTGTCCACGGCCGCGGTCTCCCAGGCGTTCAACCACAAGGGCCGGCTGTCCGAGCCGACCCGGCGCCGTATCCTCGCCGCGGCCGCGGAGCTGGGCTGGTCGCCCAGCGCCCCGGCGGCGGCGCTGCGCAACGCGCGCACCCGCAGCCTCGCCCTGGTCGTGCGCCGCCCCACCGACGTGCTGGGCGCCGACCCGCATTTCAGCGAGCTGATCACCGGTATCGAGGGCGAACTCGCGCCGCGCGGCTACGGCCTGCTGCTGCACCTGGTCAGCGGGCTGCGCGAGGAGAACGCGCTGTACGAGCGGCTGGCCGCCGAGGGCCGGGTGGACGGCGCGGTGCTGACCGACGCCCGCGACGAGGACGCCCGGCCGGCGCTGCTGGCGCGGCTGCGGCTGCCCGCGGTGCTGCTCGGCTCCCCCGACGACACGGCCGTGGTGCCGCGGGTGGGGTTGAGCGACCAGGGGGTGGGGGTCGCGGCGGCGGTCGAGCACCTGCTCGGCCTGGGGCACCGGCGGGTCGCCTATGTGGCGGGGCCGCCCGAGCTCCAGCACACCCGGCTGCGCCGGGCCGCCTTCGAGCAGTCGCTGACCGCCGCGGGGCTGCGGCCGTTCGCGGTGCTGCACACCGACTTCAGCGAGCGGATGGCGGTCGGCGCGACCGAGGCGCTGCTTCGCGCCCGCGACCGGCCGACGGCCGTCGTCTACGCCAACGACTCGATGGCCGTGTGCGGCATCGGCACCGCGCAGCGGGCCGGACTGCGCGTGCCGGCGGACCTGTCGGTCGTCGGCTACGACAACCTGCCGCTGGGCAGTTGGCTGCACCCGCGGCTGACCACCGTCGACCAGCAGGTGCAGCAGGTGGGCGCGGCCGCCGCCCGGCTGCTGCTGTCGCTGTGCGGCGAGGACGTCGAGGGGACGGCCCTGACCGGACTGCCCCGCCTGGTGGTCCGCGCGTCCACCGGCCCGGCCCCCGGCCGCCCCGCCTGAGCCCGCACCACCGCACCACCGCTCCACTGCTCCACCGCTCCACCCGATCCCGAACACCCCGAGAAGGACCATGCGACGCCACAGCGCCCAGCTCACCCACCAGCCCGACGTCCTGCCCTGGCTCGGCGCCAACTTCTGGTCCCGCACCGGCGGTCCGCTGATGTGGCGGGACTACGACCCGAAGACCGTGCGCGAGGAGCTGCGGGTCCTGGCCGAGCACGGGCTGAACACGACCCGCTCCTTCTTCTACTGGCCGGACTTCCACCCCGAGCCGCACCGGATCGACGAGGAGTGCTGCGCCCGCTTCGAGGACTTCCTCGACGCGCACCGGGAGGCGGGCATGGGCACCGTGCCCACCTTCATCGTCGGCCACATGTCCGGGGAGAACTGGGACCCGGTCTGGCGCGGCGGCCGCGACCTGTACGAGGACGTGTGGATGGTCGGCCGGCAGGCGTGGTTCGTGTCGCGGATGGCGCGGCGCTTCAAGGACCACCCGGCGGTCACCGGCTGGCTGATCACCAACGAGATGCCCGGCTACGGCCGGATCTACCAGGTCGACCCGCCGTCCTCGGACGTGGTGACCGCGTGGGCGCAGGCGATGTGCAACGCGGTGCGGGCCACCGGCGCCACCCAGCCGGTGTCGCTGGGCGACGGGGCCTGGGGCATCGAGGTGACCGGCCGGGACAACGGGTTCTCGCTGCGGGAGACCGCCGAGTACGTGGACTTCGTCGGCCCGCACGTGTACCGCTCCGACACCGACCGGCCGCGGCAGCACTACCGCGCGGCCTTCGAGTGCGAGTTGGCGGCGGTGACCGGGCAGCCGGTGGTCCTGGAGGAGTTCGGGCTGTCCACGGACGCGGTCTCGGCGCGCAACGCGGGCCACTACTACCGGCAGACCCTGCACAACTCGCTGCTGGGCGGCGCGACAGGCTGGATGGCCTGGAACAACACCGACTACGACGGCCTGTGGGACCGTTCGCCCTACGACCACCACCCGTTCGAGATGCACTTCGGCATCACGGACGCGACGGGCGCGCCGAAGGAGCCGCTGCGGGAGCTGGCCGCGTTCGCCGGCGTGCTCAAGGCGGTGGACTTCGCGCGCTGCTCCCGCGCCGACGCCGACGCCGCCTTCGTGGTGCCGGCGTTCCTGGAGCGCGGCTACCCCTACAGCCGGCCCGCCGACCGGCCGCTGATCTTCACCTCGCTGCACCAGGGCTACGTCACCGCGCGCGCCGCCGACCTGGCGGTGGGTTTCCTGCGGGAGGCCGACCACCTGCCCGGGCAGGCCGCGCTGTACCTGCTGCCCGCCACCCGGCAGCTGACCACCCGCACCCGCCGGGAGCTGGCCGCCCGGGCCGAGGCGGGCGCGACGGTCTACCTGTCCTTCTGCTCCGGGGAGCACCCGGCGACCCGCGGCCCGTGGTTCGACGACCTGGACGGGCTGTTCGGGGTGGAGCTCCAGCTGTCCTACGGGGTGGCCGAGCCGATCGAGGACGCCGTGCTGGAGATGACGTTCACCGAGCCGTTCGGGGACCTTCCGGCGGGCGAGGTGCTGCGCTTCCCGGTCGCCGGCAACGAGGACAGCCGCGCCTACCTGCCGGTGGAGCCGCGTACCGGCCGGGTGGTGGCGGTGGACGCGCACGGCCGCCCGGCGCTGGTCGTCCGCGAGACCGGCGCGGGCCGTACGGTGCTGGCCACCTACCCGCTGGAGCACATGGCGGCCCGCACCGCGCACGCCAACCCCGAGGACACCCACCGGCTGTACGCGGCGCTGGCGCGGGTCGCGGGCGTGCGGCGGCCGGTGACCGTGGCCGACCCGCGGGTCAGCGCGGACGTGCTGGTGCACGAGGACGGCCGCCGGTTCGTGTGGCTGGTCAGCCAGAGCGCCGAGCCGCTGACGGTGCGCCCGGCCGCCGAGGGCACCCTGCACGGCCTGCACGACGGCGCGGCCGTGGCGGACGTGGCGCTGGACGCGTACGGGGTCGCCGTGCTGGAGCTGCGGTGACGCGCCCCGGCCCGCGCTACCTCGACCCGGCCGCGCCGGTCCCCGAGCGGGTGCGCGACCTGCTGGGCCGGATGACGCTCGCGGAGAAGGTCGGCCAGGTCAACCAGCGGATGTACGGCTGGGACGCCTACGAGCGGGCCGGCGGCGGGCACCGGCTGACGGCCGCGTTCCGCGCCGAGGTCGCCGCCTTCGGCGGGATGGGCGCGCTGTACGGGTTGCAGCGGGCCGACCCCTGGTCCGGGGTCGGCTTCGACGACGGGCTCGACGCGGCCGCGGGCGCGGCGATGGCCGAGCAGGTGCAGCGGCACGTGCGGGAGCACACCCGGCTGGGCATCCCGGTGCTGCTGGTGGAGGAGATGCCGCACGGCCACCAGGCCCTGGACGGCAGCGTGCTGCCGGTCAACCTCGCGGTGGGCGCGACCTTCGACCCGGAGCTGTACGCGCAGGCGGCGGCAGCGGCGGGCGCCGAACTGCGGTCCCGGGGCGCTCACCTGGCGCTGGTGTCCGCGCTGGACCTGGTGCGCGACCCGCGCTGGGGGCGCGCCGAGGAGTGCTTCGGGGAGGACCCGCACCTGGCCGCGCGGCTGACCGAGGCGCTGGTGGACGGGACCGGGCGGGCCGGGGTCGGCGTGGTGCTGAAGCACTTCGCCGGGCAGGGCGCGACGCTCGGCGGGCGCAACAGCGCGGCGACGGAGCTGGGCGCGCGCGAGCTGCACGAGATCCATCTCGTGGCGGCGCGCGCCGGGGTGGCGGCCGGTGCGAGCGGGGTGATGGCGGCGTACAACGAGTTCGATGGGCTGCCGTGCGTCGCCAGCCGCTACCTGCTCACCGAAGTCCTGCGGGAGCGCTGGGCGTTCGAGGGGATCGTGATGGCCGACGGCGGGGCCGTCGACCGGCTGGTGCGGCTGACCGGGGACCCGGTGGCGGCCGCGTCGCTCGCGCTGGACGCCGGCTGCGACCTGAGCCTGTGGGACGCCTGCTTCGCGCGGCTCGGCGAGGCGGTGGAGCAAGGGCTCGTGGCGCAGGCCGCGTTGGACGCGGCGGTGGCGCGGGTGCTGACGCTGAAGTTCCGGCTCGGGCTGTTCGAGCAGGCGGGTGCGCCAGCCGGCGGCACGTCCACCGGCGCGGGCCCGTACGCCGCCGGGCCGCGTCCGTCTGCCGCTGAGGTGGGCGAGCGGATCGCCCGGGCGTCGCTCACGTTGCTGGCGCACGACGGCGCCGTCCTCCCGCTGTCCCCGGCCACCGGCCGGATCGCGGTGCTCGGCCCGAACGCGGACCGCGTCGAGCAGCAGATCGGCGACTACACCGCGCCGCAGCGGCCGGGCAGCGGCATCACGGTCCTCCAGGGCATCCGTGCGGCGGCCGCGCCCGGCACCGAGGTGAGCTACGCGCGCGGCTGCGCCCTGGTCGGGGACGACGTCTCCGAGGTGCCCGAAGCCGCAGCGCTCGCGGCCGGCGCGGACGTGGCGGTGCTGGTGCTGGGCGGCTCCAGCGCCCGGTCCGCCGGCACCGCCTTCGACGACAACGGCGCGGCCGTGGTCTCCTCCGGCGCCGCGCCCGGCATGACGTGCGGCGAGGGCGTCGACCTCGCGGACCTGGCGCTGCCGGCCGGCCAACTGGCGCTGCTGGACGCGGTGTCGGCGACGGGGACGCCGGTCGTGGTGGTCCTGGTCCAGGGCCGTCCGCACGCGCTGCCCGACCTCGACGGCCGGGCCGCCGCCGTGCTGAGCGCCTGGTACCCGGGGCCGCGCGGCGGGCGGGCGGTCGCCGAGGTGCTCTTCGGCGTCCACGAGCCGCGCGGGCGGCTGCCGGTGTCCGTCCCCCGCTCGGCGGCCCAACTCCCGGTCTTCTACAACGGCAAGGACCACCGCTACCGCGGCTACGTCGACCAGACCCATCTGCCCCGCTACCCGTTCGGGCACGGCCTGTCCTACACGGAGGTCCGCTACGGTCCGCCGCGGCTGTCGTGCGGCAGCGTCGGGGCCGACGCGCCGACGCTGACCTGCCGGGTCACCGTCCGCAACGTCGGCAGCCGCCCGGCCGACGAGACCGTCCAGCTCTACCTGCGCCGGCTGACCGGGGGCTCGTCCTGGCCGCGAGTGCGCGAACTGCGGGCCTTCACACGGGTGTTGCTCGCACCGGGCGCCGAGGGCGAGGCGGTCTTCGAGGTCGGCGCGCACACCCTGGCCTCGCTCGACCGCAGCCTCACCTGGCGGGTGGAGCCCGGCACCGTGTCCCTGGAGACCGGGCCCTGCGCCACCCGTACGCAGGGCGCCTGCCTGGAGATCACCGCGCCCCGGCCCTGAGGACCGTGCCGGCGGCCGGACGTATTGACGCGTGCATGTCGTGTGGCTAACTTCGATGAGCGCTCCCCCACGGCACACCTCCACCGCACCGCCTCGGCCGCCTGCGATCCGACAACGTTGCCAAGCGGCCCTCCGCACCACCGCCCCACCCCTCCGTTCCGGACACCGCTCGCGGGGAGAGCGCTTTCCGGCGGGGGCCGGCGGCCCCTGCCCAAGGGCCGCCGCCCCCGCCGGTTTCCCCCACCACCCTCACACGAGCAGGTGAGACATGAAGAGATACGCCCAGTGGGTGCTGGCGCTGGCCGCGGCGGCCGGACTGGCCGCCGCGTCGCCGGCCTCGGCCCACGCCCTGGCCGCGCCGGCCGGCGCGTCCGGCCAGGCGACAACCGCCCAGGCAACGACCGGCCAGGCGACGTCCGGCCAGACGACGAGCAGCCAGGTGACGACCGACCACGCGTGTTCCAAGCCGCTGCACCCCGGCGCCCCGGTCTGCTACGCACTGGTCCGCACCGACATCGAGGCGCTCCACGACAACGCGCTGTCGCCGCACGCGACGCCGTCCGGCTACGGCCCCTCCGACCTCCAGCAGGCGTACAACCTCGCCTCGGCCGCGGCCTCGAAGGGCGGCGGCGCCACCGTGGCCGTCACCGAACTGGCCGACAACCCCAACCTCGAGTCGGACCTGGCGACCTACCGCGCCCAGTACGGGCTGCCCGCGTGCACCACGGCCAACGGCTGCTTCCGCAAGGTCAACGGCAGCGGCCAGCAGAGCAACTACCCCAGCGGAGACACCGGGTGGGGCGTCGAGGCGTCCCTCGACGTCGACATGGTCTCCGCGGTGTGCCCGCTGTGCCACATCCTGGTGATCGAGTCCGGCGACCTGGAGGCGGCGCAGAACCTCGCCGTGTCCCTCGGCGCCGATTTCATCTCCAACAGCTGGGGCACCGGCGACGGTTCGGGCGACGCGGGCGCCGACGCGGACTTCAACCACGCCGGGGTGGTGGACGTCGCCAGCTCCGGTGACGGCGGCTACGGCGTGAGCTACCCCGCCACCTCCAAGTACGTCGTCGCCGCCGGCGGCACCACCTTGAACCGGAACTCCGGGACCACGCGCGGCTGGTCGGAGACCGCGTGGTCCGGCTCCGGCGCGGGCTGCTCGTCCTGGGAGTCCAAGCCGACCTGGCAGACCGACACCGGGTGCGGCGGCAACCGGACCGTCGCCGACGTCTCCGCGGTCGCCGACCCCGCCACCGGCGTGGCCGTCTACGACACCTACGGCGAGGGCGGCTGGTTCGTGGTCGGCGGCACCAGCGCCTCCTCCCCGATCATCGCCGCCACCTACGCGCTGGCCGGGGCACCCAGCACCTCCGCGGCGTCCGTCCTCTACAGCCACGCGGGCGCGCTCAACGACGTGACGTCCGGCTCCGACGGCTCGTGCAGCACCTCCTACCTGTGCAACGCGACCACCGGCTACGACGGCCCCACCGGCCTCGGCACGCCCAACGGCCTCGGCGCGTTCAACGGCAGCGGCAGCGCCACCGCGACCGGCCCGATCACCGCCGGCGTCGCCTCCTCGCTGTGCGTGGACGACCGCTCCTCGAACACCGCGAACTTCAACCCGATCCAGATCTGGAACTGCAACGGCAGCGCCGCCCAGCAGTGGACCGTCGCGTCCGGCAACACCCTCCAGGTGCTGGGCAAGTGCCTGGACGTGAACAACGCCGGCACCACGTCCGGCACCACCGTCGACCTCTACGACTGCAACGGCACCGTCGCGCAGGTCTGGCAGCCGCAGTCCAACGGGTCCCTGCTCAACCCGCACTCCGGCCTGTGCCTGGACGACCCCAGCAGCTCCACCTCCGAGGGCACCCAGCTCCAGATCTGGACCTGCAACGGCACCTCCGCCCAGGTCTGGCACCTCCCCTCCTGATCCGCGGGCACCGTACGGCGCCGCCCCGCTCCTCGTGGAGGGGCGGGGCGGCGCCGGTGAGCGGCGGCGGGCGGCGGGCGGTCAGGAAGCGAGGCTGGCGGGCAGCTCGCGGCGGTGGCGTATGTTGAGTTTGCGGTAGGCGCGGGTGAGGTGCTGCTCGACGGTGCTGACGGTGACGAAGAGCTTGTCGGATATCTCGCGGTTGGTGTGGCCGCGGGCGGCCAGCGAGCAGACCCGCAGCTCCGCCTCGGACAGCACGTTGGTGACCACGTCGTCGGCCGGGGGCAGGCTGCGCGGCTGCTCCGCCGGTACCGCGCCGACGGACTTCGGCATCAGCGAGGAGCACAGCCCTTCGGCGCCGCACTCCCCGGCCATCCGCCACGCCTGCCGGACCAGCAGCCGGGCCTGCGCGGCGGCGCCCTGCCGCTGGTGGGTGCGGCACAGCTCGACCAGGGTCAGCGCCAACTCGTAGTCGTCGCCCGCGGACTGGAGCATGTCCACGGCGCTGCCCAGGAGTTGGGCCTGCTGCGCGACCGGCCGGGTGGTGGCCTGGACCCGCAGCGCGACCCCGAGGGTGCGGCGCTGGCCGCGCCGCACCAGCGCCAGGTGCTCGTCGGCGAGCCGGCTCGCGCGCTCCCGCTGCCCGCGCTGGAGCCACACCTCGACCGCGCCGGTCCGCCACGGCGCCAGCGTCGGCGAGTCCAGGTCCCACGCCTGGGCCTTCTCCCCGCACTGGACGAAGTCCGCGAGCGCCGCGTCGTGGTAGCCGGTGGCCAGGTAGTGGCGGCCGCGCGCGTACAGGTAGTGCAGCCCGAAACGGGTCCCGAACAGGCCCGGTGGGACCGGGGTGTTGACCAGTTCGGCGCTGGCCGCGTGGTCGCCCATCGCGGTCCTGGCCTCGATCGCGGTGGCCAGCGGCATGCCGATCTCCACGCCCCACGCCTCCACCGACATGCTGCGCAGCGCGGCCTCGGCCGACTCCGCGGCGCTGCGCAGCGCGCCCCGGCGCAGCGCGATCAGCGCCCGCGTCGAGGTGAACTGGGCGTGCCAGGTCGGGGCGTGGCGCTCGGTCGCGGCCGTCCGCAGCCGGCCGCACCAGACGGCCGCCGACTCCAGCCGGTCGGCGTATACCAGGGCGGCCATCGCGGAGTTGAGCGAGCTGATGGTGTCGTCCTCGACCTGGAGGTGCTGGAGCACCCGCTCCGCCTCGGCGACCAGCACGTCGTCGGCGCCGCGGGTCAGCACCGCCCACAGCGTGTGGATCGCGGACAGCCGGGGGCGGCCGATCTGGTGCGAGGGCGGGGGCCGGTGCCGCCCGGCCGGCAGGTCGCCGACCAGTTGCTGGTGCACCCCGGGGTAGGTGAACGCCAGCCACAGCCGGGTCACGTCCAGTTCCAGCGCGAGCGGCCGCGCCGGGACCGGCTGCTGTGCCGGTACGCGGCCCGGCGCGGTCGCGGGCGCCGCGGGGGCGTGGTGCTGGGCGGCGGCACGGTGCGGCGCCGGTCCGGGTGCCTGCGCCGCGGGTGCCTGCGCCGCCGGACCGGGGGCGGCGGCCTCGGCGTACAGCGGCGCCATGATCTCGACGGCGTCGGCGACCCGGCCCTGCACCAGCAGCCGGTTCGCGACCTTCAGCCGCAGCGCGCCCGGCAGGTCCCCGCTCCTGGCCGGCCCCACCAGCGACAGCATGATCCGCGCGGCGGCCTCGGGCTGGTCGCGCCACTTGATCCGCGCCAGGTTCGCCTTGATGACATGGCTCTTGCGCCGGTCGTGGCAGCAGTTGTCGGCCAGTTGCAGGCACTGCTCCGCCAGCGCGACCCGGTCCTCGCGCAGCGCCTGGTCGGCCGCGTCCATCAAGAACCGCGGCGCCCACTCGTCCTCCACCGCGCCCGCCGCTATCAGGTGCTGGGCGACCACGATGACGGGCGCGCCGTCGTTGCGCAGCAGCCCGGCGACGCGGTGGTGCAGCCGGGCCCGGTCGGTGGCCGACATGTTGTCCAGGACCGCCGAGCGGATCGCCGGGTGCCTAAAGCGCAGCCCCTCGATCAGCCGGGACTCGGTGAGGATCTTCATCGCCGCGTCGACCTCGCACTTCTCCAGCCCGACGAGCTGGGCGAGCAGCCCCGTCGAACCGGCGCCGTTGGCGATCGCCAGCCCGCGGGCCACCCGCAGGCCGTGCAGGCCGCTGCGGCGGGTGCAGGCCACCGACGCCTCGCGGAACAGGTCCGCGGCGACCTGGTGGTAGCCGGTCTCGGGGTGCGCCGGGCGGGCGGTGTGGTCGCTGACCAGGGCCTGGGCGAGCAGCGGATTGCCGCCGCTCATCGCGTAGAAGCCGGGCGCGTACTGCTCGGCGGCGGCCGGGCCGAACCGGTCCGCTATCAGGTGGGCCATGCCCTCCTCGTCGAACGCGCCCAGCCGTACGTGGGCCACGCCCGGCCGGCAGGCCAGCTCGGCGAGTATCCCCGCGCAGGGGGCCGCCCCGGACGGGCCGAGGGTGAGCAGGATCGCCACCGGGTTGCGGCGGCAGCGCCGGATGAGGTGCAGCAGGCACGCCAGCGACTCGGCGTCGACGTGCTGGATGTCATCGACGCACAGCACCACCGGCTGCCGGGCGCCGAGTTCGGCGAGCAGCCCGTGGAGGGCCTGCAAGGTCTGGGCGGCCCCTGCCGCCGGCCGCAGGTGCGCGGTCTCCTCCTGCTCCTCCCGGGCTCGTTGGAGCTGGGCCTGCATGTCGGCGCCGGTACCGGCGAGTTCGGCGCTCTGGAAGAGCTGCTCCACCACCGCGTACGGAATCGCGCTCTCGACGACGGACCCGACTGCGCCGAGCACCATGTACCCGCGGGCCGCGGCTCTGGCCGCCACGGCCTCCAGCAGTGTGGTCTTCCCGAAGCCCACCGCTCCGCTGATGACACCCGTCGCGCCGTTCCCCTCGGCGCATCGGTCCAGCAGCTCGGTCAGCTGATCGAGGCATTGGTCGCGCTCCAGCATGTTACTGGGAACCCCTCTGTTGGTCGTTGCGGCGTCTCGCAAGGGTTCTTGCGCCACCCGGCGTCCGGACGCCTGTGACGCATGTGAGTTCCTGATGCTGATGGAGAGCCTGCCGAGCCCAGCTCAAAGACGGGTCAAGATCCGCGCAAGACCGGGCGGGGAGGGGGACGCGGGGGCGCACGGGCGCGGGGCGGGGACCCGGCGTGCACCCGGGTCCCCGCCGATCGGGGCGGAGCCGGCAGGTCAGTCCGCGGAGACCTGGTCGGCGCGTACGCCGTCGGTGGATACGCCGTCGGTGGATACGCCATCGGCAGGTGCGAAGGGGGCGGGTACGTAGGCAGCCTGGGTGGTCACCTCCGCGAGCCAGTCGCGTACGGCGGCCGCCGTGGACGCCGCGAACTGCCGGTCCATGATGCTGAAGTGGTCCCCCGGCACGTCGATGACCTGCGAGGCCGCCACCGGGGTCTGCCAGCCGGCGCCGTCGCCGTCCTCGGCCACCACCGGCTCGCTGGCGCGGACCAGGCACGACGGCACCGTCAGCCCCCGCGCCTCCCAGTCGAGCAGCAACTCGCCGCAGATCCAGGCCGAGGCGGTGATCTCCTCCAGCCGGAACCCCTCGTCGGCGTGACGCCGGTCCAGCGCACGGGCCCGCTCCAGCCCGACCCGGGCCATCTCGTTCTTCCAGCGCTTCAGCACCGGGCTGTTCATCGGGTACGAGTCGAGCAGCACCACGGCCAGCGGGTCGCGGCCCCGCCGCTGCAACTCCCGGGCGATCTCGTGGGCGAGCACACCGCCGGAGGAGAGCCCGGCCAGCGCGAACGGGCCGTCCCCGACGTACTCCTGCACCGCGTCGGCCAGCGTCGCGATCAGCACCTCAGCGCTCTCCGGCAGCGGGGTGCCCGCCGCGAACCCGGGCGCCACCAGCGCCGACACCTTCCAGTCGGCGGCCAGTTCGGCCGCGAACCGGTTGTACGTCTGCGGCCCGTTCAGCGCCAGCGGCGGGCAGACGCAGACCAGGTGCGGGCCGCTCTCCCCCGCCGACAGCCGCACCGGCACCGGCCGCCGCGCCTCCCGCTCGGCGTCGCCGTAACGGGGGCGCAGCCGCGCCGCGCTGAGCGCGAACGCGTCGCCGAGGTCGGCCCGGCCGCTCTCCAGCGCCCCGAGGTAGAGGTCCTGCATCGGGTCCCTCGGCGCGGGTGTCTCGGCCACCGCTGCGGCGGACGGGCCGCCGATGCCGCCGAACTTCGTCCCCAGGAAACCGGCCAGGGTGGCGGCGTCCGGGTGGTCGAAGACGAGCGTGGCGGGCAGCGGCAGACCGGTGGCCGCCTGGAGGCGGTTTCGCAGGTCGACGGAGGTCAGCGAGTCGAAGCCCAACTCGCGGAACTCCTTCGTCACGTCCAGCCCGTCGCCCGGCGCATGGCCCAGGACGAGGGCCACGTGGTCGGCGACGAGCCGCAGCAGATACGCGTCCCGCGCCGCCGCATCGGGCAGCTCGGCCAACCGGCGGGCCAGGTCGGCCGGTTCGGCGTGGTGGCTCCCGGCGGCGCGGCGGGCGGGCTGCCCGGCGAGGGTGCGCCACAGCGGGGGGAGGTCGCTGCGGGTGCGGAGGGTGCTGAGGTCCAGCCGGGTCAGCGCGACGGCTGCTTGCGAACCGGCCAGGGCGGCGTCGAACATCGCCAGGCCCTGGTCCACGGTGAAGGGCGGGGTCCCGGAGGCGGTGATACGGCGCATGTCCGCCTCCGACAACTCACCCGTCAGACCCGCACCTTGAGACCACGGGCCCCACGCCATCGACACAGCGGGAAGACCGGCGTGACGCCGGTGCTGCATGAGCGTGTCCAGGAAGACGTTGCCCGCCGCGTAGTTGCCCTGTCCCGGGCTGCCCAGCACACCCGCGAGCGAGGAAAACACCACGAAGTGCGTGAGGTCACGGTCCCGGGTCAGCTCGTGCAGATGCCAGGCCGCATCCACCTTCGGCGCCAGCACCCGGGCCAACCGCTCCGCGGTCAGGGAGGTGATCAGCGCGTCCTCGACCACGCCCGCCATGTGGACGACACCGCTCAACGGAACGCCCGCCAGCAACTCCGCCAACGCTCCACGGTCACTGACATCACAGGCCGCAACCCGGGCCCGGGCACCCAACTCGGCCAGTTCCGCGACCAGTTCGGCACCGCCACCACGACGGCTGACCAGCAGCAGATCCCGCACACCGTGCGTACGCACCAGGTGCCGGGCCACCTCCCGCCCGAGCCCGCCCGTACCACCGGTGACCAGCACCGTACCGTCACCGAAGCCCGCCGACTCCGTATCCGAGGCGTCCGGAGTGGCCGTCACCCGCACCAGGCGCGCCGCACGGACGACCTCGTCCCGGACAACCACCTGCGGCTCCCCGCCGACCGCGAGCTTGGCGATGAGATCGGTGTCCAGAGAGGTGGCCGACGCTTCGACGTCCAACAGGGTGATCCGGCCGGGGTGCTCGGCCTGCGCCGACCGCACCAGACCCCACACCGCCGAACCCGCCAGATCAGCGACCGCCTCCCCCGGCTCCGCCTCGACCGCACCCCGCGTCGCCACCACCAACCGGCTTCCGCCGAACCGCTCATCCCCCAACCACCGCTGCACCTGAGCCAACACCCAACCGGTCACCTCATGCGCCGAGCCCACCACATCGCCCGCGGCACCGTAGGCCGCCAACACCAGCACATCCGCACCCGGTTCGACGTCCTCCGACACACCGAACACCGCCACACCCGCACCCGGCACCCCCTCCTCCGGCACCGCCACCACCGACGACCAGTCCAACCCCAGCACCAGCCCGGACCGCACACCACCGGACACACCGCCGGCCGCCACCGGCCGCATCACCAACGAACCGATGCTCACCACCAACCGGCCGTCGCTGTCGGCCAGTTCGACCCGCATGCTGTCCGCGCCCGTCCGCACCAGGTGTACCCGGGAGGCGGTCGCGCCACCGGCATGCAGGGTCACGTCCGAGAAGCTGAACGGCAACCGCCCGGCCGGCGCGGGCTCCAGCCCCACGAAGGCACTCGCTTGGAGCGCGGCATCCAGCAGCGCCGGGTGCACCCCGAACCTACGGGCCCGGTCGGCCTCGTCGTCCGGGACCGCCACCTCGGCGTAGACCTCCTCGGGTCCGGCCCAGACCTCGCGCAGCCCCTGGAACGCCGGGCCGTACGCGAAGCCGTGGTCGGCGGTCAGCCGGTAGAAGTCCGAGACGTCGACCCGCCCACCGCTCTCCGGCGGCCACTGCCACCCGGCCGCCCCGGCGGCGGAGGCGTCGCCCAGTACGGCGCTCGCGTGCCGGGTCCAGGGCTCGTCATCCGTCGTCCGGGCGTACACCGCGAGCCCACTGTCGTCGTTGACCACCACCTGCACCTGCACGCTCCCCGCCTCGGGAACGACCAACGGCGCCTCCACGACCAACTCCCGCAGTCCACCGGCCCCCACGGCATCGGCACCCCGAACCGCCAGCTCCACAAAGCCCGTTCCCGGGAACAGCACCACCCCGTGCACCGCGTGATCCCGCAACCACGGCTGCGTACGGAGCGACAACCGCGACGTCAGCACCACCGCACCCGAGTCCGGCACCGACACCACCGCACCCAGCAACGGGTGTTCGGCGGACGCCAGCCCGGCTGCCGTCACGTCGCCGGCCGGCTTCGGCTGGGCCCAGTAGCGGCGCCGCTGGAAGGCGTACGTCGGCAGATCCACCCGGCCCGGTTTCCGGCCGCCCGCCAGGGTCTGCCAGCCGACCGGCACGCCCTGGACGAAGAGTTCCCCGGCCGCCAGCAGCGCGGTCCGCTGGCCCTCCCGGTCCTTGCGCATCAGGGCCACCGCAACAGCGTCCTCGGCGTTGGCCTGCGCCAACCCCGCCACGACGCCGTCCGGACCCGCGTCCACGAACGTGTCCACGCCTTGCCCGGCCAACCACGCCAGACCATCCGCGAACCGGACCGCCGAACGCACCTGCTGCGCCCAATACTTCGGCGACGTCATGTCCGCCGGCTCACCCGTCAGGTTCGACACCACGGGGATGCGCGGCTCCGAGAACTCCACGTCGGCGATCGCCGCCATGAAGTCCTCCACCATCGGGTCCATCAACGCCGAATGGAACGCGTGCGACACCCGCAGCCGCGTCGTCTTCACACCCAGCGCCTTGAACTGCTGACCCACCGCGAGGACAGCGGCCTCCCCGCCCGAAACGACCACGGAGCCGGGCGCGTTGACCGCCGCCACCGAGACGCCCTCGGGCAACTGCGGCAGCACCTCAGCCTCCGGCGCGGCAATCGCCACCATCGCCCCACCCGCCGGAAGCGCCTGCATCAAACGCGCCCGCGCCGCCACGAGCCGGCAGGCGTCCCGCAGGTCAAAAACCCCCGCCACATGAGCCGCCGCCACCTCACCGATCGAGTGCCCCAGCAGGTAGTCCGCCTTTACCCCGAACGACTCCAGCAACCGGAACAACGCCACCTCAACCGCGAACAGCGCCGGCTGCGCCCACCCCGTGGAGTTCAGCACCTCCGCATCCTCACCCCACACCACATCCCGCAACGGGACATCGAGGTGCTGGTCCAACTCCGCCACCACCTCATCGAAAGCCGCAGCGAACACCGCCGACTCCCCGTACAACACCCGCCCCATCCCCAGCCGTTGCGCACCCTGACCCGCGAACAACACCGCCACCCGACGGCCACCGGCCGCCGCACCGTCCACCACGTTCGCCACCGACTCCCCTGCCGCCAACGCCCGCAACCCCGCCGTCAGCTCACCCGCATCAGCACCCACCACCACGGCCCGGTGCTCGAACACCGACCGCGACAACAACGCCGCACCCACTGCCACCGGGTTCGCCCCGTCCACCGCCGACACCAACCGCCCGGCCTGCGCCCGCAGCGCCTCCTCCGAACGACCCGACACCACCCACACCGTCCCGGCACCGCCGTCCTCCACCACGGACTCCGGCTCCGCCTCGGGCGCGGCCTCCAGAATGACGTGCGCGTTCGTCCCCGAGACGCCGAAGGACGAGACGCCCGCGCGGCGCGGCCGGTCCGGGTCCGCCGACGGCCAGGCCACCTGCGCGGTGACCAGTTCGACGCCGCCCGCGGACCAGTCGACCTGGGAGGACGGCGCGTCCACGTGCAGGGTGCGGGGCACCACCCCGTTCTGGAGGGCGAGCACCATCTTGATCACGCCCGCCACGCCCGCGGCCGCCTGCGTGTGCCCGATGTTGGACTTCAAGGACCCCAGCAGCAGCGGCCGTTCGGCGGGGCGGCCCTGACCGTAGGTCGCGAGCAGCGCCTGGGCCTCGATCGGGTCGCCGAGCGTCGTACCGGTGCCGTGCGCCTCCACCACGTCCACGTCGGACGGCGACAGCGAGGCCGCGGCCAGCGCCTGGCGGATCACCCGCTGCTGCGAGGGACCGTTCGGCGCCGTCAGACCGTTGGACGCGCCGTCCTGGTTGACCGCGCTGGACCGTACGACCGCCAGCACACGGTGGCCGTTGCGCTCCGCGTCCGACCGGCGCTCCACGACCAGCACGCCCACGCCCTCGGACCAAGCGGTGCCGTCGGCCGCTTCGGCGAAGGCCTTGACCCGGCCGTTGGCGGCCAGCCCGCCCTGGCGGCTGAACTCGACGAAGCCGCCCGGGGTGGCCATGACGGCCACGCCGCCGACGAGCGCGAGCGAGCACTCCCCCGCGCGCAGCGCCTGACCGGCCCAGTGCAGGGCGACCAGCGACGACGAGCAGGCGGTGTCCACGCTGACCGCCGGGCCCTGGAGGCCGAGGGTGTAGGCGACCCGGCCGGACAGCACGCTGAGCAGGCCGCCGGTGAGCAGGTGCCCCTGGGCTTCGGGGGTGGCGCCGGCGACCTCGCTGTAGCCGGACGGGGCGGCGCCGACGAAGACGCCGGTGGAGGTCCCGGCCAGGGCGGCCGGGTCGATGCCCGCGTGTTCCAGGGCCTCCCAGGAGGCTTCCAGCACCAGCCGCTGCTGCGGGTCGGTGGCCATGGCCTCGCGCGGGGAGATGCCGAAGAAGGCGGCGTCGAAACCGCCCGCGTCGTCCAGGAAGCCGCCCTCGCGGGTGACCGAGGAGCCGGCGCGCTCGCCGTTCGGGTCGTAGAGCGCCTCGAGGTCCCAGCCGCGGTCGTCGGGGAAGCCCGACATCACGTCGACGCCGTCGGTGACGACGCGCCACAGGTCGGCGGGGTTGTCCACACCGCCGGGGAAGCGGCAGGCCATGCCCACGATGACCATCGGGTCGTCGGCACCGTCGGCTGTGGGAACCGGCAGGGCCGGCTGGGCGTCCGCGGTCTGCGCCGAGGTGTCGCCGAAGCGCTCGGCCAGGTAGCCGGCGATGCGGGCGGCGTTGGGGTAGTCGAAGACGAGGGTGGTCGGCAGGCTCAGGCCGGTGACGGTCTGGAGCCGGTTGCGGAACTCCACCGCGGTCACCGAGTCAAAGCCGAGTTCCTTGAACGCCTGGGTCGCGTCGACCTGTTCGCCCGAGTCGTGGCCGAGGACCGCGGCGGCGTGGTCACGGGCCGCGGCGAGCAGGTGGTCGTAGCGCTCCTGCGGGGTCATGGCGCGCAGGTGGCCGCCGCCTTCCGGCGTCTCCTCCGGTTCGGCCGCGGCCGCCTCCGGCAGCAGCGAGAACAGGCGGGTCGGCCGGGCCATGCCGAAGGTCGGCACGAAGCGCGACCAGTCCATGTGGGTGACCGCGACATTGGTGTCGCCGTCGCTCAGCGCCCGGTGCAGGGCGGCAACCGCCAGTTCGGGCCGCATGGGGTGCACACCGAGCCGCGTGAGGTACTGGGCGTAGTCGGCGTCGGCGGCCATCATGCCCGGCGCATCCCAGGCGCCCCAGGCCACGGACAGGGCGGGCAGGCCGCGGGCCCGGCGGTGCCCGGCGAGGGCGTCGAGGCAGGCGTTGGCGGCGGCGTAGCCGCCCTGGCCGGCGCTGCCCCAGGCCGCGGCGCCGGAGGAGAACAGCACGAACGCGTCCAGCTCCAGGTCGCGGGTGAGTTCGTCGAGCAGCAGCCCGCCGGTGACCTTGACCCGCAGCTGCGCGCGCAGTGCCTCCTCGGTGAGGTCGGCGACGGCGCCGCCCTCGTCGACCACGCCCGCCGCGTGCATGACGGTGCGCAGCGGCAGGTCGGCGGGGACCGCGGCGATCAGCGCCGCGACGGTCTCCCGGTCGCCGATGTCCCCGGCGGCCACGCTCACCCGGGCGCCCGCGGCTTGGAGTTCGGCGGTCAGCTCCGGGACGCCGTCCGCGGCCGGGCCGCGGCGGCTGACCAGGACGACGTGCTCGGCGCCCGCCCCGACCAGCCAGCGCGCCACATGGGCGCCGACCCCGCCGGTGCCGCCGGTCACGATCGCGGTGCCGCTGGTCCGCCAGGCCGCGGGCAGTCCGGCCGCCGGGGCGTGCACCAGGCGCCGGGCGTACAGCCCGGACGAGCGGACGGCGAGCTGGTCCTCGCCGTGCCCGCCCGCGACGACCGCGCCCAGCCGCTGCCGGACCGCGTCGTCGATGACCTCGGGCAGGTCCAGCAGGCCGGCCCACCGCTCGGGCACTTCGAGGGCGGCCACCCGGCCGAGGCCCCAGGTCGCCCCCGGCCAGACGCCGCCGATCCGCTCCTCGCCGTGGACGGCGACCGCGCCGCGCGTCACCGCCCACACCGGCACCCGCACCTGCTGCACCAGCCGGACAGTGGACAGCAGCCCTTCGACGTCGTCCCGTACCGCCAGCAGCGACACCACGCCCGGGCAGGCCGGGCTCACCTCCAGTGCCGTGCCGTCGTCCTCGATCAGCTCGCCGCCCACGGCCTCGGCCACCGCCACCGTCCACGGGTCGGCGGCGTACCCGCCGGGCACGACCACCGCCCAGCGTGCGGCGGGCGCGCCGGCGAGCCGGCCCGTCGCCGACACCGGCGCCCACGTCTCCCGATAGCGCCAGCCGTCCGCGGCGGTCGCGGACTGCCGCTGGTCGCGCCAGCGCAGCATGGCGGGCACCACGTCCGTCAGCGCGGCGCTGTCGACGCCCAGCGAGCGGGCGAGCCCGGCGACGTCGCGGCTCTCCATCGACGCCCAGAACTCGGCGTCCACCGGGTCGCGCAGCGCGGGGTCGTGGGCCGCCACGGCCGCCTGCGGCCAATACCGGCGGTGCTGGAAGGCGTACGTCGGCAGGTCCACCCACTCCGCGCCGCGACCGGTGAACAGCCGGTCCAGCGCGACGGGGACGCCGTGGGCGAAGAGTTCGGCCGCGGACAGCAGGAAACGGTCCAGGCCGCCCTCGTTACGGCGCAGGGTGCCCGTTGCCACGGTGTCCTCACCGAGCGTGTCCTGCACGGCCATGGTGAGGACGGGGTGCGGGCTGACCTCCACGAACGCGGTGAAGCCGTCGGCTGCGAGGGCCCGGGTCGCCTGCTCGAACTCCACGGTCTGGCGCAGATTGCGGTACCAGTAACCGGCGTCCAGGGTGGAGGTGTCGATGCGCTCGCCCGAGACGGAGGAGTACATGGGGACGGGGGACGTGACCGGGTTCACCTCGGCCAGATCGGCGAGGACCTGGGCCTCGATCAGCTCCACGTAGGCGGAGTGGGAGGCGTAGTCCACGGGCACCCGGCGGGCGCGCACTTCCCGCTCCTCACACCGGGCGATCAGCGCGTCCAACTCCTCCACCGGACCCGCCACCACCACCGCACCCGGACCATTGACCACGGCGACGGACACGTTCTCCGGCAACAGTTCGCGCACCTCATCCACCGGCAGCGACACCGCGACCATGCCACCCTTGCCCGCCAACTCGCCCGCGATAGCGCGGCTCCGCAACGCCACCACCCGCGCACCATCAGCCAAGCTCAGCCCACCGGCCACACACGCTGCCGCGATCTCACCCTGCGAATGCCCCACCACCGCCGCCGGCTCCACACCCCACGAACGCCACACCGCCGCCAACGACACCATCACCGCCCACAACACCGGCTGCACCACATCCACCCGCGCCAACATCGCCTCGTCATCGAGGACTTCCAGCAGATCCCAGTCCACGAACGGCCGCAACGCCTCCCCACACGCCACCATCGACCCCCGGAACACCTCCGAGGCACCCATCAACCCCGCAGCCATCCCCACCCACTGAGCACCCTGGCCGGGGAACACGAACGCCGCCCGGCGAGCCTGAGCACCTCGGGTGACGCCGTTCACGACGTTCCCCACCGGCTCACCCGCCGCCAACGCCCGCAACCCAGCCGCCAGTTCGGCCCGGTCCGCCCCCACCACCACCGCACGGTGATCGAACAGCGACCGCGACAGCAGCGCCGCACCCACACCCGCCGGCTCCCACTCCGCCGACTCCACCGCCGAGAGCAGACGCTCCGCCTGACCCCGCACCGCACCCGCCGTACGACCCGACACCACCCACACCACCGGAGACACCACACCCGGCTCCGGCTCCACCTCCGCCTCGACCGCCACCTCGACAGGAGCCGCCGGAAACTCCAGGATCACGTGCGCGTTCGTCCCAGAGATGCCGAACGACGACACACCGGCACGCCGGGGTCGCCCGGTCTCCGGCCACGGCACGGCCTCGGTGAGAAGCCGCACCTGCCCGGCCGTCCAGTCGACGTGCGTGCTCGGCTCGTCCACATGCAGGGTGCGGGGCAGCATGCCGTGCCGCATCGCCAGCACCATCTTGATTACGCCCGCCACACCGGCCGCGGCCTGGGTGTGCCCGATGTTCGACTTCACCGCGCCGAGCCAGAGCGGCCGTTCCTCCGGCCGTTCCTGGCCGTAGGTGGCGAGCACCGCCTGCGCCTCGATCGGGTCGCCCAGGGACGTACCGGTGCCGTGCGCCTCGACGGCGTCCACGTCGGCCGGCGACAGGCCGCCCGCGGCCAGCGCCTGCCGGATCACCCGCTGCTGCGAGGGACCGTTCGGCGCCGTCAGACCGTTGGACGCGCCGTCCTGGTTGACCGCGCTGGACCGTACGACCGCCAGCACGCGGTGGCCGTTGCGCTCCGCGTCCGACAGGCGCTCCACGACCAGCACGCCCACGCCCTCCGACCAGCCGGTGCCGTCGGCGGCGTCCGCGAACGCCTTGCAGCGGCCGTCCGACGCGACGCCGCCCTGCTGGGTGAAGCCAACGAAGGTGCTCGGGGTGGCCATCATGGTGACGCCGCCGACCAGCGCGAGCGAGCACTCCCCCGCGCGCAGCGCCTGGCCGGCCCAGTGCAGGGCGACCAGCGACGACGAGCAGGCCGTGTCCACCGTGACCGCCGGGCCTTCGAGGCCGAGGGTGTACGCGACCCGGCCGGACAGCACGCTCTGCGCGTTGCCGGTGAGCGCCTGCGGCTCGGCCTCGTCGAGGGCGTCGGCGATGACCTCGCTGTACCCGGACTGGTAGCTGCCGACGAAGACGCCGGTACGGCTGCCGGACAGCCGGTCCGGGGCGATGCCGGCGTGCTCCAGCGCCTCCCAGGACGTCTCCAGCAGCAGCCGCTGCTGCGGGTCGGTGACCAGGGCCTCGCGCGGGGAGATGCCGAAGAAGCCCGCGTCGAAGTCGAGTGCCCCGTCGAGGAAACCGCCCTCGCGGGTGGCCGAGGCGCCGGGGCCCGCCGGGTCGTACAGGGCCTCCAGGTCCCAGCCGCGGTCGGCGGGGAAGGGGGACATGCCGTCCTCGCCGTTGGCGATCAGCCGCCAGTAGCCGTCGAGGTCCCGCACACCGCCCGGGAAACGGCAGGCCATGCCGACGATGACGAGCGCGTCGTCGGCGACGGAGGCGAGCGGCGGCAGCGTGTCCGCCGTGCCGCGCGGGGCGTCGCCGAACTGCTCGGCGAGGTGCCCGGCCAGCCGCCGCGCGTTCGGGTAGTCGAAGACGAGGGTGGCCGGGACGGCGAGGCCCGTCGCCGCCTGGAGCCGGTTGCGCAGCTCGATCGCGCTGAGCGAGTCGAAGCCGAGGTCCCGGAACGCCTGCGTGGTGTCGATCTGCTCGCGCGACGCGTACCCGAGCACCGCGGCCACGTGGTCGGCGACCAGCGTCAGCAACTCCTCCTCGCGGTCGGCGCGGGTGCGGTGCGCCAAGCGGTGCGCCAGGTCGGCGGGTTCGGCGTGGTGGTCGCCGGCGGCGCGGCGGGCGGGCTGCCCGGCGAGGGTGCGCCACAGCGGGGGGAGGTCGCTGCGGGTGCGGAGGGCGCCGAGGTCCAGCCGGGTCAGCGCGACGGCTGCTTGCGAACCGGCCAGGGCGGCGTCGAACATCGCCAGGCCCTGGTCGACGGTGAAGGGCGGGGTCCCGGAGGCGGTGATACGGCGCATGTCCGCCTCCGACAACTCACCCGTCAGGCCCGCACCTTGAGACCAGGGGCCCCACGCCATCGACACCCCGGGCAACCCGCTTTGACGACGGTGCTGCATGAGCGTGTCCAGGAAGACGTTGCCCGCCGCGTAGTTGCCCTGACCCGGGCTGCCCAGCACACCCGCGAGCGAGGAGAACACCACGAAGTGCGTGAGGTCGCGGTCCCGGGTCAGCTCGTGCAGATGCCAGGCCGCATCCACCTTCGGCGCCAGCACCCGGGCCAACCGCTCCGCGGTCAGCGACGAGACCAGCCCGTCGTCCACCACCCCCGCCGTGTGGACCACACCGGCCAACGGCACCTCGGCCAGCAGCTCCGCCAGCGCATCACGGTCACTCACGTCACACGCCGCGACGGTCACCTCGGCGCCTTCCGCGCCCAGCTCATCGGCCAACTCCGGTGCGCCCTCGGCCGCGAGACCGCGCCGGCTGACCAGCAGCAGGCTCCGCACGCCGTGCGTACGCACCAGGTGCCGGGCCACCTCCCGCCCGAGCCCGCCCGTACCACCGGTGACCAGCACCGTGCCGTCGCCGAAGCCCGCAAACTCCGCATCCGGAGCGTCCGGGGTGGCCGTCACGCGCACCAGGCGCGCCGCACGGACGACACCCTCCCGGACGACCACCTGCGGCTCCCCACCAGCCGCGAGCTTGGCGATGAGATCGGTGTCCAGGTTGGTGGTCGACGCTTCGACGTCCACCAGGGTGATCCGGCCGGGGTGTTCCGCCTGCGCCGACCGCACCAGACCCCACACCGCCGAACCCGCCAGATCAGTAACCGCCTCCCCCGGCTCCGCCTCGACTGCACCCCGCGTCGCCACCACCAGCCGGCTTCCGCCGAACCGCTCATCCCCCAGCCACCGCTGCACCTGACCCAACACCCAACCGGTCAGCCCATGCGCCGACCCCACCACATCGCCCCCGGCACCGAACGCCGCCAACACCAGCACACCCGCACCCGGTTCAAGCTCCTCCGACACACCGAACACCGCCACACCCGCACCCGGCACCCCCTCCTCCGGCACCGCCACCACCGACGACCAGTCCAACCCCAGCACCAGCCCGGACCGCACACCACCGGACACACCGCCAGCCGCCACCGGCCGCATCACCAGCGAACCGATGCTCAGCACCAACTGACCGTTACTGTCGGACAGTTCGACGCCCACGCTGTCCGGTCCCTTGCGGGTGACCCGGACCCGGGTCACCGTCGCGCCGCCCGCGTGCAAGGTCACGTCCGAGAAGCTGAACGGCATGCGGCCGGCGGGGGCGGGCTCCAGCCCCGCGAACGTGCTCGCCTGGAGCGCGGCATCCAGCAGCGCCGGGTGCACCCCGAACCTACGGGCCCGGTCGGCCTCGTCCGCGCCGACGGACACCTCCGCGAAGACCGTGCCGTCGGCCTGCCACACCTGCCGCAGGCCCTGGAACGCGGGACCGTACGCGAAGCCGCCCTCGGCCATCCGTGCGTAGAAGTCCGTGACATCGACAGGCGCGCCCTCGGACGGGGGCCACTGCCACCCGGCCGACCCGGCGGCGGAGGCGTCGCCCAGTACGGCGCTCGCGTGCCGGGTCCAGGGGTCGTCGCCGGTGGGCCGGGCGTAGACGACCGCGGTGCCGTCGTCCACGACGACCTGCACCTGGACGTTCCCCGTCCCGGGGACGACGAGCGGCGCCTCCACGATCAGCTCGCGCAGCCCGCCCGCCCCCACGGCGTCAGCGCCGCGGATCGCCAGCTCCACAAAGCCCGTTCCGGGGAACAGCACCGTGCCCTGGACGGCGTGGTCGGCCAGCCACGGCTGCGTACGGAGCGACAGCAGCGACGTCAGCACCACCGTGCCGGTCTCCGGCAGCGACACCACCGCGCCGAGCAGCGGGTGTTCGGCGGACGCCAGCCCGGCCGCGGTCACGTCGCCCCCGGCGAGGGACGCCTGCGGCCAGTAACGGCGGCGCTGGAAGGCGTACGTCGGCAGGTCCACCCAAGCGGCGGGCCTGCGGTCGCCGAACAGGCCGTCCCACCTCACCGGCACGCCGTGCACGAAGAGTTGGCCCAGTGCGTGGTGTGCGACCTGGACCCCCGTACGGTCACCACGTTGCAGGGCCACGGCGGCGGCGTCCGCGATCCCGTTGAGGCCGACCAGTCCGGCCAGCACCGCGTCGGGGCCCGCCTCGACGAAGGTGTCCACGCCCTCCCCGGCCAGCCACGCCAGCCCGTCGGCGAACCGCACCGCCGAACGGACCTGCTGGGCCCAGTACGTGGGGGACGTCATGTCCGCGGGCTCGCCGGTCAGGTTCGACACGACGGGGATACGGGGCTCGGCGAACTCCACATCGGCGATGGCCGCGGTGAAGTCCGCCAGCATCGGGTCCATGAGCGCCGAGTGGAACGCATGAGACACCCGCAGCCGCGTCGTCTTCACACCCTGCGCCTTGAAGTGCTCGCCCACCGCGAGAACGGCGGCCTCCTCACCCGAAACGACCACGGAGCCAGGCGCGTTGACCGCCGCAAGCGACACAGCGTCGGACAGGTACGGCCGTACGTCCTCCTCCGGCGACGCAATGGCCACCATCGCCCCACCGACCGGAAGCGCCTGCATCAAACGCGCCCGCTCCGCCACGAGCCGGCAGGCGTCCGCCAGGTCGAAGACCCCCGCCACATGAGCCGCCGCCACCTCACCAATGGAATGGCCGAGCAGATAGTCCGCCCGCACCCCGAAGGACTCCAGCAACCGGAACAACGCCACCTCGACCGCGAACAGCGCGGGCTGCGCCCACCCCGTGGAGTTCAGCTCCTCCGCGTCCTCGCCCCACACCACATCCCGCAGCGGGACATCGAGGTGCTGGTCCAACTCCGCCACCACCTCGTCGAAGGCCGCAGCGAACACCTCGCACTCCCCGTACAACACGCGCCCCATGCCGAGCCGTTGCGCACCCTGGCCGGTGAACAGCACCGCCACCCGGCGCCCGTTCCTTGCCTCGCCCTGCGCCACGCCCGCACTGGGCTCGCCCGCAGCCAACGCCCTTAGCCCGGCCGTCAGTTCGGCCGCATCAGCGCCCACCACCACCGCGCGGTGGTCGAAGAGCGACCGGGAGAGCAAGGCAGCGCCCACCGCCGCGGGGTTCTGGCCCTCCACCGCGGACACCAGCCGCTCGGCCTGGCCGCGCAGCGCCTGCTCCGTACGACCCGACACCACCCACACCGTCCCGACGCCGTCCGCCGGTGCGGCTTCACCCTCCGCCTCGGGCTCCACGTCAACTTCGGGCGCCGCCTCCAGGATCACGTGCGCGTTCGTCCCCGAGATACCGAACGACGACACCCCCGCCCGCCGGGCGCGCCCCGTCTCCGGCCACGCCACCGACTCCGTCACCAACCGCACATGGCCCTGCTCCCAGTCCACATGCGAACTCGGCTCATCCACATGCAACGTCCGCGGCAACACCCCATGCCGCATCGCCAACACCATCTTGATCACACCCGCCACACCCGCAGCCGCCTGCGTATGACCGATGTTCGACTTCACCGCACCCATCCACAACGGCCGCTCCTCCGAACGCCCCTGCCCGTACGTCGCCAGCACGGCCTGGGCCTCGATCGGGTCACCCAGCGTCGTCCCCGTACCGTGCGCCTCCACCGCGTCCACATCCGCCGCACCCAACCCCGCAGCCGCCAACGCCTGCCGGATCACCCGCTGCTGCGACGGACCGTTCGGCGCCGTCAAACCATTCGACGCACCATCCTGGTTCACCGCACTGGACCGCACCACCGCCAACACCCGATGACCATTCCGCTCCGCATCCGACAGGCGCTCCACCACCAACACACCCATGCCCTCACTGAAGCCCGTCCCATCCGCCGCCTCAGCAAACGCCTTGCACCGACCATCAGCAGACAACCCACCCTGCTGCGAGAACCCCACAAACGTGTGCGGCAACGCATTCACCGTCACCCCCGCCACCAACGCCAGCGAGCACTCCCCACCCCGCAACGCCTGACCCGCAAGGTGCAGCGCCACCAGCGACGACGAGCACGCCGTATCCACTGTGAGCGCGGGACCGACCAGGCCCAGCGCGTACGCCACCCGCCCGGACAGGACGCTCTGCGCGCCGCCGGTGAGGAGTTGGGCGTTCGCGTCGGCGTCCGTCATGGCCTCGCCGGCGACCTCGGAGTAGCCGGACTGGTAGCTGCCGACGAAGACGCCGGTCGACGAGCCGGCCAGCGTGAGCGGGTCGATACCCGCGTGCTCAAGTGCCTCCCAGGAGCCCTCCAGCAGCAGGCGGTGCTGCGGGTCCGTGGCCAGCGCCTCACGCGGGGACATCGCGAAGAAGCCGGCGTCGAAGTCCATGGCGCCGTCGACGAAGCCGCCGGCGTGGGCGAGTTCGGTCAGCAGGCCGGTGTCCCAGCCGCGGTCGTCGGGGAAGCGGGTCATGGCGTCGCGACCGTGCGCCAGCAGGTCCCACATGCCGTCCGGGTCCCAGACGCCGCCGGGGAAGCGGCAGGCCATGCCGACGATGACGAGCGGGTCGTCGTCCACCGACCGGAGGACAGGCAGTGCGTCGACGGGGACCGCGGTGACGCCGCCGAGGCGCTCGGCCAGGTGGCCGGCGAGGCGTTCGGCGCTCGGGTAGTCGAAGACGAGGGTCGAGGGCAGGGCGAAGCCGGTCACGGCCTGGAGCCGGTTGCGCAGCTCGACCGCGGTCAGCGAGTCGAACCCGATCTCGCGGAAGGGCTTGGTCCCGTCGATGTCGTTGCCCGACGGGTAGCCGAGGACGGAGGCGACGTGGTCGCGGACGAGGGTGAGCAGGTGTGCGGCACGCTCCTGCGCCGGGAGCGCGGCCATGCGCGCCGCGAGGCCGTCGCCGCCCGCGTCCTGGGCGGCGGCCGCACGGCGCGGGGCGGCGGGCACCAAACCGCGCAGCACCGCCGGGAGTTCGCCCTGCGCGCGCAGGCGCGCCAGGTCGAGGCGGGCCAGGGCGAGCACGGGACGGTCGGCGGCCAGCGCCTGGTCGAAGAGGGCCAGGCCCTGCGCGACCGTCAGCGGCGGCACGCCCGAGCGCGCGATGCGGCGCATGTCGACCTCGGAGAGAGTGCCGGTCAGGCCCACGTCCTGGGTCCAGGCGGCCCACGCCATCGAGACGCCGGGCAGGCCGTCGTGGCGGCGCCGCTCCATGAGCGCGTCGAGGAACATGTTCGAGGCGGCGTAGTTGGCCTGCCCGGGGCTGCCGATGAGCCCGGAGAACGACGAGAACACGGCGAAAACCCGCAGGTCGGCGTCCCGGGTCAGCTCGTGGAGGTGCCAGGCGGCGTCCACCTTCGGGCGCATGACCCGGTCCATCTGCGCAGGGCTCAGCGAGGCCACGGTGCCGTCGTCCAGGAGGCCCGCGGTGTGCACCACGCCTGTGAGCCGTACGCCGTCCAGGGCGGCGGCCAGCGCGTCGCGGTCGGCGGCGTCGCACGCGGTCACGGTGACCTGGGCGCCGTGGCCGGCGAGTTCGGCGACGAGTTCGGCGGTGCCGTCGGCGTCGGCGCCGCGGCGGCTGAGCAGCAGGAGGTCGCGTACGCCGTGGACCGTCACCAGGTGGCGGGCGACCTCGCGGCCCAGGCCGCCGGTGCCGCCGGTGATCAGGACGGTGCCGTCGGCGGGGAACAGGGGGGCGGGCGCCGCGTCGGTGCCGGCGTCCGGGCCGCTGTCCGTGTCGGGGTCCGGGCCGCTGTCCGGGCCGGCGGGGACCCGGGTGAAGCGCGGGGCCTGGAACGCGGCGCCCCGCAGGGCGAGTTGCGGCTCGTCCGCCGCGAACGCGCGGGCCAGGAGCGCCCCGTCCACGGCGGTGCCCGGCTCGACGTCCAGCAGCAGGAAGCGGCCCGGGTCCTCGGTCTGCGCGGTCCGTACCAGGCCCCACACGGAGGCGGCGGCCAGGTCGGTGACGGTCTCGCCCGGACCGGTGGCGACCGCGCCGCGGGTCACCACGGCCATCCGGGTGCCGGAGAAGCGCTGCAACCGTTCGAGCACCCAGTTCGCCGTCGCGTGGACGGACTCCACGACCTGCTCGCCCGCCGGGGTGACGTCCAGTACGACCACGTCGGACGGCGCGGCGTCGGCGTCGGCGTCGGCCTCCGTGTGCGCGTCCGTGGCCCCGGCCGGGACGTCCTGGAGGCCGCTTTCCGGTGCCGACGCGTCCGACCACTCGAGGGCCAGCATCGCACCGGGCCGGGCCTCGGCCGCCAGAGTCTGCGCGGTCAGCGGGCGGAGCACGAGCGAGCCGATCGACAGGACGGGAGCGCCGGTCTCGTCGGCGAGCAGCAGCGAGATCGCGTCGGACCCGGCGGGGGTGATCCGGGCCCGCACGCGGGTGGCGCCGGTGGCGTACAGGGTGACGTCGTTGAACGCGAAGGGCAGCCGGCCAAGTTCGGTCGGCGCGAGGTCGGCGAAGGTGGAGGGGTGCAGGGCCGCGTCGAGCAGCGCGGGGTGGATGCCGAAGGCCCCCGCCCCGCCCCGGACGTCCGCCGGGAGCGCGATGTCGGCCAGGACGTGGCCGTTGTGCTGCCACGCCCGGGTCAGGCCCTGGAAGACCGGGCCGTACCCGAACCCGCTGTCGGCGCTGCGGTCGTAGAAGTCCGCGAGGTCGATGGGTGTGCTGCGGGGCGGCGGCCACGCGCCCGCCAGCTCGGCGGTGTCAACGAATGCGCCGTCTACGGCGGTTGCCCCAGTCGCGTGGCGGGTCCAGGGCTCGTCCTCGCCGGTACGGGCGTACACCGCCACCGTACGATCCGACCCGTCCACGACGACCTGCACCTGGACGCTCCCGGTCTCGGGAACGACCAACGGCGCCTCCACGACCAACTCCCGCAGACCACCCGCCCCCACCGCGTCCGCACCCCGAACCGCCAGCTCCACAAAGCCCGTTCCGGGAAAGAGCACCGTGCCGTGCACCGCGTGATCCCGCAACCACGGCTGCGCCCGCAACGACAACCGCGACGTCAGGACGACCGTGCCCGAACCCGGCACCGACACCACCGCACCCAGCAACGGATGCTCCGCCGACACCAAACCCGCCGCCGCCACATCCCCCGCCACCAACGACGGCTCCGGCCAGTACCGACGCCGCTGGAACGCATACGTCGGCAAACTCACCCGCCCCGACACCCGGCCTGCGAAGAGCCCGTCCCACCGGACCGGCACCCCACGGACGAACAGTTCGGCCGCGGACAGCAGGAACCGGTCCATGCCCCCTTCGTTACGGCGCAGGGTGCCCGTCGCCACGGTGTCCTCACCCAGGGTGTCCTGCACGGCCATGGTGAGGACGGGGTGCGGGCTGACCTCGACGAACGCGGTGAAACCATCGGCCGCCAGAGCCCGCGTCGCCTGCTCGAACTCCACGGTCTGCCGCAGATTGCGATACCAGTAACCGGCATCCACAGTCGCCGTGTCGATCAGCTCCCCCGACACCGACGAATACATCGGGACAGGGGACGTGACCGGGTTCACCTCGGCCAGGTCGGTGAGGACCTGGGCCTCGATCAGCTCCACGTAGGCGGAGTGGGAGGCGTAGTCCACGGGGACCTTGCGGGCCCGCACCTCCCGCTCCTCACACCGGGCGATCAGCGCGTCCAGCTCCTCCACCGGACCCGCCACCACCACCGCACCCGGACCATTGACCACGGCGACGGACACGTTCTCCGGCAGCAGTTCGCGCACCTCATCGACTGGCAGTGAGACCGCGACCATGCCACCCTTACCCGCCAACTCGCCCGCGATAGCGCGGCTCCGCAACGCCACCACCCGCGCACCATCAGCCAAGCTCAGCCCACCGGCCACACACGCTGCCGCGATCTCACCCTGCGAATGCCCCACCACCGCCGCCGGCTCCACACCCCACGAACGCCACACCGCCGCCAACGACACCATCACCGCCCACAACACCGGCTGCACCACATCCACCCGCGCCAACGCAGCCTCGTCATCGAGGACTTCCAGCAGGTCCCAGTCCACGAACGGCCGCAACGCCTCCCCACACGCCACCATCGACCCCCGGAACACCTCTGAGGCACCCATCAACCCCGCCGCCATCCCCACCCACTGAGCACCCTGACCCGGGAACACGAACACCACCCGGCGGACCTGAGCACCTCGCGAGACGCCGTTCACGACGTTTCCCACCGGCTCACCCGCCGCCAACGCCCGCAACCCAGCCGTCAGTTCGGCCCGGTCCGCCCCCACCACCACCGCACGGTGATCGAACAACGACCGCGACAGCAGCGCCGCACCCACACCCACCGGCTCCCACTCCGCCGACTCCACCGCCGACAGCAGACGCTCCGCCTGACCCCGCACCGCACCCGCCGAACGACCCGACACCACCCACGCCACCGGAGAGACCACACCCGTCTCCGGCTCCACCTCCGCCTCGACCGCCACCTCGACGGGAGGCGCCGGAGACTCCAGGATCACGTGCACGTTCGTCCCGGACATCCCGAACGCGGACACACCGGCACGCCGGGGCCGCCCGGTCTCCGGCCAGGCCAACGCCTCCTTGAGCAGGCGCACTTCACCCGTGCTCCAGTCCACCCGGGTGCTCGGCTCGTCCACATGGAGGGTACGGGGCAGCACCCCGTGCCGCATCGCCAGCACCATCTTGATCACACCCGCCACACCCGCAGCCGCCTGCGTATGACCGATGTTCGACTTCAACGACCCCAACCACAACGGCCGTTCCGCCGACCGCCCCTGCCCGTACGTCGCCAGCAACGCCTGCGCCTCGATCGGGTCACCCAACGTCGTCCCCGTACCGTGCGCCTCCACCACGTCCACATCGGACGGACTGAGCGAAGCCGCCGCCAGCGCCTGCCGGATCACCCGCTGCTGCGAGGGACCGTTAGGCGCCGTCAACCCGTTCGACGCGCCGTCCTGGTTCACCGCACTGGACCGCACCACGGCCAGCACCTCGTGACCGTTCCGCTCCGCATCCGACAACCGCTCCACCACCACCACACCGACACCCTCGGACCAGCCCGTCCCGTCCGCCGCGTCCGCGAACGCCCGGCACCGCCCGTCCGACGACAAACCGCCCTGCCGGCTGAACTCCACGAACGTGGCCGGGGTCGCCATCACCGTGACACCGCCGACGAGCGCCATGGAGCACTCGCCCGCGCGCAGCGCGTGACCGGCGAGGTGGAGCGCCACCAGCGACGACGAGCACGCTGTGTCCACGGTCACCGCGGGACCTTCGAGGCCGAGGGTGTAGGCGACCCGCCCGGAGACGACGGCGGGGGCGTTGCCCGTCAGCATGTGGCCCTGGAGGTCGTCGGACGACCCGCTCATGACGTCGCTGTAGCCGTAGGGCGCGGCGCCGATGAAGACGCCGGTCGGGGTGCCCGCGGTCTTGCGGGGGTCCAGGCCGGCGTTCTCCAAGGCGGCCCAGGACGCTTCGAGCAGCAGCCGCTGCTGGGGGTCGGTGGCCAGCGCCTCGCGGGGCGAGATGCCGAAGAACTCGGCGTCGAAGCCGCTGGCGTCGTCCAGGAAGCCGCCGCCGTTGGGGATGTCGTGCAGCAGCTCGGTGTCCCAGCCGCGGTCGGTCGGGAAGCCGCCGACCGCGTCGCCGCCGTCGGCCACCAGCCGCCAGAGGCCGTCGGGGTCCTCGACGCCGCCGGGGAAGCGGCAGGCCATGCCCACGATCGCCAGCGGCTCACCGACGGCGTCGACCAGGTCCTGATGCTCCTTGCGGAGTCGCTGGTTCTCCAGAAGCGACGCGCGCAGCGCCTCAACGATCTTATCCGAGGACTGAGTCATTTGGGCTCCGCTGTCTCTGAATCCGTGATCGTGTCGAATGAAGCGCTACAAAGGCGATCGTGGACGCCGGTCACGCTCATACTTCGCTTTCGGAAATACCGAGTTCGTCGTCAATGAAGCGGAAGACCTCGTCGGGGGTCTCCCAGTCCTCGTCCTCGCCCGTGTCCTCCGCCTCGGCGCCGCGCCAGGAGTCGAGGATCGAGCGCAGCCGGTGCGCGATGGCCTCGCGTTCCTCGGCCGCGACCTCAGCTGCGGCCAATGAGCCACCGATCAGGTCGAGTTGGGCGAGCAGGGATGCCGCGGTGCCGTTATCGGCGCCCGGCGTCGCGCCGAACTGCTCGGCGAGGTGGCCGGCGAGGCGCTGCGGATTCGGATAGTCGAACACCAGGGTCGACGGAATGGCGAGGCCGGTGGCCGTCTGGAGGCGGTTGCGCAGTTCCAGAGCGCTGAGGGAGTCGAATCCGAGTTCCCGGAAAGCCTGGGTGGTGTCGATCTGCTCGCGCGAGGCATATCCGAGCACCGCGGCCACGTGGTCGCGTACCAGCGCGAGGAGTTGCTCCGTACGGTCGGGAAGGGCCAGCGCCGAAAGGCGGTCCGCCAGGGTGCCGGCCTCCTGCCGGCGGTCGGCGGCGGACGGCCGCCCGCGCTTGCCGGCGAGGGTGCGCCACAGCGGGGGAAGGTCGTTGCGGGTGCGGAGGGTGCTGAGGTCCAGCCGGGTCAGCGCGACGGCTGCTTGCGGACCGGCCAGGGCGGCGTCGAACATCGCCAGGCCCTGGTCCACGGTGAAGGGCGGGGTCCCGGAGGCGGTGATACGGCGCATGTCCGCATCCGACAACTCGCCTGTCAGGCCCGCACCTTGGGACCAAGGGCCCCAGGCCATCGACACTGCGGGAAGACCGGCGTGGCGGCGGTGCTGCATGAGCGTGTCCAGGAAGACGTTGGCCGCCGCGTAGTTGCCCTGTCCCGGGCTGCCCAGCACACCCGCGAGCGAGGAGAACACCACGAAGCGCGTGAGGTCACGGTCCCGGGTCAGCTCGTGCAGATTCCAGGCCGCATCCACCTTCGGCGCCAGCACCCGAGCCAACCGCTCCGCGGTCAGCGACGAGACCAGCCCGTCGTCCACCACCCCCGCCGTGTGCACGACACCGCTCAACGGCACGTCCGCCAGCAACTCCGCCAACGCTCCACGGTCACTGACATCACAGGCCGCCACCCGGGCCCGGGCACCCAACTCGGTCAGTTCCGCGATGAGTTCGGCGCCGCCACCACGCCGGCTGACCAGCAGCAGGTCCCGCACACCGTGCGTACGCACCAGGTGCCGGGCCACCTCCCGCCCGAGCCCGCCCGTACCACCGGTGACCAGCACCGTACCGTCACCGAAGCCGGCCGGCTCCGTATCCGAGGCGTCCGGAGTGGCCGTCACCCGCACCAGGCGCGCCGCACGGACGACACCCTCCCGGACGACCACCTGCGGCTCCCCACCAGCCGCGAGCTTGGCGATGAGATCGGTGTCCAGAGAGGTGGCCGACGCTTCGACGTCCACCAGGGCGATCCGCCCGGGGTGTTCCGCCTGCGCCGACCGCACCAGACCCCACACCGCCGAACCCGCCAGATCAGCGACCGCCTCCCCCGGCTCCGCCTCGACCGCACCCCGCGTCGCCACCACCAACCGGCTCCCGCCGAACCGCTCGTCCCCCACCCACCGCTGCACCTGAGCCAACACCCACGCCGTCAGCCCATGCGCCGACCCCACCACATCGCCCGCGGCACCGTAGGCCGCCAACACCAGCACATCCGCACCCGGTTCGACGTCCTCCGACACACCGAACACCGCCACACCCGCACCCGCACCCGGCACCTCCTCCGGCACCGCCACCACCGACGACCAGTCGACCGCCAGCATCGCGCCCGCCTGGGCGTCACCGGCGGGGCCGGTGGATGTGACCGGCTGGAGCACCAGGGTGCCGATCGTCAGCACCAACCGGCCGTCGGCGTCGACCAGTTCGACGCGGACACTGTCGGGGCCCGTACGGACCATGTGCACCCGGGTCGCCGTCGCGCCGCCCGCGTGCAGGGCCACGTCGGTGAAGCTGAACGGCATACGGCCGGCGGGCGCCGGGTCGAGCCCGGCGAAGGTGCTCGCCTGGAGCGCGGCGTCCAGCAGCGCCGGGTGTACCCCGAACCTGCGGGCCTGGTCGGCGTCCTCGTCCGCCACGGCGACCTCGGCGTAGACCTCCTCGGCGCCAACCCACACGTGCCGCAGGCCCTGGAACGCGGGGCCGTACACGAAACCGTCGGCTGCGAGCGCCGGGTAGAAGTCGCCGATGTCGGCCTGCGCGATGTCCACCGGCGGCCACTGCCACCCGGCCGGCTCGGGGGCGGCTACCTCGCCGAGCACGGCGGTCGCGTGGCGGGTCCAGGGCTCGTCCTCGCCGGTACGGGCGTACACCGCGAGCCCACTGTCGTCATTGACCACCACCTGCACCTGCACGCTCCCCGCCTCGGGAACGACCAACGGCGCCTCCACGACCAACTCCCGCAGCCCACCAGCCCCCACGGCATCCGCACCCCGAACCGCCAGCTCCACAAAGCCCGTTCCCGGGAACAGCACCACCCCGTGCACCGCGTGATCCCGCAACCACGGCTGCGTACGGAGCGACAACCGCGACGTCAGCACCACCGCACCCGAATCCGGCACCGACACCACCGCACCCAGCAACGGATGCTCCGCCGACACCAGCCCGGCCGCCGTCACGTCGCCCCCGACCAGAGACGCCTGCGGCCAGTAACGGCGCCGCTGGAAGGCGTACGTCGGCAGATCCACCCAGGCGGTGGGCCTGCGCGAGCCGAACAGCGCGTCCCACGTCACCGGAACGCCCTGCACGAACAACTGGCCGAGCGCCTGAAGCACGGTGCCCGCGTCGTCACGGTCCTTACGCATCAGGGCCACCGCGACCGTGTCTTCGGCGTTCGCCTGCGCCAACCCCGCCACGACACCGTCAGGACCCGCATCCACGAACGTGTCCACACCCTGCGCCCTCAACCACGCCAAACCATCCGCGAACCGCACCGCCGAACGCACCTGCTGCGCCCAATACTTCGGCGACGTCATGTCCGCAGGCTCACCCGTCAAATTCGACACCACGGGGATACGCGGCTCCGAAAACTCCACGTCGGCGATCGCCGCCATGAAGTCCTCCACCATCGGGTCCATCAACGCCGAATGGAACGCATGCGACACCCGCAGCCGCGTCGTCTTCACACCCAACGCCTTGAACCGCTCACCCACCGCGAGAACAGCGGCCTCCTCACCCGAAACGACCACGGAGCCGGGCGCGTTCACCGCCGCCACCGAGACGCCCTCGGGCAACTGGGGCAGCACCTCAGCCTCCGGGGCTGCAATCGCCACCATCGCCCCACCCGCCGGAAGCCCCTGCATCAAACGCGCCCGCGCCGCCACCAAACGGCACGCATCCGACAGCGAGAACACCCCCGCCACATGAGCCGCCGCCACCTCACCAATGGAGTGCCCCAGCAGATAATCCGGCTCCACCCCGAACGACTCCAGCAACCGGAACAACGCCACCTCAACCGCGAACAACGCCGGCTGCGCCCACCCCGTGGAGTTCAGCCCATCAGCGTCCTCACCCCACACCACGTTCCGCAACGGGACATCGAGGTGCCGGTCCAACTCCGCCACCACCTCATCGAAAGCCGCAGCGAACACCCCCGACTCCCCGTACAACACCCGCCCCATCCCCAGCCGTTGCGCACCCTGACCCGCGAACAACACCGCCACCCGACGGCCACCGGCCGCCACACCGTCCACCACGTTCGCCACCGACTCCCCAGCAGCCAACGCCCGCAACCCGGCGGCCAGTTCACCCGCGTCGGCGCCCACCACCACCGCGCGGTGGTCGAACCGCGACCGCGACAACAACGCCGCACCCACCGCCACCGGGTCCCGACCCTCCACCACCGACACCAACCGCCCCGCCTGCGCCCGCAACGCCTCCCCCGAACGACCCGACACCACCCACACCGTCTCCGCGCCGTCCCCCACCACGGACTCCGGCTCCACCTCGGGCCCAACACCGACCTCAGGCGCCGCCTCCAGGATCACGTGCGCGTTCGTCCCGGAAATACCGAACGACGACACCCCCGCCCGCCGAACCCTCCCCGTCTCCGGCCACGCCACCGACTCCGTCAACAACCGCACCTCACCAGCAGCCCAGTCCACATGCGAACTCGGCTCATCCACATGCAACGTCCGCGGCAACACCCCATGCCGCAGCGCCAGCACCATCTTGATCACACCCGCCACACCCGCAGCAGCCTGCGTATGACCGATGTTCGACTTCACCGCACCCAGCCACAGCGGCCGCTCCTCCGAACGCCCTTGACCGTAGGTCGCCAGCACGGCCTGCGCCTCGATCGGGTCACCCAACGTCGTCCCCGTACCGTGTGCCTCCACCGCGTCCACATCCGCCGCACCCAACCCCGCAGCCGCCAACGCCTGCCGGATCACCCGCTGCTGCGACGGACCGTTCGGCGCCGTCAAACCATTCGACGCACCATCCTGGTTCACCGCACTGGACCGCACCACCGCCAACACCCGATGACCATTCCGCTCCGCATCCGACAGGCGCTCCACCACCAGCACACCCATGCCCTCACTGAACCCCGTCCCATCCGCCGCCTCAGCAAACGCCTTGCACCGACCATCAGCAGACAACCCACCCTGCTGCGCAAACCCCACAAACGTGTGCGGCAACGCATTCACCGTCACCCCCGCCACCAACGCCAACGCACACTCCCCACCCCGCAACGCCTGACCCGCAAGGTGCAGCGCCACCAGCGACGACGAACACGCCGTATCCACCGTCACCGCCGGACCCACCAACCCCAGCGCATACGCCACCCGCCCCGACAACACACTCTGCGCACCACCCGTCAGCAACTGCGCATCCGCGTCGGCATCCACCAACGCCGCCGAGACGACCTCCGAATAACCCGACTGGTAGCTGCCGACGAACACACCTGTTGATGAACCCGCCAGCGCGAGCGGGTCGATACCCGCGTGCTCCAGCGCCTCCCACGCCCCCTCCAGCAGCAACCGCTGCTGCGGGTCCGTGGCCAGCGCCTCCCGCGGCGACATCGCGAAGAACCCGGCATCGAAGTCCAACGCGCCCTCCACGAACCCGCCGGCGTGAGCGAGTTCGGTCAGCAGACCGGTGTCCCAACCGCGGTCGGCGGGGAACTCGCCCATGCCGTCGCGGCCTTGGGCGAGCAGGTCCCACAGCCGGTCCGGGTCCGAGGCGCCGCCGGGGAAGCGGCAGGCCATGCCGACGATGACCAGGGGGTCGTCGTCCACCGAGCGCAGCGCGGGCAGCGCCTCGGTCGGGGAGGCCGCGACGCCGCCGAGGCGCTCGTCCAGGAAGTCGGCGAGGCGGACGGCGTTGGGGTAGTCGAAGACGAGGGTCGAGGGCAGGGCGAGTTCGGTCACGGTCTGGAGCCGGTTGCGCAGTTCGACCGCAGTCAGCGAGTCGAACCCGACGTCGCGGAAGGGCTGTTCGGGGGCGACCTGGCTCGCCGAGCTGTGGCCGAGCACCGCGGCGGCGTGGTCGCGGACGAGGTCGAGCAGATGGCTCCGCCGCTGGTCGGCGGTGAGCCCGGCCAGTCGGGCGGCGAGGCCGCCGACGGTGTGGTCGGCGGTGCCCGCGCGGGCCCGGGTGCGCCGGGCCGGGCCGCCGGCAAGGGAGCGGAAGAGGGCGGGGACGTCGGCGGTGGCCCGCAGGGCGGCGGCCTTCAGCTCGGTCAGGCCGAGCAGCGGCCGGTCGGCGGCCAGCGCCCGGTCGAAGAGGGCCATGCCCTGCTGCTCCGAGATCGGGCGCATGCCCAGCCGGCCGAGCCGGTGCATGTCGGTGCCGGAGAGCGCGCCGGTCAGGCCGAGGCTCTGGTCCCAGGGCCCCCAGGCCATGGAGACACCGGCGAGCCCGGCCGCCCGGCGGTGCCGTACCAGGGCGTCGAGGTAGACGTTGCCCGCGGCGTAGTTGCCCTGTCCGGGGCTGCCGATGAGCCCGGCGAGCGAGGAGAAGACGACGAACATCGCGAGGTCCTGGTCGCGGGTCAGCTCGTGCAGGTGCCAGGCCGCGTCCACCTTGGGGGTGAGGACGCGATGGAGTTGGCCGGGGGTCAGCGTGGAGATCACGCCGTCGTCCAGGACGCCCGCGGTGTGCACCACCCCCGCGAGGCGCACGCCGTCCAGGGCGGCCGCCAGCGCGTCGCGGTCGGCGGCGTCGCATGCCGCCACGGTGACCTCGGCGCCCTGGGCCGTCAGCTCCTCGACCAGCGCGTCCGCGCCGGGTGCGGCGCCGCCCCGGCGGCTGAGCAGCAGCAGGCTGCGTACGCCGTGCGCCGCCACAAGGTGCCGGGCGACCGCGCTGCCGAGGCCGCCGGTGCCGCCGGTGATCAGGACGGTGCCGTCGAGCGTGACGGGTGCGGTGTCCGCGCCGCCCGTCACGTCCGCGCGCACCAGCTGCGGGGCGAGCAACGTACCGCCGCGCACCGCGAGTTGGGGCTCGCCGGTGCCGAGCGCGCGGGCCGGCATGTCGGAGGAGATGACAGCATCGGTGTCGGCATCGGTGTCGAGCAGGACGAACCGGCCCGGGTCCTCGCTCTGCGCCGACCGGACCAGCCCCCACACGGCGGCCGCGGCCAGATCGGTGACGGTCTCGCCCGGGTGGGCGGCGACCGCGCCGCGGGTGCGGACGACCAGCCGTTCGCCGGTGAAGTCCCGCACCTGGGTCAGCGCCCATTCCACGGCCGCGTGGACCGCCTCCGGTGAGGTGTCCGCCGCGGCGGGCACGTCGAGCAGCACGTGGCCGTCGGAAGCGGCGGCGCCGACCGGCTCGGGCACCTCGTTCCACACGAGGTCGAGCACCGTCTCCGCCGTGTGGCCCGCGCCGAGCGCCCGCTCCTGGACCGGGCGCATGACCAGCGAGCCGATCGACAGCACGGGTGCGCCGGTCTCGTCGGCCAGGACCGCCGTGACGGCGTCCGGTCCGGTGCGCGCCATCCGCACCCGTACGGCCTTCGCGCCGGCGGCGTGCAGGGTGACGTCGTTGAACGCGAAGGGCAGTCGGCCGAGTTCGGCGGGGTCCAGGCCGGCGAAGGTGTTCGGGTGCAGGGCCGCGTCGAGCAGCGCCGGGTGGATGCCGAACGCCGTGGCGGCGGTGCCCTGGTCGTCGGGCAGGGCCGCCTCGGCGTAGATCCGGCCGTCCTGCCGCCACGCCCGGGTCAGCCCCTGGAAGACCGGGCCGTACCCGAACCCGTCGTCGGCGCTGCGCTCGTAGAAGTCCGCGAGGTCCACCGGTGTGCTGCCCGGCGGCGGCCACGCGCCCGCCAGCTCGGCCGCGTCCACGGTGCCGGCCTCGTCCACGACGGCACCGGTGGCGTGGCGGGTCCAGGGCTCTTCCTCGCCGGTACGGGCGTACACCGCCACCGTACGATCCGACCCGTCCACGACGACCTGCACCTGGACGCTCCCGGTCTCGGGAACGACCAACGGCGCCTCCACGACCAACTCCCGCAGACCGCCCGCGCCGACTGCGTCCGCGCCCCGAACCGCCAGCTCCACAAAGCCCGTTCCGGGAAAGAGCACCGTGCCGTGCACCGCGTGATCCCGCAACCACGGCTGGGCCCGCAACGACAACCGCGACGTCAGGACGACCGTGCCCGAACCCGGCACCGCCACCACCGCACCCAGCAACGGATGCTCCGCCGACACCAAACCCGCCGCCGCCACATCCCCCGCCACCAACGACGGCTCCGGCCAGTACCGACGCCGCTGGAACGCATACGTCGGCAAACTCACCCGCCCCGACACCCGGCCTGCGAAGAGCCCGTCCCACCGGACCGGCACCCCACGGACGAACAGTTCGGCCGCGGACAGCAGGAACCGGTCCAAGCCGCCCTCGTTACGGCGCAGGGTGCCCGTCGCCACGGTGTCCTCACCCAGGGTGTCGTGCACGGCCATCGTCAACACCGGGTGCGGGCTGACCTCGACGAACGCGGTGAAACCATCGGCCGCCAGAGCCCGCGTCGCCTGCTCGAACTCCACGGTCTGCCGCAGATTGCGATACCAGTAACCGGCATCCAGGGTGGAGGTGTCGATGCGCTCGCCCGACACGGAGGAGTACATGGGCACGGGGGACGTGACCGGGCTCACCTCGGCCAGATCGGCGAGGACCTGGGTCTCGATCAGCTCCACGTACGCCGAGTGGGAGGCGTAGTCCACGGGGACCTTGCGGGCCCGCACTTCCCGCTCCTCGCACCGGGCGATCAGCGCCTCCAGCTCCTCCACCGGACCCGCTGCCACCACCGCCCCCGGACCGTTCACGACCGCCACGGACACGTTCTCCGGCAGCAGTTCGCGCACCTCATCGACTGGCAGTGAGACCGCGACCATGCCACCCTTACCCGCCAACTCGCTGGCGATAGCGCGGCTCCGCAACGCCACCACCCGCGCACCGTCATCCAGTGACAGCCCACCCGCGACAACGGCTGCCGCGATCTCGCCCTGCGAATGCCCCACCACCGCCGCCGGCTCCACACCCCACGAACGCCACACCGCCGCCAACGACACCATCACCGCCCACAACACCGGCTGCACCACATCCACCCGCGCCAACGCAGCCTCGTCATCCAGGACTTCCAGCAACTCCCAGTCCACGAACGGCCGCAACGCCTCCCCACACGCCACCATCGACCCCCGGAACACCTCCGAGGCACCCATCAACCCCGCAGCCATCCCCACCCACTGAGCACCCTGCCCCGGGAACACGAAAACCACTTGCCGACCCCGACCAGCAGGCGCGGCCCCACTCACCACATGGCCCACCGGCTCACCGGCCGCCAACGCCCGCAACCCAGCCGCCAGTTCGGCCCGGTCCGAACCCACCACCACCGCACGGTGATCGAACAACGACCGCGACAGCAGCGCCGCACCCACACCCACCGGCTCCAACTCCGCCGACTCCACCGCCGACAGCAGACGCTCCGCCTGACCCCGCACCCCGTCCTCGGCCCGGGCGGAGAGCACCCACGCCACGGCTGCGTCGTCGGGCTCGCCCTCTTCCGCGTCCGCGACCTCCGCCGGAGCCGCCGGGCCCTCCAGGATCACGTGCACGTTCGTCCCGGACATCCCGAACGACGACACACCCGCCCGCCGCGCCCGACCCGTCTCCGGCCACGGCTGCTGCTCGGTGAGCAGCCGTACCTGCCCCGCCGTCCAGTCCACCCGGGTGCTCGGCTCGTCCACGTGCAGGGTGCGGGGCAGCACCCCGTGCCGCATCGCGAGCACCATCTTGATCACACCCGCCACACCCGCAGCCGCCTGCGTATGACCGATGTTCGACTTCAACGACCCGAGCCACAACGGCCGTTCCGCCGACCGCCCCTGCCCGTACGTCGCCAGCAACGCCTGCGCCTCGATCGGGTCACCCAACGTCGTCCCCGTACCGTGCGCCTCCACCGCGTCCACATCGGCCGGCGTGAGCGAAGCCGCCGCCAGCGCCTGCCGGATCACCCGCTGCTGCGACGGACCGTTCGGCGCCGTCAAACCATTCGACGCACCGTCCTGGTTCACCGCGCTGGACCGTACGACCGCCAGTACCTCGTGACCATTCCGCTCCGCATCCGACAACCGCTCCACCACCAGCACACCCACACCCTCGGACCAGCCCGTCCCGTCCGCCGCGTCCGCGAACGCCCGGCACCGCCCGTCCGACGACAAACCGCCCTGCCGGCTGAACTCCACGAACGTGTTCGGCGTGGCCATCACCGTGACACCGCCGGCCAGCGCGAGCGAGCACTCGCCCGCGCGCAGCGCCTGGCCGGCGAGATGGAGCGCCACCAGCGACGACGAGCAGGCCGTGTCCACGGTGACCGCGGGACCTTCGAGGCCGAGGGTGTAGGCGACCCGGCCGGAGGCGACGCTGAAGGCGCCGCCGGTCAGGAGGTGGCCCTGGGTCTCCTCCAGCGAACCGACCAGCTCGCCGTAGCCGGACTGGCTGATGCCGAAGACGACGCCGGTGGGGCTGCCGGCGAGGGACTGGGGGTCGATCCCGGCGTCCTCGAGCGCGGCCCAGGACGTCTCAAGCAGCAGCCGCTGCTGGGGGTCCATCGCCAGCGCCTCGCGGGGCGAGATGCCGAAGAAGGCGGCGTCGAAGCCGTCGGCCGCGACGAAGCCGCCGCTGCGGGTGACGGAGGTGCCGCTGCGGGTGCCCTCGGCGTCGTGGAGCTGCTCGATGTCCCAGTCGCGGTCCTCGGGGAAGCCCGCGATGGCGTCGGTGCCCGAGGCGACGAGTTGCCACAGCTCGTCGGGGCTGGTGACGCCGCCGGGGAAGCGGCAGGCCATGCCGACGATGGCCAGCCGGTCGTCGTCGGCGAGCGCCCGGGCCGGCGCGGCACCGCCCGCGTTCGGGGTGACGCCGTCGAGCAGGCCCGCCAGGTACTGGGCGAGGCGCAGCGGCGTCGGGTAGTCGAAGACCATCGAGTCCGCGACGGGCAGGCCGGTGCCGCGCTTGACACGGTTGCGCAGCTCGACGCCCATCAGCGAGTCGAAGCCCATCTCGCGGAAGGCGGTGGTGGCGCTGAGGTGCCGGCCCGAGGCGTGGCCGAGGACGGCTGCCGCGTGGTCGCGGACGAGGGTGAGGAGGTGGTCCTCGCGCTCGGGCCCGGTCAGCCCGGCGAGCTGTTCGGCGAGGCCGCCGGCGAGTCGCTGCGCGTCGCCGGCCCGGCGCCGGGCCGGGCCGCCGGCCAGTGCGCGGAAGACGGGCAGGTCGTCGCGGGCGCGGAGGGCGGCGAGGTCCAGGTCGGCGAGGCCGACCAGGGCCCGGCCGGAGGTCAGGGCGCGGTCGAAGAGGGCCAGGCCCTGGGGCACCGACAGCGGGCGCAGGCCCGAGCGGGCCAGCCGCCGCATGTCGGCGTCGGTCAGCGCCGCGGTGAGGCCGACGTCCTGGGTCCAGGCGCCCCAGGCCATGGAGACGCCGGGCAGGCCGGCGTGGCGCCGGGCGTGCATGAGCGCGTCGAGGAAGACGTTGGCCGCGGCGTAGTTGGCCTGGCCGGGGTTGCCGAGGATGCCGGACAGCGAGGAGAACACCGCGAAGAGGGTGAGGTCGCGGTCCCGGGTCAGCTCGTGCAGGTGCCAGGCCGCGTCCGCCTTCGGCGCCAGCACCCGGGCCAACCGGTCCGCGGTCAGCGACGAGACCAGCCCGTCGTCCACCACCCCTGCCGTGTGCACGACACCGCTCAACGGCACGTCCGCCAGCAACTCCGCCAGCGCATCACGGTCGCTCACGTCACACGCCGCAACGGTCACCTCGGCGCCTTCCGCGCCCAGCTCCTCGGCCAACTCCGGTGCACCCTCGGCCGCGAGACCGCGCCGGCTCACCAGCAGCAGGCTCCGCACACCATGCGTACGCACCAGGTGCCGGGCCACCTCCCGGCCGAGCCCGCCCGTACCGCCGGTGACCAGCACCGTGCCCTCGGGGGCGGCGTACGGCGACTCGTCCCGCGGGGCGACGCGGATCAGCCGTGCCGCTCTGATCTCCTCGCCGCGCAGGGCGAGTTGGGGTTCGGCGGTGCGTACGGCCCGGGCCAGCCGGCGTACGTCGAGGGCCTTGCCGGGTTCGGCGTCCACGAGCAGGACGCGGCCCGGGTGCTCGCGCTGTGCGGTGCGCAGCAGGCCCCATACGGCGGCCGCGCCGAGGTCCGGCACCGGCTCGTCGGGGTGGGTGGCGACGGCGCCGCGGGTGAGGGCGACGAGCGTCGTGTCGGCGAAGCGCTCCTCGGCCAGCCAGGACTGGAGCTGTTCGAGGGCCCGGCGGGTGGTGGCGTGGACCGACCGCACCATGGCGTCCGGCGCGTCCTCGGCGTTCTCGGCGTCCTCCGCGGACTGCCCCGACACGGCCACCACGATGTACGGGGGCGGGTGTTCGTCAGCGAGGACGTCGTCGAGACTCGGGTAGGCGGCCTCCGGCAGCCACGCGGTGTCGGCGCCGGGTGCCTGGACGAAGGCGAAGCGTACGTCGTCCACGCCGTCGTCGGGGACGGGCAGCGCGGGCCAGTCGAGGGCCAGCTCGGTGCCGCTGCGGGCGCCGGCCGCCAGGCCGGACGCGGGCGGCGCACCCAGGGTCACAGTGCCGATGGACAGCACCAACGCGCCGTTGGCGTCGGCGAGTTCGACGCTCACGCGGTCGGGGCCGGTGCGGACCACCCGGGCCCGGGCCGCGGTCGCGCCCGCGGCGTGCAGGGTCGCGTCGGCAAAGCCCACCGGCACCCGGCCGGGGAGCGCCGGGTCCCACCCCGCGTAGGCGACGGCCTGGAGCGCGGCGTCCAGCAGCGCCGGGTGCACCCCGAACCTGCGGGCCCGGTCGGCCTCGCCCTCGGGCACCTCGACCTCGGCCAGCACCGCGCCGTCGGCCCGCCACACCTGCCGCAGACCCTGGAACGCCGGGCCGTACACCAGGCCCTCGTCCGCGGCCAGTTCGTAGCAGCCCGCGAGGTCCACCCGCGCACCGCTCTCCGGCGGCCACGGCCACCCGCCCTCACCCGAGGCGACGGCGTCACCGAGTGCGGCGGTCGCGTGCCGGAGCCACGCGTCGTCGTCGGAGCGGCGCGAGTAGATCTCCGCCCGGGAGTCCGCCACCACGACCTGGAGCTGGACGCTTCCGGCCTCGGGGACGACGAGGGGCGCCTCCACCGCCAACTCCCGCAGCCCGCCCGCACCCACGGCGTCCGCGCCCCGAACCGCCAGCTCCACCAGGCCCGTTGCCGGGAACACCACCGTGCCGTGCACCGCGTGGTCGGCCAGCCACGGCTGCGTACGGAGCGACAGCCGCGAGGTCAGGACCACCGTGTCCGAGGTGGGCACGGACACCACCGCACCGAGCAGCGGGTGTTCGGCGGATGCCAGCCCGGCCGCCATCACGTCGCCCCCGGCGAGGGATGCCTGCGGCCAGTAACGGCGGCGCTGGAAGGCGTACGTCGGCAGGTCCACCCAGGTGGGCTTGCGGTCGCCGAACAGGCCGTCCCACCTCACCGGCACGCCGCGCGCGAAGAGTTGGCCCAGCGCCCGGAGCACGGTGCGCTCGTCGTCATGGTCCTTGCGCATCAGGGCCACCGCGACCGCGTCTTCGGCGTTGGCCTGCGCCAGCCCCGCCACGACGCCGTCCGGACCCGCGTCCACGAACGTGTCCACGCCCTGCGCCGCCAGCCACGCCAACCCGTCCGCGAACCGCACCGCCGAACGGACCTGCTGCGCCCAGTACGTGGGGGACGTCATGTCCGCGGGCTCACCCGTCAGGTTCGACACCACGGGGATGCGCGGCTCGGCGAACGTCACGTCGGCGATCGCCGCGGTGAAGTCCGCCAGCATCGGGTCCATCAGGGCCGAGTGGAACGCGTGCGACACCCGCAGCCGCGTCGTCTTCACGCCCAGCGCCTTGAAGTGCTCACCCACCGCGAGGACAGCGGCCTCCTCGCCCGAAACGACCACGGAGCCAGGCGCGTTGACCGCCGCCACCGAGACGCCCTCGGGCAGCTGGGGCAGCACCTCAGCCTCCGGGGCGGCGATAGCGACCATCGCCCCACCCGCCGGAAGTGCCTGCATCAAACGGGCGCGGGCAGCCACCAGCCGGCACGCGTCCCGCAAGTCAAAAACCCCCGCCACATGAGCCGCCGCCACCTCACCAATGGAGTGCCCCAGCAGATAATCCGGCTCCACCCCGAACGACTCCAGCAACCGGAACAACGCCACCTCGACGGCGAACAACGCCGGCTGCGCCCACCCCGTGGAGTTCAGCCCATCAGCGTCCTCACCCCACACCACATCCCGCAACGGCACATCGAGGTGCTGGTCCAACTCCGCCACCACCTCGTCGAAGGCCGCAGCGAACACCTCGCACTCCCCGTACAACGCGCGCCCCATCCCCAGCCGTTGCGCACCCTGACCCGCGAACAACACCGCCACCCGGCGCCCGTTCCGCCCCACACCCTGCGCCACGTTCGCCACCGACTCACCCGCCGCCAACGCCCGCAGCCCAGCGGTCAGTTCACCCGCATCCGCACCGACCACCACCGCACGGTGCTCAAACACCGACCGCGACAACAACGCCGCACCCACCGCCACCGGGTCCCGGCCCTCCACCACCGACACCAACCGCCCCGCCTGCGCCCGCAACGCCTCCCCCGTACGACCCGACACCACCCACACCGCCCCGGCACCGTCCGCCGGTGCCGCTTCACCCTCCGCCTCGGGCCCCGCACCGACCTCAGGCGCCGCCTCCAGAATCACGTGCGCGTTCGTCCCGGAAATACCGAACGACGACACCCCCGCCCGCCGAACCCTCCCCGTCTCCGGCCACGCCACCGACTCCGTCAACAACCGCACCTCACCAGCAGCCCAGTCCACATGCGAACTCGGCTCGTCCACGTGCAACGTCCGCGGAAGCACCCCGTGCCGCAGCGCCAGCACCGTCTTGATCACGCCGGCGACCCCGGCCGCGGCCTGGGTGTGCCCGATGTTCGACTTCAACGACCCGAGCCACAGCGGCCGTTCCGCCGGCCGCCCCTGCCCGTAGGTCGCCAGTACCGCCTGGGCCTCGATCGGGTCGCCCAGCGTCGTCCCGGTGCCGTGGGCCTCCACCATGTCCACGTCGGACGGCGACAGCGAGGCCGCGGCCAGCGCCTGCCGGATCACCCGCTGCTGCGACGGACCGTTCGGCGCGGTCAGACCATTCGACGCACCATCCTGGTTCACCGCACTGGACCGCACCACCGCCAACACCCGATGACCATTCCGCTCCGCATCCGAGAGCCGCTCCACCACCAGCACACCCATGCCCTCGCTGAAGCCCGTCCCATCCGCCGCCTCAGCAAACGCCTTGCACCGACCATCAGCAGACAACCCACCCTGCTGCGCAAACCCCACAAACGTGTGCGGCAGCGCGTTCACCGTCACCCCCGCCACCAACGCCAGCGAGCACTCCCCACCCCGCAACGCCTGACCGGCGAGGTGCAGCGCCACCAGCGACGACGAGCACGCCGTATCCACCGTCACCGCCGGACCCACCAACCCCAGCGCATACGCCACCCGCCCGGACAGGACGCTCTGCGCACCACCCGTGAGGAGCTGCGCCTCCGCGTCCGTGTCCGGCAGCGCGGCGGAGACCACCTCCGCGTACCCGGACTCGTAGCTGCCGACGAACACACCCGTCGGGGAACCCGCCAGCGCGAGCGGGTCGATACCCGCGTGCTCCAGCGCCTCCCACGCCCCCTCCAGCAGCAACCGCTGCTGCGGGTCCGTGGCCAGCGCCTCCCGCGGCGACATCGCGAAGAAACCGGCGTCGAAGTCCAACGCGCCCTCGACGAAGCCGCCGGCGAGGCGGCCCGCGGTGTCGGGGCCGTAGAGGTGTTCCAGGTCCCAGTCGCGGTCCGTCGGGAAGCCGGTGATGGCATCGCGCTCGCCGATGACGAGGTCCCACATCCGGTCCGGGCCGGTGATGCCGCCCGGGAAGCGGCAGGACATGCCGACGATGACCAGGGGGTCGTCGCCGGTGGCCGGGGCGGGGGCGGGCAGCGGGGCGGCGGTGTCGGCGGCGGCGCGGGTGCCGCCGAGCCGGTCGGCGAGGAAGGCCGCGAGGCGGGCGGGTGTGGGGTAGTCGAAGACCATGCTGGTCGGGATGGGCAGGCCGGTGGCGGCCTGGAGCCGGTTGCGCAGGTCGACGGCGGTCATCGAGTCGAAGCCGGCGGAGCGGAAGGGCACGGCGGGGTCGACGTCCGTGCCGCCGCGGTGGCCGAGCAGGGCGGCGGCGTGGTCGCGGACGAGGCCGAGCAGATAGGTGTCGCGTTCCTTGGCGGACAGCGGGGCGAGAGCGCGCAGCAGCGCGTCGTCCTGCTCGGCGACCGCGGCGGGCGCGGGAGTACCGGCCGGTGCGGCGGTGAGCTGCCGGGCGGGGGCCTCGCCGAGGCCGGCGACGGTGTGCCGTTCGCGCTGGAAGGCGTAGGTGGGCAGCTTGACGCGCCGCGGCCGCAGTCCTTCGAGCAGGGCGGTCCAGGTGACGGGCACGCCGTGCACGTGGACCTGCGCGACCGAGGTCAGGAAGCGGTCCAGGCCGCCCTGGTCGCGGCGCAGGCTGCCGGTGACGAGCGCGGGGCCGGCCGTGTCGCCGAGGGCGTCCAGCGTGTCCTGGACGGGCACGGTGAGCACCGGGTGCGGGCTCACCTCCACCAGCACCGTGGTCCCGTCGGCGGCCAGTGCGCGGGTCGCGGTCTCGAACTGCACGGTCTGGCGCAGGTTGCGGTACCAGTAGTGCGCGTCGAGTTCCGCGGTGTCGAGGGGGGCGCCGGTCACGGAGGAGTACATCGGCACGGTGCCGGTCCGGGGGCGCAGGGGCGCGAGGTCGGCGAGCAGGCGGCTCTCGATCTCCTCGACGGCCGCGGAGTGCGAGGCGTAGTCGACGGAGACGGGGCGGAAGCGGATGCCGGTGTCGGCGCAGCGGGCGGCGAGTTCGTCGATGGCGGCGGACTCGCCGGAGACCACCACCGAGCCGGGGCCGTTGACGGTGGCGACGGACAGGCGGCCGTCCCAGGGGGCGATCAGTGCGGCGGCGTCGGGGGCGGGCAGGGAGACGACGGCCATGCCGCCGCGGCCGGTGAGGGTCTCGGCGATGGCCCGGCTGCGCAGGGCCACGACGCGGGCGCCGTCGGTCAGTGACAGGCCGCCGGCGACGACGGCGGCGGCGATCTCGCCCTGGGAGTGCCCGACGACGGCGGCCGGCTCCACGCCCATCCAGCGCCACAGGCGGGCGAGGGAGACCATGACGGCCCACAGGGCGGGCTGGACGACGTCGACGCGGGCGAGCAGGGCCTCGTCGTCCAGGGCGTCGGTCAGCGACCAGTCGACGAACGGGCGCAGGGCGTGTGCGCATTCCTCGAGGGCGGCGCGGAAGACCGGGGAGGCGGCTGTCAGTGCGGTGGCCATGCCGGTCCACTGGGCGCCCTGGCCGGGGAAGACGAACGCCACCCGGTGGTCGGGGCGGGCCGCGTGGCCCTGGACGAGGCCGGCGGCGGGCTCTCCTGCGGCCAGGGCGGCGAGTGCGGCGGCCAGTCGGTCCGGGTCGGCGCCGACGACGGCGGCGCGGTGGTCGAAGGTGGAGCGGGCGGTGAGCAGGGACCAGGCGATGTCCGCGGGGCGAGGCGCGGGGTCGGCTGCCATCCGGTGCCGGAGGCGTTCGGCCTGGGCGCGCAGTGCGGCGGCGGACTTGGCGGAGAGCACGAGGGCCAGTTCGCCGGGTGCGGGCTGCGGCGCGGGGTCGGGGGCGGGCTCGGGTGCCCGTAGCGGGGAGCTGAGCACCACGTGGCAGTTGGTGCCGCCCATGCCGAAGGAGGAGACCCCGGCGTGCAGCGGGCCGGCCGGCTCGGGCCAGGGTCCGGGTGCGGCGGCGACGCGCAGGTTCCACTCATCGGCGCGGATGGCGGGGTTGAGGCGTTGGAAGTTCAGGCTCGCCGGGATCTCGCGGTGCTTGAGCATGAGGGCGACCTTGAGCAGGCCGGTGATGCCCGCGGCGCCTTCGAGGTGGCCGACGTTGGTCTTCGCGGAGCCGACGAGCAGGGGGTGCCGGCGGTCGGGGCTGGTGCCGAGGCAGTGGCCGAGGGCTTCGGCCTCGACGGGGTCGCCGACCTTGGTGCCGGTGCCGTGCAGTTCGACGTACTGGACGGTGCCGGGGGCGACGCCGGCGCGTTCGTAGGCGCGGGTGAGGACGTCGCGCTGGCCGGTGACGGTGGGCACCAGGAGGCTGTCGCCGGCGCCGTCGTTGTTGACGGCGCTGCCGCGGATGACGCAGTGGACGTCGTCGCCGTCGGCGAGGGCGTCGGCGAGGAGTTTGAGGACGACGAAGCCGCCGCCTTCGCCGCGGACGTAGCCGTTGGCGCGTTCGTCGAAGGTGAAGCACTGCCCGTCGGGGGACAGCGCGCCGAGCCGGGCCTCCAGCAGGGCGGACTGCTCGGTGAGGTTGAGGTTGACGCCGCCGGCCAGGGCGAGCCGGGCCTCGCCGGTGCGCAGGCTCTCGCAGGCCATGTGGACGGCGACGAGCGAGGAGGACTGGCCGGTGTCCACCGTGAGGCTCGGCCCGCGCAGTCCGGCGAAGTAGGACAGCCGGTTGGCGATGACGGCGCGGTGGGTGCCCGCCATGGTGTGGTGGCTGAGGGCGCCGGGGCTGCGCAGAGCGGTCAGGTGGGCGTGGTCGCTGGCCATGGCGCCGACGTAGACGCCGACGGGCAGGCCGCGCAGCGTCTCCGGGACGAGTCCGGCGTCCTCCAGTGCCTCCCAGCCGAGTTCGAGGGCGAGGCGCTGCTGGGGGTCCATCTCGGCGCTCTCGCGGGGGGAGACGCCGAAGAAGGCGGCGTCGAAGGCGTCGGGGGCGTCGATGAAGGCGCCGCGGCGGACCAGGGCGCGCAGGGCCGGGTCGTGGCCGTCGTTGCCGTCCTGGTCGGGCCAGCGGCCGGCGGGGACGTCGGCGACGGCGTTGGTGCCGGTGCGCAGCAGCCGCCAGAAGCCGGCGGGGTCGGGGGCCTGCGGCAGGCGGCAGGACATTCCGACGACGGCGACGTCCGCTGCGGAGCAGCCGGGGAATTCGTGGTCCATCGATACGGCGTGGCCTTCGGCTGTCACTTCTCGCCCCTCGGTCGTACCTGATTCCGGTTCCGGCGCTGTGCCCGGCTTCTGGTGCTCCGCCGGAACGCTATGGCGGCGGTCGGGAGCGGCGTCCCCCTAACGGCCCCTGGAGATCTTCGTTTCGACCCCTAACACAGGTAGGGGTGACCGCCGGTGACATGGTGCGGTCGGTGGTCGTCGCGGTGCGCGGGTGTGGGGGTTCGGCGCTGCCGCGGCGGCTGTCGTGGCTGGTCAACGGCGGTGTGGTGGCGGCGCGTCGGGGGTCGGGGTGGTGCGGGGTGGGCCGGTAATCCGCCGTGCAATTCGGCGTTGCCCGCGGCGAGTTGTCGTGACGGGAACGGAAATGGCAACCGGGACGCCCGCGGGGGTGACGGACGTCCCGGAGTGGGAGGGGTGTTGTTTTGGGTGGGTGGTTTCCGCTGCGTGGTTACCGCCAGGCGGCGCGCAGGAAGTCGGCGGTCTGGGCGAGTGCTTCGGCGGCGGCGGGCACCATTCCGCGCATGGCGAAGAATCCGTGGATCATGCCGTCGTAGCGGCGCTGTTCGACCGGAACGCCCAGCGCGCGCAGCTTGTCGGCGTACGCCTCGCCCTCGTCGCGCAGCGGGTCGTACTCGCCGGTGAGGATGAGGGTGGGGGGTGCGGCGGCGAGGACCTCGTCGGCGGCGAACAGCGGTGACGCCCAGGGGTGGCGCGGGTCCTGGTCGCCGAGGTAGTTCTCGCTGAACCAGCGCAGGGTGTCCTCGGTCAGCAGGTAGCCCTGGCCGTTCTCGCGGACCGAGGGGTGGTTCCTGGTCTGGTCGGTGACCGGGTAGAGCAGAGCCTGGGCGCGGAAGAGGCCGGGCAGTTCGTTGCTGAGGACGGCGCCGAGGTTGCCGCCCGCGGAGTCGCCGGCGACGGCGAGGCGCTGGGTGTCGCCGCCGTAGGAGTCGCCGGTGCGCAGGGCCCACTTGGCGACGGTGAGGGCGTCCTGGACGGCGGCGGGGAAGCAGTGGTCGGGGGCGAGGCGGTAGCCGACGCTGACGACCAGGCAGTCGGCGTGGGCGCTCAGGTCGCGGGCGACGCCGTCGTAGCCGTCGAGGCTGCCGAGGACCCAGCCGCCGCCGTGGAAGAAGAGCAGGACGGGGTGCGGGCCGGGGCTGTCGGGCCAGTACAGCCGGACCGGTATGCCGTCGGCGGTGGTGCGTTCGGTGCGGGCGATCGCGGCCGGCTCGCCGCCGAGCCCGGCGAGCTGGTCGTAGCTGGCCCGGGCGAGGGGCATCGGCAGGTCGTGCAGTTGCCGGTCGCCGGCGGCGTCAAGGATGCCGAGGACGGCCTTGACCGCGGGGTCGAGGGGCATCGGGTACTCCGTTCCGGCATCGCCGGGGCGGCGATGCGTGCGAGCGAGCACCGGCCGGGTGCGGCCGGCGGGAAAGGGGGGATGAGGGAGCGGGCGGGGCGGCGCGGCGCGGGCTCGCCGCACGCGCGCGTCGCCGGGCCGCCCGCGGTGCGCCGGCCGCCGCGGGCGGCCCGGCCGCCGGCGGACGTGCCGCTACGGCAGGAGCAGGATCTTGCCGATGTGGTCGCTCGCCTCCATCATCCGGTGTGCTTCGGCGGCCTCGGCCAGCGGCAGCGCGGCGTGCACCACGGGCTTGACCGTGCCGGCCTCGACCAGCGGCCACACCTGGTGCCCGACACCGGCGACGATGCGCGACTTGTCCGCTCGCGGTCGGGCGCGCAGTGACGTGGCGGAGACCGAGGCGCGCCGGCTGAACAGCATCGCGAGGTCCAGTTCGGCCTTGCGGCCGCCTTGGAGGCCGATGACGGTGAGCCGGCCGTTCGGCGCCAGAGCCTCGATGTTGTCCGCCAGGTACGGGGCTCCGACGATGTCCAGGATGACGTCGACGCCGGCGCCGGCGGTGAACTCCTTGGTGGCCAGGACGAAGTCCTCGGTGGTGTAGTCGACCACCAGATCGGCGCCCAGGGCCCGCAGCCGGTCGTGCTTGGCCGGGCGGGCGGTCACCACCACGGACGCGCCCAGGGCCTTGCCCAGTTGGATCGCGAAGGTGCCGATGCCGCTGCCGCCGCCGTGCACGAGCAGCGTCTCGCCCTCGCGCAGGGCGTCGCGGTCGACCACGTTCGACCAGACGGTGCACGCGACTTCGGGCAGGGACGCCGCGTCCCGCAGCGACACCCCTGCGGGCACCGGCAGGGTGTGCGCGGCGGGCACCGCCACCTTCTCGGCGTAGCCGCCGCCGGCGAGCAGGCAGGCGACCTCGTCGCCGACCTGACGGCCCTTCACCCCGATGCCCAGGGCGCTGACCACGCCGGAGACTTCGAGCCCCGGGTAGGGCGGGGCGCCCGGCGGCGGCGGGTACAGGCCCTTGCGCTGGCCGACGTCGGCCCGGTTGACCCCGGCCGCGGCCACGTCGACGACCACCTCGCCCGGCCCCGGCTCGGGGTCCTCGACCTCGCGCAGCACCAACTGCATGTCCTCGATCACGATCGCTTGCATAGGTGTGGGGCGCGGGTCCCCGGCGGGGCCGCTGCCCGTCCTCCTTCGGGTCCGAGAGTCCGTGAGTGCGGGTCGGTGGGTGCGGAGTCGGTGAGGCGGGTGCGGGTGCGGCCCGGACCGTCGCCGGTCGCGGGCCGCGGGGTACGAGGTGCGGGCGGCGCGGGCGCGCGGCCGCTCAGTAGATGCCCTCCGGGGCGCTGCGGGTGACCTGGAGCGGCATCACGTTGGCGACACCGTCGCAGGGGTAGGCGTCGCCGGTGTCGTACCGGACGGCCTGGTCGCGCTCCAGGAAGTTCGGCAGCAGCAGGTCGGGGTGCAGGACGTTCAGCATGACCTGGCCCTGCCGGCCGTACTCGACGGTGCGGGTCCAGTCCTCCTTGTCGACCACGAGCGCGGTGACGTGGGGGTAGTTCGGCAGGTAGGGCAGGGTCTCGCCGTCGTCGGAGGCGGGGATGCCGGCCGAGGTGCCGAAGGTGTTGCCGTAGCTGCGGCCGACGACGGCGCCGCTGCCGCCGTTCAGGACCGACCGGAAGGCGCGGTACATCGCGGGGGTGCAGTGGGTGCCGCTGACGCGTACTCCCTTGAGTCGCGCGGCGAGTTCGGGGGCGCGCCGGATGAGGGCGTTGAGCAGCGCGGAGGTGGTGTTGAGGTAGTCGATCGGCTGGGTGCGCAGGATGTTGGTGATCTGGCCGACGACGTGGTCGGTGTACTCGTCGGCCTCGGCGAGCTTGCCGGCCCGGATGAGCCGCTTCACCCAGCGCGGGTCGATGTCCACGATGTACATCCGGCCGCCGTAGGCGGACAGTTCCTGCACGCCCAGGCCGATGACGTGCGGGCCGGTGGGGGTGCCCTGCACCCAGTTGCCGTCGGGGCGGAACCCCTCGGTGTGGAAGGACCAGTGGCGCCATGCCTGGCGGTGTTCGAGCATGGCGGGGGTGTAGAGGATGCGCTTGGGGTCGCCGGTGGTGCCGCCGGAGTCGAAGACGCGGCCGGCGAGGGGGCGGGGCACGGCCTGGGGTACCAGGTCGGCGGGGTCGAGCTTGCGCAGCACGGACAGCGGGAAGGGTCCGAGCGCGCCGAGTTCGTCGTAGCGGGTGATCTCGCGCGGGTCGAAGTCCAGCTCCGCCGCGCGCTTGAGCCAGTAGGGGCTGCCGGTTTCGGGGTCGAAGTGCCGCCGCACCACCTGCCGGGTCCACTCGTCGAGGTCCGTCCGCAGGAAACGGTCGACCAGAGCCAGTGATTCCTTCATTCCTGCCGCGCCTTTCTGAGGGGGAAAGCGGTCAGATCCGCATTTCGTACAGGGCGGTCATGGCGTCCGTGAGCTGTTCGTCGTTCTCGATCTGCACGACCGGGCAGGGCAGCGCGTCGAGGTAGATGTCGAGCTTCGCCGGGCCGAGCAGGAAAGCGATCTCCGGCTCGTTGTCGACGACGTTGCGGAACATCTCCGGGTGGCTTACCTTGTCGACCTGGTTGCCGAGGTACCACTTCCGCACGTCCGCCGCCGTGGTGAGCATTCCGCGCTCCTTGCAGGAGCACAGCGGAATCTCCGGGTCGTGGAAATTTATTTTCTCCCAGACCGGTTTGAGGTACTCGTTCTGGTCCGCGCACAGCGGGACGTGCACGGCGACGTCGATGTCCTTGATCATGTGCATCGCGCCCTCGGGGAGCTTCGCCATGAGCTCGTGCAGCGCGTGGACGTAGCCGGAGACCATGAAGCCGCGCACGGTGTTGTTGCGGCGCAGGCCCAACTCGCCGCCGACCCAGGTGCCTTCGACGAGCTGCCCGAGGTAGTCCGCGTCGTCGGCGTCCGCGGGCACCAGCAGCCCGGCGCAGCCCTGGGCGGGCCCGGTGGGCGGCGGCACCTCGGTCTTGCGGCGCAGGAAGGTGAACAGGTCCCGGCGCTCCACGGCGCCGGCCAGGCACGCGCCGACCAGCGAGCCCAGGCTCATGCCGGCGATGACGTCCGGGCGCACACCGCGCTCGGCGAGCAGGTCGGCGACGCCGAGGATGATCGAGGTCTGCCGGATCAGCCCGACCTGGTGGTACTCCTCGAGGCGGTCCAGTTCCCAGCGCAGCATCCGGTCGACGGTCAGACCGGTCCACTCGGCGGCCTGCGCGTAGATCTCACGGACCTGCGGGTAGCGCTCGTAGAGGTCCGTGCCGGCGCCCGCCACATCGCTCAGCCCGCCGTCGACCAGGTATGCGATCTTCACCTTGCTCCCCATCCCATGCGACGCCTTCTCGGGGCACGAACCTACTGAAGGACCCGCCGCGGACACCCCCCTAGCAATCCCCTAAGCGAACGGGCGGTGTGCGGTCCAGGCCCCTAAACGGCCGGCCGGCCCCCTAACGAGGCCCCTAATGTCGGGGGACCCGCCTTTTGTCCGGGGGACGCCGATACGATCCTTCGAGCATCGGTCCCGGATTCGACGCCGCGAAAACCGCCGGTCGGCGCCGCGACCGGGAAGTGCGCGACAGCACGCTACCCGCCGGCGTTTCCGCATAAGCGAATCCGCCGAATCCGTTGAACCTGTCGAATCAGTTGAACCCGTCGAGCCCGTCGAATCCTTCGAATCCGCGAGACGTTCCCGGCGATCCCCGCCCCGCAGCCGCGCGCGGGGCGGGGATCGCCGGCAGCCGCCGTGAGGAGAGCGCATCCGTGACCGACACCGAACAGATCGGCCTGCCGCACGTGGAGGTCACCATCCCGGTGGGCGAGGGGCCCTCCGCCGTCGCCCTCACCCCGGACGGCAGCCGGGCGTACGTGACGAACTACGGCCGGTGGGCGACCCACTCCCCCGGCGACACGGTGTCGGTCATCGACACCGCCACCCACGAGGTCGTCGCGACCGTGAAGGTCGGGGTGGGCCCGACCGCGCTGGAGGTCGTCCCCGACGGCTCCCGCGTCTACGTCGTCAACTACGGCTCCGGCAAGGAGCCCGGCCGCACCGTGTCCGTCATCGACACCGCCACCCACGAGGTGGTCGCCACGATCGGCGTCGGCAACTCCCCCGACGGCGTCGCGGCCACCCCCGACGGGCGGTACGTCTACATCTCCGAACTGGGCATCGAGACCGACCCGGGCAGCACCATGTCGGTCATCGACACCGCCACCCTCCAGGTCGTCGGCTCCGTGGACGTCGGCGCCGCACCGGGCGCGGTGGCCATCCACGACAACGGCGTGCACGCCTACGTCGTCAACTACGGCCGGCCCACCGATACCGAGGGCACCGTGTCGGTGATCGACCTCACCACGAACACCGTGGCCACCACCGTCACCGTGGGCCGCTCCCCCGGCGCCGTCGCCATCAGCCCGGACGGCACGCGTGTCTACGTCGCCGACCACGGCCCGTTCGGCGACCCCGGCAACACCGTGTCGGTGATCGACACCGCCACCCACACCGTGGCCGCCACCGTCACCGTCGGCGACGGGCCCGGCGGGGTGGCGCTCTCCCCGGACGGCGCGCGCGCCTACGTCGTCAACATGGGCGGCAGCAAGGCGCCCGGCCGGACCATGTCCGTGATCGACACCGCCACGCAGACCGTCGTGCGCACCGTCCCCGTCGAACGCACCCCCGCCGGCATCGCCGTCTCCGCCGACGGCCGCCGCGCATACCTGGCGAACTACGGCGCGAACCTCGTGTCCGTCGTCGACCTCGCACGGCTGTGACCCGCATCCCCCGCTGAGGAGCACGCAGTGAACACCACCTATCCGGAGCCGCTGTCCTACCCCTTCGGCCCCGACGAGGGCCTCGCGCTCAGCGAGGCCTACCGCAAGGCGCGGGACACCGAGGGCCTGATCCGCGTCAACCTCCCCTACGGCGAGCCGGCCTGGCTGGCCACCCGCTACGCCGACGCCCGGCTGGTGCTGGGCGACGGGCGCTTCAGCCGCGCGATGGCCGAGGAGCACGACCCGCCGCGGGCACGGAAGTTCAACGCCCAGCCGAAGTCCATGTTCAACATGGACGCGCCCGACCACACCCGGCTGCGCCGCCTGATCAGCAAGGCGTTCACCATCCGCCGGGTGGAGGAGCTGCGGCCGAAGGTCCACGACCTCGCGCACCGGCTGATCGACACGATGGAGGCCAAGGGCGCGCCGGCCGACCTCGTCGCGGACTACGCGCTGCCGATCCCGACGACCGTCATCTGCGAACTGCTCGGGGTGCCCTTCGAGGACCGGGACCGGTTCGGCAACTGGACCGACGCGATCCTGTCCACCAGCTCCCTGAACGCCGAGGAGGGCCGCGCCAAGCGGATCGAGCTGGTGGAGTACATCCGCGGCATCATCGAGGCGCGCCGCGCCGAACCGGCCGACGACCTCATCTCGGGCATGATCGAGGCCCGCGACGTGCAGGACCGGCTGACCGAGCAGGAGTTGCTCGACCACTGCGTCGGCCTGCTCATCGCCGGGCACGAGACCACCGCCTCGCAGATCCCCAGCTTCGTCTACGCCCTGCTGGACCAGCCGCAGCACTGGCAGCGGCTGCTGCACGACGAGGAGCTGATCCCCTCGGCGGTCGAGGAGCTGTTCCGCTTCGTGCCGCTGGGCAGCGGCTCGGCCGCCCCGCGCTACGCCCGGGAGGACATCGAGGTCGGCGGCACCCTGGTGCGCGCCGGCGAACCGGTCCTGGTCGCCCTGGGCGCCGCCAACCGCGACGGCCTGCGCTTCGAGGACCCCGAGGAGATCAGGCTCGACCGGCCGGCCAACCACCACATCGGGTTCGGCCACGGCATCCACCACTGCCTGGGCGCGCCGCTGGCCCGGCTGGAGTTGCAGGAGGCGCTGCGGGTGCTGCTCCAGCGGCTGCCGACCCTGCGGGTGGCCGGCGACATCGCGTGGAAGAGCGAGATGATGGTCCGCGGTCCGCGCTCCATGCCGGTCGCGTGGTGACGCCCGTGACGGCGGCGCGGGCGAGTACGACCGCGGCCGCCGCTCCCGCCCGCGGGAAGGGGCGCCGCCATGGCTGAGCACGTCGACGTCCTGGTCGTCGGCGCCGGGCTGGCCGGGATCGGCGCGGCCGGCCACCTGCGCCGCGCCGTCCCCGGCCGCACCCTGGCGATCCTGGAGGCGCGGGAGGCCGTCGGCGGCACCTGGGACCTCTTCCGCTACCCGGGGGTGCGGTCCGACTCGGACATGCACACCCTCGGCTACCGGGAGCGGCCCTGGAAGGACCCCAAGGCCATCGCCGACGGCGCGAGCATCCTGTCCTACATCCAGGACTCCGCCCGGGAGTACGGCCTGCTGGACGCGATCCGGTTCCGGCACCGCGTGACCGCCGCCGACTGGGACGAGGCGGCGGCCCGCTGGAGGGTCACCGTCTCCCGCGGGGCGCCCGAGAACCCCGAAACGGCCACGCTGACCTGCTCGTTCCTGTACCTGTGCACGGGCTACTACCGCTACGACGAGGGCTACCGGCCGCAGTTCAAGGACACCGACCGCTTCACGGGAACCGTGGTGCACCCGCAGCACTGGCCGGCCGGCCTGGACTGGGCCGGCAAGCGGGTGGCCGTCATCGGCAGCGGCGCCACCGCGGTCACCCTGGTGCCCGCGCTGGCCGAGCGGGCCGCGCACGTGACGATGGTGCAGCGCTCCCCCGCGTACGTCATGTCGCTGCCGTCCCGCGACGGCCTGGCGGACCTGCTGCGCCGGGTGCTGCCGGAGAAGGCGGCGCTCGGCGCGATCCGCTGGAAGAACGCGACGCTCGCGATGGCCTTCTACCGGCTCAGCCGCAGGAGGCCGGAGCGGGTCAAGGCGATGCTCCGCAAGGGCGCCGCCAAGCACCTCCCGGACGGCTACTCCCTCGACCCGCACTTCACCCCCCGCTACCAGCCGTGGGACCAGCGGGTGTGCTACGTGCCCGACGGGGACCTGTTCGCGGCGATCAGCTCCGGGCAGGCGTCCGTGGTCACCGGCGCCGTGGAGTCCTTCACGCCGGACGGGCTGCGGCTGGAGAGCGGCGAGGAGGTGGCCGCGGACATGGTGGTCACCGCGACCGGGCTGAACCTGCTACCGCTGGGCGGTATCCGGATGAGCGTGGCCGGCACCGCCGTCGACCCCGGCGCGACGGTCGCGTACAAGGGCCTGATGCTCGCCGGGGTGCCGAACTTCGCCTGGACGCTGGGCTACACCAACAGCTCTTGGACGCTCAAGGCCGACCTGGTGGCGCGGTACGTGTCCCGGCTGCTGGCGCACATGGCCGAGCACGGGCACGCGGTGGTCCGGCCGCTCGCGCCGCCGCCCGAGGACCCGGTGCTGCCGATCCTGGACCTCAGCTCGGGCTATGTGCGGCGCGGCGCGGACAGCATGCCCAAGCGCGGCACGCGCGCGCCGTGGACGGTGGAGCAGGACTACCGCAAGGACGTGAAGCTGCTGCGGCGCGGTCCGCTGGACGACGGGGTGGAGTTCGCCCCGGCGCCCTCCTGAGCCGACCTTCCTGACCCGCCTTTCCGGCGCGTCCCCCGCAAGCGGACCGCCCCTGAGCCTGTTGCCGGGCTCGGGGGCGGTCCGCCGTGCGGGGCGGGTGGTCCTACGGGGTGGTTCCTACGGGGTGGTGAAGCCCGCGTCGATCGGCAGCGCGACACCGGTGACGTACCGGGCCTCGTCGGAGACCAGCCAGGCCACGGCGCCGGTGACGTCGCTGACGTCCAGCATGGTGACGTCGAGGATGTGGCCCACCTCCGCGCCGGACGTGGGGGGCTTGGTGTGCACCTTCTTCACCGCGTCGTTGACGAGCAGCGGGGTGCGCACGCCGGTGGTGTGGATGGAGTTGACCCGGATGTCGTGCGGGCCCAGCCACCGCGTCCACGCCCGCGACAGGCCCAGCAGGGCGTGCTTGGCGGCGACGTAGCCCTCCGCGCCGCCGGTCGGGCTGCCGATCTTGCCGCTCAGGCCCATCACCGAGCTGACCACGACGACGGCGCCGCCCCGGCCGCCCTCGATGATCTTCGGCGCCGCGGCGTGCACGGTGTTCCACGCGCCGATGGTGTTGATCTCCAACTGGTCGCGGAACGCCTGCTCCTGGCTGGTCGAGGGGTGCGCCATGCCCACCCCGGCGTTGGCGACGAGGATGTCGAGGCGGCCCAGTTGCGCGGCGCCGCGCTCGACGGCCTCGCGCAGCGCGGGCGCGTCGCGCGTGTCGGCCTGCGCCGTCACCACGCGGCGGCCCAGCTTCTCCACCTCGGCGGCGGTCTCGGCGAGTTCGTCCTCGGTGCCCAGCGCGTAGGCGAGGGTGTCGATGTTCTGGCAGATGTCCACCAGGATCAGGTCGGCGCCCTCCTCGGCGAGCCGCAGGGCGTGGCCGCGGCCCTGGCCGCGCGCCGCGCCGGTGATCATGGCGACCTTGCCGTCGAGTCGTCCGCTCATGTGGGGTCCACTCCGTTTCTCACTGCGTGTCACTTCCTGGGTGTGCGTCACTGCGCGGGGCGGCCCGGCGCCGCCGGGCGGGGGGCACCGGGCGCCGCCCCGGTCAGACCTGCTGGTCGACGTAGATCGACTTCAGGGCCTGGTACTGGGCGAGTCCCTCGGGGCCCAGCTCGTAGCCGAGCCCGCTGGCCTTGCGGCCGCCGAAGGGCGCGACCGGGTCGTTGGCGTAGCCGTTGACGCCGACGGAGCCGGCCTGCACCCGGCGGGCGAAGGCCAGGCCGCGGTCGGGGTCGGTGGTCCACACCGAGCCGCCCAGGCCGTAGTCGCTGTCGTTGGCGATCGCCAGGGCCTGTTCCTCGTCCGCGTAGGGGATGACCGACAGCACCGGCCCGAAGATCTCCTCCTGCGCGATCGCGGACCGGTTGTCGACGTCGGCGAAGACCGTGGCCTCCACGTACCAGCCGCGGTCGGCGCCGGCCGGGCGGCCGCCGCCGGCGGTCAGCCGGGCGCCGTCGCTGACGCCCTTGGCGATGTAGGACTCCACCCGGTCCCGCTGCCGTGCGGAGACCAGCGGGCCCAGCTGGGTCGCCGGGTCGAGCGGGTCGCCGACCTTCAGCGAGCGCGCCATGGCGGTGACGGCGTCCACGATCTCGTCGTAGCGGGAGCGGGGCGCGAGCACCCTGGTGCCCAGCCAGCACACCTGCCCGTTGTTGAGCAACGTGGCCCGGAAGAAACGGTCCATCACCGCGCCGAGGTCGGCGTCGTCAAGGACGACCGCCGCGGACTTGCCGCCCAGCTCCAGCGACACCGGCCGCAGCAGCCGCCCGCAGGTCTCCGCGATGCCCCGGCCGACGGCGGTGGAGCCGGTGAAGGACACCTTGTCCACGCCGGGGTGGCCGACCAGGTGGCGGCCGGTGTCCGCGCCGCCGGGCACGATGTTCAGCAGCCCGGCGGGCAGCCCGGCCGCCTCGGCGGCCTCGGCGACCTGGTAGGTGTCCAGGACCGTCTCGGGGGAGGGCTTGAGCACCACGGCGCAGCCGGCGGCCAGCGCCGGGGCGACCTTCATGAAGGTGATGCCCTGCGGCACGTTCCACGGCACGATCGCGGCGACCACGCCCACCGGCTCGGGCACCACCACCGCGTGCCCGCCGAACAGGCCCGGGCGGCGGTCGTCGGCGGTCTTCGCGGCGACCAGGGAGGCGTAGTAGCGCAGCAGCGCGGCCGGGCCGACGCCCTCCAGCACGCCCGCCAGGCTGATCGGCATGCCGTTCTGGAGGCTCACCAGGCGCGCGGTCTGCGGCCCGCGCTCGGTGAGGGCCGCGGCGAAGCGGTCCAGCGTCTGCGCGCGGTCCTGCGCGCTCCACGTCCGCCAGCCGGAAGGGTCGTCGAAGGCGGCGCGGGCCGCGGCGACGGCCGCGTCCACGTCGGCCGGGTGCGCGGCCGGCACGCTGCCGGCCACCTCCCCGGTGCCCGCGGCCCGCACCTCGATGCGGTGCGCGGTGGCGGGCGCGACCCGGGCGCCGCCGATGTAGAAGTCGTCGTGGTCGATGGGCATACGGCCTCGCCTGTCCTTGCCTGTGCTCGTGGGGAGTCGCCGTCGCGAAGGCGCCGGCGGGCGTACCCGGGGCGGCGCCGCGCGGGCGCCGGACCGGTCACCGGTGCGTGAGCACCGCCTTGATCACGTCCCCGCGCACCTGCGCCGCGACGGCCTCGTTGATGTCGGCGAACGGCATCGTGCTGACCAGCCGGTCGATCGGGAACCGGCCCTGGAGGTACTGCTGGAGCAGCCAGGGCACGAACGTCTGCGGGTCGCTGTCGCCCTCCACGACCCCGACGACGCTCAGCCCCAGGATCTGGCTCAGCCCCAGGCTCAGCGGGAACACCGCGGCCGGCTCGGACGGGATGCCGAGCAGCGCGATGCTGCCCCGCTTCGCCATGGCCTGCACCACCTCGGTGAGCACCGCCGCCTTGGCGGTGGTGTCCACCGCGTGCCGCACGCCCTGCGGCACGACACCGCGGATCTGCTCGGCGAGCGTCCCGTCGGCCGGGTCCAGCACGTGCGTCGCGCCGAGGTCCTTGGCGACCAGCCGCCGCGACTCCACCGGCTCCACCACGACGATCGTCTCCGCCCCGGCGAGCACCGCGCCCATCACGGCGCTCAGCCCGACCGAGCCGCCGCCGAGCACCAGCACCGAGCTGCCCGCCTGGGCCCGCAGCGACTTCAGCACCGCCCCGGCGCCGGTCTGCACACCGCAGCCCAGCGGCGCGGCCAGCGCCAGCGGCACCTGCTCGGGGATCTTCACCACCGACCGGGCGTGCGCCACGGTGTGCGAGGCGAAGCTCGACTGGCCGAAGAAGTTCGAGCCGAGCCCCTTGCCGTCGAGGGTGAGCGGCCGGCTGCCGTCGGCGCGGGCGCCCAGCAGGTTGCGGGCCACGAACGTGTCGCAGTACGAGGGCACGCCCGAGCGGCAGTTGTCGCAGGCGCCGCAGCTGCTGAACGACAGCGCCACGTGGTCGCCCTCGGCCAGCCCGGCGACGCCCGGCCCGACGGCGGCCACGACACCGCTGCCCTCGTGGCCCAGCACGCCCGGCAGCGGGAAGGGGGTGAAGCCGTGCTGGACGGCCACGTCGGTGTGGCACAGGCCGGTGGCGTGCAGCTCGACCAGCACCTCGTCCGGGCCGGGCGCGGCCAGTTCGACCTGCTTGAGGACGAACGGGCCACCGGCCTCGTCGAGCACTGCTGCGGTGATGTCCATGTCTGTCCTACAGCTCCTTCACGCGGTTCCGAGCGCGATGCGGACGAGGTCGTCGGCGTCGGCGGTCAACAGGTCGGGCCCGTCGGGCTCTTCGTCCCCGGCGCCCCGGCCGTCCTGGCCGTCCGGGCTGTCCGGGTCCGCTTGCTCGGCCAGGGCCAGTACGGCGTCGAGCAGTCCGGCGGCCCGCAGCCGGGCCAGCGGCACCGCGGCCACCTTGCGCCGCAGCTCCTCCTCGTCGCCGTCGCCCCCGGCGCCGCCGCCGGTCAACTCATCGAGTAGCAGGGCGAGTTTGAACGGGTTGGGGTAGTCGAAGACGAGCGTGGCGGGCAGGCTCAGCCCGGTCATCGCCTGGAGCCGGTCGCGTAGCTCGACGGCGGTGAGCGAGTCGAACCCGGCGTCGCGGAAGGCGGTTTCGGGGTCGAGTTCGTCGCCGCTGCCGTGGCCCAGCACGGCGGCGGCGTGGTCGCGGACGAGGGTGACGAGGAACTCCCGCCGCTCCTCCGCGGGCACCGCCGCCAGCCGGCCGGTGAACGCGGCGGCGTCGGCCTCGGGTTCGGCCGCCTCCGGGCCCGCCTGGTCCTGGAGCAGGGCCAGCAGCCGGCTCGGCCGGGCCAGCGAGAAGGCGGGCGCGAACCGCGACCAGTCCATGTCGGAGACGGTCACGGTCGTCGCGTCGTCCTCCAGGACGCGCTGCATGGCGGCGATGGCCGGGTCCGGCCGCATCGGCAGCACACCGAGCCGCACCAGGTAGTCGTGCTCCTCGGTGTTGGCCGCGGCCATGCCCGCCTCGGCCCAGGTGCCCCAGGCGATCGACGTGGCGGTCCACCCCTGGGCGCGCCGGTACTCGGCGAGGCTGTCCAGGCAGGCGTTGCCCGCCGCGTAACCGCCCTGCCCCGCGCCGCCCCACGAGGCGGCACCGGACGAGAACAGCACGAACGCGTCCAGCTCCATTCCGGTGGTCAACTCGTCCAGCAGCAGCGCCCCTTCGGCCTTCGCGCCGAGGCTGTCGTGCAGGGTCCCCACCGGCATCGCCTCGACGGGCGTCGGTTCGTGCAGCACACCGGCGGTGTGGAACACCGACCGCAGCGGCAGGTCCGCCGGGACCGCGGCGAACACCCCGGCCATGGTCGCGCGGTCGGCGACATCACCCGCGACCACGCTCACCCGCGCACCCGCGGCCTCCAACTCCGCCCGCAACTCCCCGGCGCCAGGTGCCTGCGGACCCCGCCGCGACACCAACACGACATGCTGCGCGCCGCGTTCGACCAGCCACCGCGCCACATGACCGCCCAGCCCGCCGGTACCACCGGTGACGAGGGCCGTACCGCTGGTCGTCCACGGCTCGACCGAGCCGCGGCCCGGCGCGCGCACCAGACGGCGGGCGAACACCCCCGAGGCGCGCAGGGCGAGTTGGTCCTCGCCGTGGCCACCGGACAGCACACCGGGCAGCCGGCCGAGGGCCGCGGGGTCGGCGTCGTCCGGCAGGTCAACCAACCCGCCCCACACCTGCGGCAGTTCGAGGGCCGCGACCCGGCCCAGACCCCAGATGCCGCCCTGCCACATCTCCTTGACCACGTCGCCGGGACCGGCCGCGACGGCCGCCCGGGTGACCACCCACAGCGGGACGGCCACCTGCGAACGCCGCAGCTCCTGCACCAGGCGCAGCGTCGCGGTCAGCCCGTCGCGTCCGGCGCCGGCCAGGGCCACCACGCCGGTACGGTCGGCGCCGACGCGCGCCAGGTGCTCCGCGTCGGCCGCGCCGGCGGTGAGGACCACCGTGTCCGGGCCGAGGGCCGCGACCGCGGCGGCGGCCCAGGGGTCGTCGCCCTCGGGGACGACCGCCAGCCAGCGCGGCGGCGCGGCCGGCGCGGTGCCGTCCACGTCGACCGGCACCCAGGACTGGCGGTAGCACCAGCCGTCGGCCGCCGCGTCCCGCAGCCGCCGCTCACGCCAGCGCAGCAGGGCCGGGACGACGTCGGCCAGCGTGTCGTCCGCGACGCCGAGGGAGCGGGCCAGCCCGTCCGGGCCGCTCGCCACGGACGCCCAGAACTCCGCGTCCACCGGGTCGCGCCCCGCCGCCTGCTCCGGCACGGTCCGCGGCCAGTAGCGGCGGCGCTGGAAGGCGTACGTCGGCAGGTCCACCCGGCGGGTGGCGCGGCCGGCGAACAGCGGCGACCAGTCGACGGCCGCGCCCTGGACGTACAGCCGCGCGAGGGCCTGGAGCAGCACCGCGCGGCCGGTGCGCTCGCCGCGCTGGAGGGCCACCGCGGCGGCCCCGGTCAGGCCGTTCGCGGCCACCAGCCCGGACAGCACCGCGTCGGGGCCGGCCTCCACGAAGGTGTCCACGCCGCGCTCGGCCAGCCACGCCAGCCCGTCGGCGAACCGGACGGTGCCGCGGACCTGCTCCACCCAGTACGCCGGGTTCGCGAGGTCCGCGGGCGCGCCCGTGAGGTTGGAGACGACCGGCACCGCGGGCTCGGCGTAGGACAGCTGGGCCAGTTCGGCGGCGAAGGCGTCGAGCATCGGCTCCATGAGGGCGGAGTGGAAGGCGTGCGAGACCCGCAGCCGCCGGGTCCTGCGGCCCAGGGCGGCGAAGTGCTCGCGTACCGCGCTCACGTCCGCCTCGGGGCCGGCGACGACGACCGACTCGGCGGCGTTGACCGCGGCGACGCAGACGCCGCCGGTGAGCTGCTCGCGCACCTCCTGCTCGGTCGCGGCGAGGGCCGCCATCGCGCCGCCGGCGGGCAGCGCGTCCATCAGGCGGGCCCGCGCGGCGACCAGCCGGCAGGCGTCCGGCAGCGAGAACACCCCGGCCACATGGGCGGCGGCCACCTCGCCGATGGAGTGGCCGAGCAGGTAGTCCGGCCGCACCCCCCACGAGGTGAGCACCCGGTACAGCGCGACCTCCACCGCGAACAGCGCGGGCTGCGTCCACCCGGTGCGGTCCAGCAGCTCGCGGTCCGTGCCCCACAGCACGTCGCGCAGCGGGCGCTCCAGGTGCTGGTCCAGTTCGTCGGCGACCTCGTCGAAGGCGGCGGCGAAGACCGGCGACTGCGCGTGCAGCCGGCGTCCCATGCCGAGCCGCTGGGCGCCCTGCCCGGTGAAGAGCACCGCGAGTCCGCGGCGGGTGCGGGCCACCCCGTCCACCACCTGGGCGGCCGGTTCACCGGTGGCCAACGCCCGCAGTCCCGCGGTCAGTTCGCCGCGGTCCGCGCCGACGACGACCGCGCGGTGCTCGAACAGCGAGCGGGTGCGCAGCAGTGCCGCGCCGACGTCAGCGGGGTCGTACGGGGCCGCCGACTCGTCGGTGTCGGCCTCCTCCACGGCGGACAGCAGCCGGGCGGCCTGGGCGCGCAGGGCCGGCTCGGTGCGGCCCGACACCACCCACACCGTCTCGGCGGCGTTCTCCGCGGCGGCGGGCGCGGCCTCGGGCTCGGGCACGGGCGCGGCCTCGGGCACGTTCTCGGGCACGGCGGTCGGTTCGGGCTCCGGCGCGGCCTCCAAAATCACGTGCGCGTTCGTCCCGGAGATGCCGAACGAGGACACGCCCGCCCGCCGCGGGTGCCCGGTCTGCGGCCAGGGCCGCTCCTCCGCCAGCAGCCGCACCCGGCCGGAGGTCCAGTCGACGTGCGAGGTGGGCTCGTCGGCGTAGCGGCTGCGCGGCAGCACGCCGTGCCGGAGGGCCTGCACCATCTTGATCGCCCCGGCGACACCGGCGGCGGCCTGGGTGTGGCCGATGTTGGACTTCACCGTGCCCAGCCACAGCGGCTGGTCCTCGGGGCGGTCCTGCCCGTAGGTGGCCAGCAGGGCCTGTGCCTCGATGGGGTCGCCGAGGGTGGTGCCGGTGCCGTGCGCCTCGACGGCGTCCACGTCGGCCGGGGACAGGGAGGCGGCGGCCAGCGCCTGGCGGATGACGCGCTGCTGGGAGGGGCCGTTGGGCGCGGTCAGGCCGTTGGACGCGCCGTCCTGGTTGACGGCGCTGGAGCGCAGGACGGCGAGCACCGGGTGGCCGTTGCGGCGGGCGTCGGAGAGGCGTTCCAGCACCATGATGCCGACGCCCTCGCCGAACCCGGTGCCGTCCGCGGACTCCGCGAACGCCTTGCAGCGCCCGTCGGCGGCGAGCCCGCCCTGCCGGCTGAACTCCACGAACGTGCCGGGCGTGGCCAGGACGGTGACGCCCCCGGCCAGCGCGAGCGTGCTCTCGCCCGAGCGCAGCGACTGGCTCGCCAGGTGCATCGCCACCAGCGACGAGGAGCAGGCGGTGTCCACGGTGACCGCGGGGCCCTCCAGCCCGAGGACGTAGGAGACCCGGCCGGACAGCACGCTCTGTGCGCCGCCCGTCATCATCTGGGCCTGGGCGTCGCCGGCTTGGACGACGAGGTCGCCGTAGCTGGAGTGGTAGCTGCCGACGAAGACGCCCGCGGGGGTGCCGGCGAGAGCGGCCGGGTCGATCCCGGCGCGTTCCAGGGCCTCCCAGACGACCTCCAGCAGGAGGCGCTGCTGCGGGTCCATCGCCAGCGCCTCGCGCGGGGAGATCCCGAAGAAGCCGGCGTCGAACTCGGCGGCGGAGGCGAGGAATCCGCCTTCGCCCGCGACGGAGGTGTTCGGGCGGGTGCCGGTCGGGTCGTAGAGGCCGTCGACGTCCCAGCCGCGGTCCCGCGGGAAGGGGGTCATGGCGTCGCCGCCCGCGGTGACCAGGCGCCACAGGTCGTCGGGGCCGGTGACGCCGCCGGGGTAGCGGCAGGCCATGCCGACGACCGCGATCGGGTCGTCGGTCACCGTCCCCGGACCGGGCTGCCCGGGCCGCGCGGCCGAGGCGGAGTCCGCGTCGCCGAACTGCTCGGCCAGGTGCGTGGCGAGGCGGTGCGCGGTGGGGTAGTCGAAGACGAGGGTCGCCGGCAGGGTGAGGCCGGTCGCGCTCTGGAGCCGGTTGCGCAGTTCGACCGCGGTCAGCGAGTCGAAGCCCGCCTCGCGGAAGGCCTGGCCCGGATCGACGTCCTGGCCGCCGCCGTGGCCGAGGACGACCGCGACATGGTCGCGGACCAGCGCCAGCAGGTGCTGGTCGCGCTGCTGCGCGGTCATCCCGGCCAACTGGCGTGCCAGGCCCTCGGTCTGCGGAGTCCGGCCGGCCGCGGCGCGCGGTGCCCGGCCGCCGACCAGCGCGCGCAGCATGACGGGGAGGTCGGAGCGGCCGCGCAGGACGGCGGCGTCGACCCGGCCGAGGCCCACCAGCGGGGGACCGGCGGCGACCGCGCAGTCGAACAGCCGCATGCCCTGGGCCACGGACAGCGGCGGCATGCCGGAGCGCTCCAGGCGGCGCATGTCGGCGTCCGACAGCGCCCCGGTCAGGCCGACTTCGGGGGTCCAGGGGCCCCACGCCATCGACACGGCGGGCAGCCCCTCGTGCCGGCGCCGGGCGGCGAGCGCGTCGAGGAAGACGTTGGCGGCGGCGTAGTTGCCCTGGCCGGGGCTGCCGATGAGGCCGGACATGGAGGAGAAGACCGCGAACAGCGACAGGTCCAGGTCCCGGGTCAGCTCGTGCAGATGCCAGGCCGCGTCCACCTTCGGCGCCAGCACCGGACCGATCCGCTCCGCCGTCAACGACATGACCAACCCGTCATCCACCACCCCCGCCGTATGCACCACACCCGTCAGCGGACGCTCCGCGGAGATCCCCGCCAGCACCCCCGCCAACGCCTCCCGGTCGCTCACGTCAGCCGCCACCACCGCCGCCCGCGCACCCGACTCGGACAGCTCCGCCACCAACTCCTCAGCCCCAGGCGCCGAAAGCCCCCGCCGCGACACCAGCACCAGATCCCGCACCCCGTGCACGGCGACCAGATGCCGCGCCAACGCCCCACCCAGACCGCCCGTACCACCCGTGACCAGGACCGTGCCCCCACCCACCAGCTCCTGACGCACCGTCAGCACGATCTTGCCGACATGCTTCGCCTGGCTCATGAACCGGAACGCCTCCGGCGCCTGCCGTACGTCCCACTCGGTGACGGGCAGCGGTGTGAGGCGGCCGTCGCGGAAGAGGCCGGCCAGTTCGCGCAGCATCTGCTGGAGGCGGTCCGGGCTCGCCTCGACCAGGTCGAACGAGCGGTAGCGGACGCCGTCATGGCGTGCGGCGACCTCGTCGCTCCGCCGCAGGTCGGCCTTGCCCATCTCGACGAACCGGCCGCCGCCCGGCATCAGCCGCATCGAGGCGTCGATGAACTCACCGGTCAGCGAGTTCAGTACGACGTCCACGCCCCGGCCGCCGGTGGCCCGCCGGAAGGCGTCCTCGAAGTCCAGGGTGCGCGAGGACGCCACGTGCGCGGCGTCGACGCCGTGTTCCCGCAGCAGTTCGCGTTTGCCGTCGCTGGCGGTGCTGTACACCTCGGCGCCCAGGTGGCGGGCCAGTTGCAGCGCGGCCATGCCGACGCCGCCCGCACCCGCGTGCACGAGGACCCGTTCGCCCGACCGCAGTCCGGCCAGGTCCACCAGCGCGTAGAAGGCGGTGAGGAACGCGGTCGGCACCGACGCGGCCGTGGCATAGGACCAGCCCGCCGGGATCGGCGCGACCAGCCGCCGGTCGACGACCACGGCGGAGCCGATCCCGCCGTTGGTGATGCCCATGACGCGGTCGCCGGCCCGCAGGTCCGCCACGTCGGCGCCCACCTCGGTGACGACGCCCGCGACATCGCTGCCGAGCGGCTCGTCCGGGTCGGGGTACATGCCCAGCGCGTTGAGTACGTCGCGGAAGTTCAGCCCCGCCGCGCGCACCTCGATCCTGATCTCGCCGCCGGCCAGCGGCCGTTCAGCGGCCGGGAAGGGTACGAGCCGCAGGTTCTCCAGGGTGCCCTTGGCGGTGGAGTCCAGGTGCCAGGCACCGCCGCCGTCCGGTACGGCGAGGCCGGGCTCGACCCGCGCGAGCCGGGCGCCGTGCACCGCGCCGCCCCGCACCGCCAGTTGGGTCTCGCCGCTCGACAGGGCCGCGGCGAGGGGGCCCGCGGTGACGTCCGCGGCCGGGTCGGCGTCCACCAGGGTGATCCGGCCGGGGTGTTCCGCCTGCGCCGAGCGCACCAGGCCCCAGGCCGTGGCGGCGGCCAGGTCGGTGACCGTCTCGCGCGGTCCGGCGGCGACGGCGCCGCGGGTCAGCACCAGCAGCCGTGAACCGGCGAACTCCGGTTCGGCCAGCCAGGTCTGGAGCTGTGCCAGCAGCCACTGGACGCAACCGTGGGCGGTCTCGACCACGGGCCCGTCCTGCGCCGCCACGGCCAGCACGAGGGGGCGGCCGGGCGTCGGGCGCACCTGTGCCAGGCCGGAGTGGACGGGCACGCCCGGCAGCCACGGCACCTCGGCGCCGGGTCCGGCGGCCACGGGGCCGAGCACCGTGTCGAGGCCGTCGGCCGGTTCGTTCTCCCCTGCCGCGGGCGGCAGTTCGGTCCACTCCACGGCGAGGACCGTCTCGTCCCGGTGCTCCGCGGCGGTCAGCGTCTGCGGGGTCAGGGGGCGCATCACCAGTGAGCCCACCGACAACACCGGGCCCCCGGCGGGGTCCGCGACCTGGACCGCCAGCGTGTCCGGCCCGGTCGGCGTCAGGCAGGCTCGTACGGCGGTGGCGCCCGAGGCGTGCAGCGCCACGTCTGCGAAGCTGAACGGCAGCCGCCCGAATTCGGCGGGCGCCAGGTCCGCGAAGAGGCAGGCGTGCAGCACCGCGTCCAGCAGCGCCGGGTGGATGCCGAACGCCTCGGCCCGGCCCCACTGCTGCTCGGGCAGGGCCACCTCCGCGTACACCCGGCCCTCCAGCCGCCAGGCGCGGGACAGGCCCTGGAACGCCGGGCCGTAGGCGAAGCCGCCGTCGGCGGTCCGCTCGTACACGTCGGCGGTCGCCAGCGGCTCGGCGCCGGGCGGCGGCCACGCCCCGGCCAGGACGTCGAACCCGTCCGGGTCCGTGGCCGCGCCGTCCACGGCGCCGGCGGCGTGCCGCACCCACGGACGGTCGCCGCCGCCGTCGGGGCGCGCGTACACGGTGACCGGGCGCTGCCCGTCCTCGGGCGCGCCCAGCACCACCTGGACCTGGACGCCGCCGCGCGCGGGCAGCACCAGCGGCGCTTCCACGACGAGTTCGCGCACCCGGCCGCACCCGACGACGTCGGCGGCGTGGACGACCAGCTCCACGAAGCCGGTGCCGGGGAAGACCACCAGACCCCGTACGGCGTGGTCGGCCAGCCACGGCTGCGCGGTGGCCGACAGCCGCGAGGTGAAGACGACGCCGCCGCCCTCGGGCGAGGACAGCACCGCGCCCAGCAGCGGGTGCCGCACCTCCTCCAGGCCCGCGGCCGTGACGTCGGCCGCCGCCGTGCCGCCCTCGGGCCAGTAGCGGCGGCGCTGGAACGCGTACGTCGGCAGGTCCACCCAGCCCGGCCCGCGCCCGCCCAGCAGGTTGTCCCACGCGACCGGCACGCCGTGGGCGTACAGGTGGGCGGCGGACAGCAGCAGCCGGGCCGGGCCGCCTTCGCCGCGGCGCAGCGTGCCGGTGACCACGGCGCCCTCGCCGAGGGTGTCCTGCACCGGCACGGTGAGCACCGGGTGCGGGCTGATCTCCACGAAGACGGAGTAACCGGCCGCGGCCAGTGCCCGGTTGGCGTCCTCGAAGCGGACGGTCTGCCGCAGGTTGCGGTACCAGTAGGCGGCGTCGAGGCCGGTGGTGTCGACCGATTCGGCGGTGACGGTGGAGTACATCGGCACCGCGGAAGGCCGGGGGGCGACGGGGGCGAGGTCGGCGGCCAGGCGCCGCTCGATCCGCTCGACGGCGGCGGAGTGCGAGGCGTAGTCCACCGGGACGCGCTTGGCGCGGACACCGGCGGCCTCGCAGTGGTCGAGGAGTGCGGCGAGCGCGTCGGGCACGCCGGAGACGACGACGGAGCCGGGGCCGTTGACCGCCGCGACCGACAGCTGCTCGCCCCAGCGGCCGAGCAGTTCCCGGGCCTGCGCCACGGGCAGCGGTACGGCCACCATGCCGCCGTCGCCGGCCAGTTCCTCGGCGATGGCGCGGCTGCGCAGGGCGACGACGCGGGCACCGTCGGCGAGTGACAGCGCGCCGGCGACGACCGCGGCGGCGATCTCGCCCTGCGAGTGGCCGACGACGGCGGACGGGCGTACCCCGAGTTCCTGCCACACCCGGGCCAGCGACACCATGACCGCCCACAGCGCGGGCTGCACCACGTCCACGCGGGCGAGCAGCTTCTCGTCGTCCAGGGCGTCGAGCAGCGACCAGTCGGTGAACTCGGCGAGCGCGTCGGCGCATTCGCCGAGGGCCTGGGCGAACACCGGCGAGGCGGCCCGCAGTTCGGCGGCCATGCCGACCCATTGGGCGCCCTGCCCGGGGAAGACGAACACCGGCTTGTGGCGGCCGGGCTCGGCGACGCCCTCGGCGACGGCGGCGGACGGCTCACCCGCGGCCAACGCCCGTAGCGCGGAAGTCAGTTCGCCGCGGTCGGCACCGACGGCCACCGCGCGGTGGTCGAACTGCGAGCGGTGGTGCAGCAGCGCGTGCGCCACGTCGGCCGGGTCGGCGGCCTCGTCCTGTTCGACGTACGCCAGCAGCCGGCCGGCCTGTGCGGCCAGGGCCGCTTCGGTGCGGCCCGACAGCACCCACGGCAGGGCGCCGGTGACGGCGGGCGCGGCGGCGTCGGGGGCCTCCGGGGAGTCCGGGACGTCCGGGGCGCCGTCCTCTTCGGTGGCGGCCGGGGCGGGGGCGGCTTCGAGGATGAGGTGGGCGTTGGTACCGGACACGCCGAAAGAGGAGACACCGGCGCGGCGCGGGCGCCCGGTCTCCGGCCACGGCTGCGGCTCGGTGAGCAGCCGCACCTCACCCGTGCTCCAGTCCACGCGCTTGCTCGGCTCGTCCACGTGCAGGGTGCGCGGCAGCGCGCCGTGCCGGATGGCCTGCACCATCTTGATCACGCCCGCGACGCCGGCGGCGGCCTGCGCGTGGCCGATGTTGGACTTGATGGTGCCCAGCCACAGCGGCCGGTCGCCGGGGCGGCCCTGCCCGTAGGTGGCCAGCAGCGCCTGCGCCTCGATCGGGTCGCCGAGGACGGTGCCGGTGCCGTGCGCCTCGACGGCGTCCACCTCGGACGGGGCGAGCGAGGCGGCCGACAGCGCCTGCCGGATCACCCGCCGCTGCGAGGGGCCGTTGGGCGCGGTCAGGCCGTTGGACGCGCCGTCTTGGTTGACCGCGCTGGAGCGGACGACCGCCAGTACGCGGTGCCCGTTGCGGCGGGCCTCCGACAGCCGCTCCAGCACGACGACGCCCGCGCCCTCCGACCAGCCGGTGCCGTCGGCCGCCTCGGCGAACGCCTTGCAGCGGCCGTCGGGCGCGAGGCCGCCCTGCCGGGTGAACTCCACGAACCCGGCCGGGCTGACCGCGACATTGACGCCGCCGGCCAGCGCGAGCGAGCACTCCCCCGAGCGCAGCGCCTGCCCGGCCCAGTGCATCGCCACCAGCGAGGAGGAGCACGCGGTGTCCACGGTGACCGCCGGACCCTCCAGCCCGAGCACGTACGACAGCCGGCCGGAGATCACCGACAGCAGCCCGCTGGTCATCCGGTGGCTCTCGGTCTCCGGCAGGCCGCCGATCGCCTCCATGTACCCCGAGGAGGACGCGCCGACGAAGACACCGGTGGCGCTCCCGGCCAGGGCCGCCGGGTCGATCCCGGCGTGCTCCAGCGACTCCCAGGCCACCTCCAGCAGCAGCCGCTGCTGCGGGTCCATCGCCAGCGCCTCACGCGGCGAGATCCCGAAGAAGCCCGCGTCGAACTCCGCCACCGCGTCCACGAACCCGCCCTCGCGGGTGGAGGTGGTGCCGGGCGCGCCCGCCGGGTCGTACAGCGCGTCGACGTCCCAGCCGCGGTCGCCGGGGAAGCCGTCCACCGCGTCCGTGCCCGAGGCGACCAGCTCCCACAGGCTGTCCGGGCCGGTCACCCCGCCCGGGTAGCAGCAGGCCATGCCCACGATCGCGAGCGGCTCGTCGCGCCGGCTCTTCATCTCGTTCAGCTGCCGCTGCGCCTCACGCGAGTTCGCCACGGCCGTCTTGAGGTAGGAACGCAGCTGTTCTTCAGTGGCCATTGAAGGAAAGTCCTCGAATTCCCGTTGTCACTCGTGGTCGGCGGTGGACGAAACGTCGGACATCCAGCTGCTTTCCTGGTCGACCATGGAGAACAGCTCCTCATCGGAGGCGGCGTCGATGTCGTCGCGCCGCTCAGCGGCGGCCTCCTCGAAGGCGCCCAGCACCTGGCGCAGCATCGCCTCCAGGTCGTCGCGGACCCCCGGATCGGCGGCGAACTCCCGCAGCCGCGCCCCCAGTTCGCCCAGCCCGACCGGCGCGCCCCCGCCATCGCCGCTGCCTCCGCCCAGCTCACCGGCGAGGTGGTCGACGAGCTTGTACGGGTTCGGGTGGTCGAAGACGAGCGTCGCGGGCAGCGCGAGGCCGGTGCGCCGGCTGAGCCGGTTGCGCAGCTCGACCGCGGTCAGCGAGTCGAACCCGGCGTCGCGGAACGCCTGCGCGGGGTCGACGTCCCGGGCGCTGTCGTGGCCGAGCACGGCCGCGGTGTGCTCCCGGACCAGGGCGAGCAGTTCCTCCCGCCGCTCCTCCGCCGGCAGCGCGGCCAGCCGCCGGGCGAACCCGGCGTCCGCGGCGGCCGCCTCGGTGCCGTCCAAGGCGGCCGGGTCGGCCGGGGCCGCCTCCGGGAGCAGGGCGAACAAGTGGCTCGGGCGGGCCAGGGTGAAGGCCGGGACGAAGGTGGACCAGTCCATGTCGGCGACCGTGACCAGGGCTTCGTCGTCCTCGACGGCCCGTTGCAGCGCGGCCACGGCCAGGCCGGGCGCCATCGCGGAGACCCCCAGCCGCGCCAGGTGGTCGTGGGCGCCGGAGCTGCCCGCGGCCATCCCGACCTCCGCCCAGGTGCCCCAGGCAACGGACGTAGCCGTACGGCCCCGGGCGCGCCGGTAGGCGGCGAGGCCGTCCAGGCAGGCGTTGCCCGCCGCGTAACCGCCCTGGCCGCTGCCGCCCCACGAGGCGGCGCCGGAGGAGAACAGCACGAACGCGTCCAACTCCATGTCGGCGGTCAACTCGTCCAGCAGCAGCGCCCCTTCGGCCTTGACCCGCAGCTCGGCCGCGAGCCGTTCGGGCGTCATGTCCGCCAGCGGCGTGAACGCGTTGCCGACGCCTGCGGCGTGCACCACGGTCCGCAGCGGCAGGTCCGCGGGGACCGCGGCGAGCACCCCGGCCATGGTGGCCCGGTCGGCGGCATCGCCCGCGACCACGCTCACCCGCGCACCCGCGGCCTCCAACTCCGCCCGCAACTCCCCGGCGCCCGGCGCCTCAGGGCCGCGCCGGGACACCAACACCAGGTGCTGCGCACCCCGTTCGACCAGCCACCGCGCCACATAACCGCCCAGCCCCCCGGTACCACCGGTGACCAGGGCCGTACCGCCGGTCGTCCACGGCTCGACCGAGCCGCGGCCCGGCGCGCGCACCAGACGGCGGGCGAGCACCCCCGAGGCGCGTACGGCGAGTTGGTCCTCGCCGTGGCCACCGGACAGCACCGCGGACAGCCGGGCCGCCACGGTCGCGTCGACCTCCTCGGGAAGGTCGACCAACCCGCCCCACACCTGCGGCAGTTCGAGGGCCGCGACCCGGCCCAGGCCCCAGATGCCGCCCTGCCACATCCCGTCGACCGCCTCGCCCGGCCGGGCCGCGACGGCCGCCCGGGTGACCACCCACAGCGGGACGTCCAGCTGCGAACGCCGCAGCTCCTGCACCAGGCCCAGCGTCGCCGCCGGACCGTCGGCGCCGGTGGGCGGCAGCCACACCACGGCGCTGTGGCCGGCGCTCTCGGCGGCCAGCCGCCCGGCGTCGGCCGCGTCGGCGGCCAGCACCGTGACGCCCTCACCCAGCGCCTCCACCACGCCGAGGGCCCAGGCGTCCGCCCCGGCGGGCAGCACCACCAGCCGCCGACCCGCCGCGTCGTCCGCGCCGTCGTCCGCGCCGTCCGCGTCGTCCGCGCCCTCCACCGCGGCGGCGTCGACCGGGACCCACTGCTCGCGGTAGTGCCAGTCGTCGGCCGTCATCTCGCGGCGGCGCCGCTCCCGCCAGTCCAGCAGCGCCGGGGCGACCTCGGCCGCGACCTCGTCGGCCACACCGAGCGCACCCGCCAGCCCGCCGCCCTCGACGGACTCCCAGAACAGCGCGTCCAACGGGTCGCGGCCCGCTTCCGGCGCGGCGGCGGGCGCCTGCGGCCAGTAGCGGCGCCGCTGGAAGGCGTACGTCGGCAGGTCCACCCAGGCGGCGGGCCTGCGCTCGCCGAACAGCGCGTCCCACGTCACCGGAACGCCCTGCACGAACAGGTCCCCGGCCGCCAGCAGCGCGGTCCGCAGGCCCTCCCGGTCCTTGCGCATCAGGGCCACCGCAACAGCGTCCTCGGCGTTCGCCCGCGCCAGACCGGCCACGACACCGTCCGGACCCGCATCCACGAACGTGTCCACACCCTGCGCCCTCAACCACGCCAAGCCATCCGCGAACCGCACCGCCGAACGCACCTGCTGCGCCCAATACTTCGGCGACGTCATGTCCGCCGGCTCACCCGTCAGATTCGACACCACGGGGATGCGCGGCTCCGAGAACTCCACGTCGGCGATCGCCGCCATGAAGTCCTCCACCATCGGGTCCATCAACGCCGAATGGAACGCATGAGACACCCGCAGCCGCGTCGTCTTCACACCCAGCGCCTTGAACCGCTCACCCACCGCGAGAACAGCGGCTTCATCGCCCGAAATGACCACGGAGCCGGGCGCGTTCACCGCCGCCACCGAGACGCCCTCGGGCAACTGGGGCAGCACCTCAGCCTCCGGGGCTGCAATCGCCACCATCGCCCCACCCGCCGGAAGCCCCTGCATCAAACGCGCCCGCGCCGCCACCAAACGGCACGCATCCGACAGCGAGAACACCCCCGCCACATGAGCCGCCGCCACCTCACCAATGGAGTGCCCCAGCAGATAATCCGGCTCCACCCCGAACGACTCCAGCAACCGGAACAACGCCACCTCGACCGCGAACAACGCCGGCTGCGCCCACCCCGTGGAGTTCAGCTCGTCCGTGTCCTCACCCCACACCACGTTCCGCAACGGGACCTCGAGGTGCTGGTCCAGTTCAGCCACCACCTCATCGAAAGCCGCAGCGAACACCTCGGACTCCCCGTACAACACCCGCCCCATCCCCAGCCGTTGCGCACCCTGACCCGCGAACAACACCGCCACCCGACGGCCACCGGCCGCCGCACCGTCCACCACGTTCGCCACCGACTCCCCTGCCGCCAACGCCCGCAACCCGGCGGCCAGCTCACCCGCATCAGCGCCCACCACCACCGCGCGGTGGTCGAACCGCGACCGCGACAACAACGCCGCACCCACCGCCACCGGGTCCCGGCCCTCCACCGCCGACACCAACCGCCCGGCCTGCGCCCGCAACGCCTCCTCCGTACGACCCGACACCACCCACACCGTCTCCGCGCCGCCGTCCCCCACCACGGACTCCGGCTCCTCCTCGGGCCCCGCACCAACCTCAGGCGCCGCCTCCAGAATCACGTGCGCGTTCGTCCCCGAGATACCGAACGACGACACCCCCGCCCGCCGAACCCTCCCCGTCTCCGGCCACGGCACCGACTCCGTCAACAGCCGCACCTCACCAGCGGCCCAGTCCACGTGCGAGCTCGGCTCGTCCACGTGGAGCGTGCGCGGAAGCACCCCGTGCCGCAGGGCCTGGATCATCTTGATGGCGCCCACGACGCCTGCGGCGGCCTGGGTGTGTCCGAGGTTGGACTTGACCGAGCCGAGCCAGAGCGGCCGGTCCTCGGGGCGGTCCTGGCCGTAGGTGGCGAGCACCGCCTGCGCCTCGATCGGGTCGCCCAGGGACGTACCGGTGCCGTGCGCCTCGACGGCGTCCACGTCGGCCGGCGCGAGGCCCGCGGCGGCCAGCGCCTGCCGGATCACGCGCTGCTGCGAGGGGCCGTTCGGGGCGGTCAGGCCGTTCGAAGCGCCGTCCTGGTTGACGGCGCTGGAGCGCATGACGGCCAGGACGCGGTGCCCGTTGCGGCGGGCGTCGGAGAGCCGCTCCAGGACGACGATGCCCGCGCCCTCCGACCAGCCGGTGCCGTCGGCGGACTCGGCGAACGCCTTGCAGCGCCCGTCGGCGGCGAGCCCGCCCTGCCGGGTGAACTCCACGAACGTGCCGGGCGTGGCCATCACCGTCACCCCGCCGGCCAGCGCAAGCGAGCTCTCGCCCGAGCGCAGCGACTGGCTCGCCAGGTGCATCGCCACCAGCGACGACGAGCACGCCGTATCCACCGTGACCGCCGGGCCCTCCAGCCCGAGGACGTAGGAGACCCGGCCGGACAGCACGCTCTGCGCGGCGCCGGTGAGGAGTTGGCCCTGCGCGTCGCCGCCGGCCTCGGCGACGAGGTCGCTGTAGCCGGAGTGGTAGCTGCCGACGAACACCCCGGCGGGGGTGCCGCCGAGGCCGGTGGGGTCGATGCCCGCGTGTTCCAGGGCCTCCCACGCCACTTCGAGGACCAGGCGCTGCTGCGGGTCCATCGCCAGCGCCTCGCGCGGGGAGATCCCGAAGAACCCGGCGTCGAACTCGGCGGCAGAGGCGAGGAACCCGCCTTCGCCCGCGACGGAGGTGTTCGGGCGGGTGCCGGTCGGGTCGTACAGCCCGGCCACGTCCCAGCCGCGGTCCTGCGGGAAGGGCGACATCGCGTCCGTACCGGAGGCGACCAGCCGCCACAGGTCGTCCGGGCCGGTCACCCCGCCCGGGTAGCGGCAGGCCATGCCCACGACCGCGATCGGGTCGTCGGCCGCCGACACCAGCGCGGGCAGCTCGGGCCGCGCGGCCGAGGCGGAGTCCGCGTCGCCGAACTGCTCAGCCAGGTGCGCGGCGAGGCGGTGCGCGGTGGGGTAGTCGAAGACGAGCGTCGCCGACAGGGTGAGACCGGTCGCGCTCTGGAGCCGGTTGCGCAGTTCCACGGCCGTCAGCGAGTCGAAGCCCGCCTCGCGGAAGGCCTGGCCCGGGTCGACGTCCTGGCCGCCGCCGTGGCCGAGGACGACCGCGACATGGTCGCGGACCAGCGCCAGCAGGTGCTGGTCGCGCTGCTGCGCGGTCATCCCGGCCAGCTGCTGCGCGAGGCCGCCGGACTGCCGGCGGGTGCCGGCCGCGGCCCGCCGCTGCCGGGCGCCGACCAGCGCGCGCAGCATGGCCGGCAGGTCCGCCTGGCCGCGCAGCACGGGTGCGTCCAGCCGGGTCAGCGCCACGACGGGGAGGTCCGCGCGGACGGCCCGGTCGAACAGCGCCATGCCCTGCGGCACGGACAGCGGCGGCATCCCGGAGCCGTGCATCCGGCGCTGGTCCGCTGCGGACAGCGCCCCGGTGAGGCCGACTTCGGGCGTCCACGGCCCCCAGATCATCGACACGCCGGGCAGCCCGTCGTGCCGCCGCTGCTCCACCAGCGCGTCGAGGAAGACGTTCGCGGCGGCGTAGTTGCCCTGGCCGGGCGCGCCCAGCAGACCGGACATGGAGGAGAAGACCGCGAACAGCGACAGGTCCAGGTCCCGGGTCAGCTCGTGCAGATGCCAGGCCGCGTCCACCTTCGGCGCCAGCACCGGCCCGAATCGGTCCCGCGTCAACGACATGACCAACCCGTCATCCACCACCCCCGCGGTGTGCACCACACCCGTCAGCGGACGCTCCGCGGACATCCCCGCCAGCACCCCCGCCAACGCCTCCCGGTCGCTCACGTCAGCCGCCACCACCGCCACCCGCGCACCCAACGAGGCCAGCTCCGCCACCAAATCCTCAGCCCCAGGCGCCGAAAGCCCCCGCCGCGACACCAGCACCAGATCCCGCACCCCGTGCACCGCCACCAGATGCCGCGCCAACGCCCCACCCAGACCGCCCGTACCACCCGTGACCAGAACCGTGCCCCCACCCACCAGCTCCTGACGCACCGTCAGCACAATCTTGCCGACATGCTTCGCCTGACTCATGAACCGGAACGCCTCCGGCGCCTGCCGCACCTCCCACTCCACGGTCGGCAGCGGCTCGATCGCGCCCGCCTCGAACAGCCCGGCCAGCTCGCGCAGCATCTGCTGGACCCGGTCGGGTCCGGCCTGCACCAGGTCGTAGGTGTGGTAACTGACGCCGGGGTAGGCGGACTCGACCTGCTCGTCGGTCCGCAGGTCGGCCTTGCCCATCTCGACGAACCGGCCGCCGCCCGGCATCAGCCGCATCGAGGCGTCGATGAACTCACCGGTCAGCGAGTTCAGTACGACGTCCACGCCCCGGCCGCCAGTGGCCCGCCGGAAGGCGTCCTCGAAGTCCAGGGTGCGCGAGGACGCCAAGTGGGCGGTGTCGACGCCGCGTTCGCGCAGCGCGGGCCACTTGCCCTCGCTCGCCGTCGTGAAGACCTCGGCGCCCAGGTGGCGGGCCAGTTGCAGCGCGGCCATGCCGACGCCGCCCGCACCCGCGTGCACGAGGACGCGCTCGCCCGGCCGCAGCCCGGCCAGGTCCACCAGGCCGTAGTACGCGGTGAGGAACACCGTCGGCACCGACGCGGCCGTGGTGAAGGACCAGCCCGCCGGGATCGGCGCGACCAGCCGCCGGTCGGTGACGGCCACGGAGCCGAGCCCGCCGTCGCTCAGGCCCATCACGCGGTCGCCGACCCGCAGGTCCGCCACGTCGGCGCCCACCTCGGTGACGACACCGGCCACTTCGCCGCCGAGCGGGCCCGCCTCGCCCGGGTACATGCCCAGCGCGTTGAGGACGTCGCGGAAGTTCAACCCCGCCGCCCGCACCTCGATCCTGATCTCGCCCCCGGCCAGCGGCCGTTCGGCCGCCGGGAAGGGCACCAGCCGCAGGTTCTCCAGCGTGCCCTTGGCGGTGGAGTCCAGGTGCCAGGCACCACCGCCCTCCGGAACGGCCAGCCCGGTGTCGGCCCGCGACAGCCGCGCCGCGTGCAAGGTGCCCGCGCGGAGGGCCAGTTGGGGTTCGCCGGTGCCGCGTACGGCGGCGAGCAGCCCGGCCGTCAGACCGGTGGCTGCGTCGGTGTCGACCAGGGTGATCCGGCCCGGCTGCTCCGCCTGCGCCGAACGCACCAGGCCCCACACGGCCGCGGCGCCCAGGTCCGCCACCCTCTCGCCGGGAGCGGCGGCGACCGCGCCCGAGGTCACCACGACCAGCTCCCGGTCGCCGGACTGCCAGGTCTGGAGCTGCTCCAGCATCCACCCGGTCGCCTCGTGCGCGCCGCGCACCGGGTCCGCGCCGCCGGCCACCGCGACCACCAGCGGCAGCGCCGCGTCCGCCTGCGGGTCCACCAGGCCGGCGTGCGCGTACGGTGCCGCGCCCGGCAGCAGGTCCGCGGCCGCACCGGGCCCGGCCACCACCCCGGCGGCCACGCTCTCCCAGTCCGCCGCCTGCGGCTCCCGGACCTCCAACGGCTGCCATTCCAGGGCGAGTACGGCCTCGTCGCCGCCGCCCGCGGACGTCAGCGCCTGCGGGGTCAGCGGGCGGACGACCAGCGACCCCAGCGACAGCACCGCGTCACCGGACTCGTCGGCGACCGCGATCGACAGCGCGTCGGGGCCGGTCCTGGTCAGGCAGGCCCGGACCCGGCTCGCGCCGGAGGCGTGCAGCGCCACGTCGCCGAAGCTGAACGGCAGCCGGCCGTACTCCGCCGGCTCCAGGTCCACGAACGCCAGCGCGTGCATCACCGCGTCCAGCAGCGCCGGGTGCAGGCCGAAGCCGTCCGCCCGGCCCGAGTGCGGTTCGGGCAGGGCCACTTCGGCGAAGACATGCCCGTCGTGCCGCCACGCCCGCGCCAGCCCCTGGAACGACGGGCCGTACACGAAGCCCTGCTCGGCGATCCGCTGGTAGATCCCCTCGGTCGCCAACTCCTGGGCGCCGGGCGGCGGCCACACCCCGGCCAGCGCCTCGAAGCCGGCCGCGGCCGCGCCCGCCGCGCTGTCCACGGCGCCGCTGGCGTGCCGCACCCACGGCCGATCGGCGCCGTCGTCGGGGCGCGCGTACACGGTGACCGGGCGCTGCCCGTCCTCGGCCTCGCCGACGACGACCTGCACCTGGACGCCGCCGCGCGCGGGCAGCACCAGCGGCGCCTCCACGATCACCTCGCGGACCCGGCCGCAGCCGACCGCGTCCGCGGCGTGCACCGCCAACTCCACGAAGCCGGTGCCGGGGAAGAGCACCGCGCCCTGCACGGCGTGGTCGGCCAGCCACGGCTGCGCGGCCACAGACAGCCGCGACGTGAACACCACGCCGCCGCCCTCGGGCGAGGGCACCACCGCGCCCAGCAGCGGGTGGGCGACCGCCGCCAGCCCGGCGGCCGCCACGTCCGCCGCTCCCGTGCCGCCCTCGGGCCAGTACCGCCGCCGCTGGAAGGCGTACGTCGGCAGGTCCACCCGGCGCCGCCCGGCCCCGCCGACCAGGCGGTCCCACCCGACCGGCACCCCTTCGGCGAACAGCCGGGCCAGCGCCAGCAGTACGGTACGGCCGCCGGCCCGGTCCCGGCGCTGCAACGCCACCGCGGTGGCGTCCTCCCGCTCCACCAGCCCGGCCAGCACCGCGTCGGGGCCCGCCTCGACGAAGGTGTCCACGCCCTGCCCGGCCAGCCAGGCCAGCCCGTCCGCGAAGCGGACCGCCGAACGGACCTGCTGCGCCCAGTACGTGGGGGACGTCATGTCCGCGGGCTCACCCGTCAGGTTCGACACCACGGGGATGCGCGGCTCGGCGAAGGACACGTCGGCGATCGCCGCGGTGAAGTCCGCCAGCATCGGGTCCATCAGGGCGGAGTGGAACGCGTGCGAGACCCGCAACCGGGTCGTCTTCACGCCCAGCGCCTTGAAGTGCTCGCCCACCGCGAGAACGGCGGCCTCCTCGCCCGAAACGACCACGGAGCCATGCGCGTTGACCGCCGCGAGCGAGACCTCGTCGGACAGGTGCGGCCGTACGTCCTCCTCCGGCGCGGCGATCGCGACCATCGCCCCACCCGCCGGAAGCGCCTGCATCAAACGGGCGCGGGCAGCCACGAGCCGGCAGGCGTCCCGCAGGTCAAAAACCCCGGCCACATGAGCCGCCGCCACCTCACCAATGGAGTGCCCCAGCAGATAATCCGGCTCCACCCCGAACGACTCCAGCAACCGGAACAACGCCACCTCGACCGCGAACAGCGCCGGCTGCGCCCACCCCGTGGAGTTCAGCGCGTCGGCGTCCTCACCCCACACCACCTCCCGCAGCGGCACATCGAGGTGTTGGTCCAACTCGGCCACGACCTCGTCGAAGGCCGCAGCGAAGACCTCGGACTCCTCGTACAACTCCCGCCCCATCCCGAGGCGTTGCGCACCCTGGCCGGTGAACAGCACCGCCACCCGGCGCCCGTTGCGCGCCACGCCCTGCGCCACACCCGCAGCCGACTCACCGGCCGCCAACGCCCGTAGCCCGGCCGTCAGTTCATCGGCATCGGCGCCCACCACCACCGCGCGGTGGTCGAAGAGGGAGCGGGACCGCAGCAGCGAGTACGCCACGTCGGCCGGGTCCGGACCGCCGTCCTGCGCGACGCGCGCCAGCAGCCGTTCGGCCTGCGCGGCCACGGCGCCGGCCGACCGCCCGGAGACGACCCACACGGTCTGCGTGCCGATCGCGGTGCCCGGCTCGCCGGCGGTGCCGTCCGGACCGGCATCGTCCGGACCGGCGCCCTCCGGCTCGGCTTCCACCGGGGGCTCGGCCTCCACCGGGGGCGCGGCCTCCAGGATCACGTGCGCGTTGGTGCCGGACACGCCGAAGGAGGAGACGCCCGCGCGGCGCGGGCGCCCGGTCTCCGGCCACGGCTGCTGCTCGGTGAGCAGCCGCACCTGGCCTGCGGTCCAGTCCACATGGGTGCTCGGCTCGTCCACGTTCAAGGTGGGCGGCAGCGCGCCGTGCCGGATGGCCTGCACCATCTTGATCACGCCCGCGACGCCGGCGGCGGCCTGCGCGTGGCCGATGTTGGACTTGATGGTGCCCAGCCACAGCGGCCGGTCGCCGGGGCGGCCCTGACCGTAGGTCGCGAGCAGCGCCTGCGCCTCGATCGGGTCGCCCAGCGTCGTGCCGGTGCCGTGCGCCTCCACCACGTCCACTTCGGAGGGCGACAGCGAGCCGGCGGCCAGCGCCTGGCGGATGACGCGCTGCTGGGAGGGGCCGTTCGGCGCGGTCAGGCCGTTGGAGGCGCCGTCCTGGTTGACGGCGCTGGAGCGGACGACCGCCAGCACCTCGTGGCCGTTGCGCCGCGCGTCGGACAGCCGCTCCAGGACGAGGATGCCCGCGCCCTCCGACCAGCTGGTGCCGTCGGCGGCCTCGGCGAACGCCTTGACCCGCCCGTCGGGGGCCAGCCCGCCCTGGCGGCTGAACTCGGTGAACCCGACCGGGCTGACCAGCACGTTGACCCCGCCGGCCAGCGCGAGCGAGCACTCGCCCGAGCGCAGCGCCTGCCCGGCCCAGTGCATCGCCACCAGCGACGAGGAGCACGCGGTGTCCACGGTGACCGCCGGGCCCTCCAGCCCGAGCACGTACGCCAGCCGGCCGGAGATGACGGAGAGCAGCCCGCTGGTCATGCGGTGGCTCTCGGTCTCCGGCAGGTCGTCGATGGCCTCCAGGTAGCCGGAGGCGGCGGCGCCGACGAAGACGCCGGTGGCGCTCCCGGCCAGGGTGGCCGGGTCGATCCCGGCGTGCTCCAGCGACTCCCAGGCCACCTCCAGCAGCAGCCGCTGCTGCGGGTCCATCGCCAGCGCCTCGCGCGGCGAGATCCCGAAGAAGCCCGCGTCGAACTCCGTGGCGGAGTCGACGAATCCGCCTTCGCGGGTGATCGAGGCGCCGGGGCGGTAGCCGGCGGGGTCGTGGAGCGCGTCGAGGTCCCAGCCGCGGTCGCCGGGGAAGCCCGAGACGGCGTCCGTGCCGGAGGCGACCAGCTGCCACAGCTCGTCGGGGCCGGTGACGCCGCCGGGGAAGCGGCAGGCCATGCCGACCACGGCGATCGGGTCGTCGGTGAGCTGCTGGGGTACGGGCAGGGCGGTGCGGTCCTGCTCGGCCCCGTCGCCGAACCGCTCGGCGAGGTGGCCGGCCAGCCGGGCGGCGCTGGGGTAGTCGAAGACCAGGGTGGCGGGCAGGCTGGTGCCGGTCGCGGTCTGGAGCCGGTTGCGCAGTTCGACGGCGGTCAGGGAGTCGAAGCCGACCTCGCGGAAGGCCTGGCCGGGGTCGATCTCGTCGCCGCCGCTGTGTCCCAGGACGGCGGCGGCGTGGTCGCGGACCAGGGTGGTGAGGTAGGCGCGCCGTTCGGCGGCGGGCATGGCGGCGACCCGGGCGGCGAAGCCGTCTCCGTCGTCCTCGGACGGCTCGCCGGCGGCCGGGGCCGCCTCGGGGAGCAGGGCGAAGAGGTTGCTCGGGCGGGCCAGGGTGAAGGCGGGGACGAACTTCGCCCAGTCCATGTCGGAGACGGTGAGCACGGTCTCGTCCTGCTCCAGGACGCGCTGCATGGCCGCGATCGCGAGGTCCGGCTGCATGGCGAGCACACCCATGCGCCGCAGGTAGTCCACGAACTGGGCGTCGATGTCGGTCAGGCCGGGCCCGGCCCAGCCGCCCCAGGCGATCGACGTGGCGGTCCGCCCCTGGGCGCGCCGGTACTCGGCGAGGCTGTCCAGGCAGGCGTTGCCCGCCGCGTAACCGCCCTGCGCCGCGCCGCCCCACGAGGCCGCGCCGGAGGAGAACAGCACGAACGCGTCCAAGTCCATGCCGGCGGTCAACTCGTCCAGCAGCAGGGCGCCTTCGCCCTTGACCCGCAGTTCGAACGCGAGCTGGTCGGGCGTGAGGTCCGCCACCGGTGTCAGTGCGCTGCCGACGCCCGCGGCGTGCACGACCGTGCGCAGCGGCATGTCGTGCGGTATCGCGGCGAGGACGGCGGTCATGGCCGCCCGGTCGGCGACGTCGCAGGCGTGCACGCTGACGCGTACGCCGGACTGCTCCAGTTCGGTGCGCAGTTCGGCCGCGCCGGGCGCGTCCGGGCCGCGGCGGGAGAGCAGCACCAGGTGCTCGGCGCCGCGTTCGGCGAGCCAGCGGGCGACGTGGGCGCCGAGGCCGCCGGTGCCGCCGGTGACCAGGGCGGTGCCGCTGGTCGTCCACGCTTCGGCGGTCCCGTGCACCGCGGCGCGTGTCAGCCGGCGGGCGAGCACCCCGAAGGCGCGTACGGCGAGTTGGTCCTCACCGTGGCCGCCGGTGAGCACACCGCCGAGGCGGGCCGCGGCGGCGGGGTCGTAGGTCGCGGGCAGGTCGGCCAACCCGCCCCACAGGTCGGGCAGTTCGAGGGCGGCGACCCGGCCCAGGCCCCAGACGGCGCCCTGCCACATGCCGGCGGTGGCCTCGCCGGGGCGGGTGGTGGCGGCGCCGCGGGTGAGGACCCACAGCGGTGCCGCAAGGCCGGCCGCGCGCAGCGCCTGGACCAGCAGGAGGGTGGCCGCGGGGCCGTCTTCGCCGGTGGGCGGCAGCCAGGCGACGCCGTCGTACCGCTGCCCGGCGAGGTGTTCGGCGGTGGCGTCGGCGGGGGCGAGGACGGCGGTGTCCGGGCCGAGGGCGGTGGCGACGCCGGCGGTCCACGGGTCGGCGGGGTCGGCGGCGACCACGAGCCAGCGGCCACCGGGCGGGCCCTGGCGCAGGCCGTCGACCGGCACCCAGGTCGGGCGGTAGGTCCAGTCGTCGGCGGCGGCTTCCCGCGTGCGGCGCTCGCGCCAGTCCAGCAGGGCCGGGGCCAGCTCGGCGGCGACCTCGTCGGCCACGCCGAGCGCACCGGCCAGCCGTCCGCCTTCGACGTCGGCCCAGAACAGCGCGTCCAGCGGGTCGCGGCCCGCGGCCGGTTCCGGCGCCGCGTTCCAGAACCGGCGGTGCTGGAAGGCGTACGTGGGCAGGTCGACGCGGCGCGGGGTGTGCCCGGTGAACAGGCCGTCCCAGACGACGGGCACGCCGTGCGTGAACAGGTGGGCGGCCGAGGCCAGCATCCGGGCGGGGCCGCCCTCGTTGCGGCGCAGGGTGCCGATGACGGCCGCGTCGGCGGCGAGGTCGGGGTAGTGGGTGTCGAGGGTCTCCTGGAGCGGCACCGTCAGGACCGGGTGGGCGCTGGTCTCGACGAACGCGCCGAAGCCGTCCTCGACCATGGCGCGGGTGGTCTGCTCGAACAGCACCGGCGAGCGCAGGTTGCGGTACCAGTACTCGGCGTCGAGCGTGGCGGTGTCGACGAGGGCGGCGTCGACGGTGGAGTACATCGGGATGGTGCCGGCCCGGGGCCGGACGAAGGACAGTTCGTCGAGCAGCCGTGTCCGCAGCGGCTCCAGGGCGGGCGAGTGGGAGGCGGCCTCGCCGAGGATGCGGGCGGGCACGCCGGCGGCGGCGCACTCGGCGAGGTAGGCGGTGACGTCGGCCATGCTGCCGGAGACGGTGACCGCGGAGCCGGAGTTGACGCCCGAGACGTACAGCTCGGCGTACTTGGCGATCTGCTCCTCTACGGCGGCCTGGCCGAGTTTGACGGTGGCGATGGCGCCGGTGCCGAACAGGACGTTCTCGAAGATGTTGCCGCGTACGAGCACCACGCGGTAGGCGTCGGTCAGCGAGAGCGCGCCGGCCACGTGGGCGGCGGCGACCTCGCCCTGGGAGTGCCCGACGACGGCGGCCGGCTCCACGCCCATGGCGCGCCAGACCTCGGTGAGGGCGACCATCATCGTGAAGAAGACCGGGTGGTAGACGTCGATGCGCTTGAGCAGGTCCGCGGACTGCTCGGGGTGGCGCAGCACGTCCAGCAGCGACCAGTCGACCAGCGGGTCCAGCGCCTCGGCGCACTCCTCGACCTTCGCGGCGAACACCGGTGAGGTGGCGAGGAGTTCGGTGGCCATGCCGGCCCACTGGGAGCCCTGGCCGGGGTAGACGAACACGGCTCGGCCGCCGGTGCGGGCGGCGCCGGTGACGGCGTTCGCGGCCGGCTCCCCGGCGGCGAGTGCGGCAAGGCCCGCGACCAGCTCGTCCCGGTCGGCGCCGACGACGACGGCGCGGTGGTCGAAGAGGGCGCGGGTGTGCAGCAGCGACCAGCCGACGTCGGCGGGGTCGAGGCCGGGGTCGTCCTGGACGCGTGCCAGCAGGCGGCCGGCCTGTCCGGCGAGGGCCTTGGCACTGCGGGCGGACAGCGTCCAGGCCATGCTGGTGCGGGGCGCGAACAGGCCGGGGCCGGCGGCGTCTACGACGTCTACGGGTGCGGCTGCGGGCTCCGCCGGAGCATCGGCTTCGAGGATGACGTGGGCGTTGGTGCCGGACACGCCGAAGGAGGAGACGGCCGCGCGGCGCGGGCGCCCGGTCCGCGGCCAGGGCCGGTGGTCCGTCAGCAGCCGCACCTGGCCGGAGGTCCAGTCGACGTGCGAGGTGGGCTGGTCGGCGTGGAGGGTGGGGGGCAGCGCGCCGTGGCGCATCGCCTCGATCATCTTGATGACCCCGGCGACGCCGGCGGCGGCCTGGGTGTGGCCGATGTTGGACTTGATGGAGCCGAGCCACAGCGGCTGGTCGTCGGGGCGGCCCTGCCCGTAGGTGGCCAGCAGCGCCTGTGCCTCGATGGGGTCGCCGAGCGTGGTGCCGGTGCCGTGGGCCTCGACGGCGTCCACGTCGGCCGGCGTGAGGCCCGCGGCGGCCAGTGCCTGGCGGATGACGCGCTGCTGGGCGGGGCCGTTGGGCGCGGTGAGGCCGTTGGAGGCGCCGTCCTGGTTGACGGCGCTGGAGCGGACGACCGCCAGCACCTCGTGGCCGTTGCGCCGCGCGTCGGACAGCCGCTCCAGCACGAGGACGCCGACGCCCTCGCTGAAGCCGGTGCCGTCGGCGGTCTCGGCGAAGGCCCGGCAGCGGCCGTCGGGTGAGACGGCGCCGCCCTGCCGGCTGAACTCCACGTAGGTGCTGGGGGTCGCCATCACGGTCACGCCGCCGGCCAGGGCGAGGGTGCATTCGCCGGAGCGCAGCGCCTGCCCGGCCCAGTGCATCGCCACCAGCGACGAGGAGCAGGCGGTGTCCACGGTGACGGCCGGGCCCTCCAGGCCCAGGACGTAGGAGACCCGGCCGGAGGCGACGGCGCCGTTGGCGCCCAGGCCCGCCGAGCCGGTGCCCTCGGTGGCGTCGGGCTGGTCGGAGGCCGGGTAGTCGTGGTACATCAGGCCGGTGAAGACGCCGGTGGACGAGCCGGCGAGGGTGCGCGGGTCGATCCCGGCGTGCTCCAGGGCCTCCCAGGACACCTCCAGCAGCAGCCGCTGCTGCGGGTCCATCGCCAGCGCCTCGCGGGGGGAGATGCCGAAGAACCCGGCGTCGAAGTCCGCGGCCGCGGTGAGGAATCCGCCCTCGCGGGTGAGGGAGGTGTTCGGGCGCTGCCCGGTGGGGTCGTGCAGCTGCTCGACGTCCCAGCCGCGGTCGGCGGGGAAGACCGAGACGGCGTCGGTGCCGGAGGCGACCAGCTGCCACAGGTCGTCGGGGCCGGTCACCCCGCCGGGGAAGCGGCAGGCCATGCCGACGACGGCGAGCGGTTCCCGGGATTTCGACTCGAGTTCCGAGAGCCGGTTCCGGGTTCGCTTGAGCTCCGAAGTCACTTTCTTCAGATACTCGAAGGACTTGTCGTCACTCACTATCGCTCCCACGGCCCCGAGCCGGTCGACGTCCGATACACGGTCGGCATATCAGGAAAACGAGAAGCCGCCGGAAGAACCCGTCCTGACGGTCCGTCGAGAACCGTCGCGGATTCTCCGTGTGCTCCGTGCCAGGCGTACGCGGCATCTCGTTTCCCGGTAGGCTACCCAGGCTCCCGACCGCCCCGGTCCCCCTATCCGCCCCCTAGGAACGGGATGCGGGCGCCGGCTTTGCGGCGGGGTCCCTTTCTTACCCTCGGTAGCGTCGCAGGGTGCCGCGGCCGGGCCCGCGGGAGTGCGCGTCGGGCGTTGCGCGGTACCTCCGCACCCCGCTTGAGCTGGCCGGGAAGGGGCAGTTGGCGGCGGTGGGGCGTTAGGGGTGAGGCGCGGGCTAGGGGTGACGGCCGGGCCCGGAGTTAGGGGTTCCGGCCGTGGCGGCGGGCACGGGATGATCCGTTGCGCCGTACTGAACAGTAGCCGCCGCGCCGCCGGGCCACTATTGCCCCCGGCCCCGCGGAAATAGGCGGCGCCCATGACCGGTCGGCGCTTCTCCGGACGCCTTCGGGGACGAATGTTAGGGGTGTCGGGCCACTTGCCCGCTCCCGTAAATTCGTCCTTGTCGTCCTGCACGCCAGGAATTTCGTCCGGCCCGAGGTGAGGCTACATGGAACCCATGACCGAGGCAGTTCTCCGGGGTGCCGACCCGGACGAGTTGAGCCGCTTGCCGGTGCCCGAGGAATACCTCGCGGCGCATCTGCGGCAGGAAGACGCGGGCGTGTTCATGGGCATGGACAGTGCCGCCAAGGACGTCCGCCAGGCGGTGCGCGTGGGCCGGGTGCCGATGCCGGAACTGGCGCCCGACGAGGTGCTGGTGGCGGTGATGGCCAGCTCCGTCAACTACAACACCGTGTGGTCGGCGATGTTCGAGCCGATCTCCACCTTCGACGCGCTCAAGCGGCTGGCCAAGGGCGGCGGTTGGGACGCCCGGCACGACCAGCCCTACCACGTGCTCGGCTCCGACGCCGCGGGCGTGATCGTCCGCACCGGCTCCGGGGTGCGCCGCTGGCACGTCGGCGACCACGTCTCCGTCTCCCCCGTGCTCGCCGACGCCGAAGACCCCAGGACGCACGCCGACAGCCTGCTCTCCGACATGCAGGCGTGGGGCTACGAGACCAACTTCGGCGGCATGGCGCACTACGCGGTGGTCCGCGCCGGTCAGCTCATGCCCAAGCCCGGCCACCTCAGCTGGGAGGAGGCCGCCTGCATCCCGCTGTGCGGCGGCACCGCCTACCGGATGCTGATCGGCGAGCACGGCGCCCGGATGAAGCAGGGCGACGTGGTGCTGATCTGGGGCGCGACCGGCGGGCTCGGCTCGTTCGCCGTGCAGATGGTCAAGAACGGCGGCGGCGTGCCCGTCGGCGTGGTCAGCTCCGAGCCCAAGGCGGAACTCGCCCGCCGGCTCGGCTGCGACGTGGTGATCAACCGCCAGGAGATCGGCATCGGCTCCCAGCCGGAACCCGGGGCCGCCACGGTGAAGCTCGCCAAGCGGCTGGGCCGCGCGATCCGCCAGGAGGTCGGCGAGGACCCGCACATCGTCTTCGACTACATCGGCCGGGCCACCTTCGGCATGTCGGTGATCGTGGCCCGCCGCGGCGGCGCCGTCGTCACCTGCGGTTCCAGCTCCGGCTACGAGCACCACTACGACAACCGCTACCTGTGGATGAACCTCAAGCGCATCATCGGCAGCCACGGCATGAACCTCGCCGAGGCCACCGAGGCGATGCGGCTGAGCCGGCTCGGCAAGCTCTCCCCGGTGCTGTCCGCGGTGTACCCGCTGGCCGAAGCGGGCGAGGCGACCCGGCTGGTGCAGACGAACGGGCACACCGGCAAGGTCGGTGTGCTGTGCATGGCCCCCGAGGAGGGCCTCGGCGTCACCGACCCGCAACTGCGCGCCCGGCTGGGTGAGCACACGCTCAACCCGCTCCGGTCCGCGTAGGGCGGGCCCGCAACAGGAGGTGTGCCCCACGTGACCGCCATGGAACTCGCCTTACCGGCCGAGGTCGCCCGCACCCTGCCCGAGGCGCTGCGGGCCAGGAGCGAGCAGCAGCCCGACGCCGTCGCGTACGTCTTCCTGCACGACGGCGAGAACCCCGAGCAGACCCTGACCTACGGCGCGCTGGACCGGGCGGCCCGCGCCCGGGCGGCCGCCCTGGAGGCGGCCGGACTCGCCGGCGGCACCGCGCTGCTGCTCTACCCGTCCGGCCTGGAGTTCGTCGCCGCCCTGCTCGGCTGCATGTACGCCGGGACCGCGGGCGCGCCCGTGCAGGTGCCGACCCGCCGCCGCGGCATGGAGCGGGCCCGCCGGATCGCCGAGGACGCGGGCGCCAAGACGATCCTCACCACGCCCGCGGTCAAACGGGAGTTGGAGGAGCGCTTCGGCGACCTGCTGACCGGCCTGACCCTGATCGACACCACCGCGCTGCCGGACGCCCCGCCCGCCGGGTGGACTCCGCGGCCGCCCGCCCCGGACGACCTGGCGCTGCTCCAGTACACCTCCGGCTCCACCGGCGACCCCAAGGGCGTCGAGGTCACCCACGCCAACTTCCGCGCCAACGTCGCGGAGACCGTGGCGCTGTGGCCGGTGGGGTCGGACGGGACCGTCGTGAACTGGCTGCCGCTCTTCCATGACATGGGCCTGCTCTTCGGCGTGGTGCTGCCGCTGTTCACCGGCGTCCCGGCCTACCTGATGGCGCCCCAGGCGTTCATCCGGCGGCCCGCGCGCTGGCTGGAGGCGATCTCCCGCTTCCGCGGCACCCACGCCGCCGCGCCCAGCTTCGCCTACGAGCTGTGCGCGCGCGTCGCCGCGGACACCGTGGCGGCCGGCCTCGACCTGTCGTCCTGGCGGGTCGCGGTCAACGGCGCCGAGCCGGTGCGCTGGGCGACCGTACGGGACTTCACCGCCGCCTACGCGCCCGCCGGGTTCCGGCCGCAGGCCATGTGCCCGGGGTACGGCCTGGCCGAGAACACCCTCAAGCTCAGCGGCAGTCCGGCCGACCGGGTGCCCACGCTGCTGCGGGTCGACGCCGGGGCGCTCCAGGACGGCCGGGTGGTGCCGCTGACCGGCGCGGCGGCCGGGGACGGCGTGCCGCTGATGGGGTGCGGTGCGCCCGCGCCGACCACGCGGGTGGCCGTGGTGGACCCCGAGCGCGGCCGCGAGCAGCCGCCCGGGCGGGTCGGCGAGCTGTGGATCAACGGCCCCTGCGTCGCCCGCGGTTACCACGGCCGCCCGGCCGAGAGCGCCGCCGCCTTCGGCGCGGTGCTCGCCGGGCGCGGCGCGGACGGCACCTGGCTGCGGACCGGCGACCTGGGGTTCGTGCACGACGGGGAGGTCTTCGTCGCCGGGCGGCTGAAGGACGTGGTCATCCACCAGGGCCGCAACTTCTACCCGCAGGACATCGAGCTGTCGGCCGAACTCGGCGACCAGGCACTGCGCCCCAACTGCGCGGCGGCCTTCGCCCTGGACGACGGGAGCACCGAGCGGCTCGTCCTGCTGGTGGAGGCCGACGGGCGGGCGCTGCGCAACGGCGGCGCCGACGCGCTGCGGGCCCGGGTGCGCGCGTCCGTCTGGGACCGGCAGCGGCTGAAGGTCGACGAGGTGGTGGTGCTGCGCCGCGGGGCGCTGCCGAAGACCTCCAGCGGCAAGGTGCAGCGCCGGCTGGCCCGCAGCCGCTACCTGGACGGCGAGTTCGGCCCGGTGACGGCGGCGGCGCCCCGGCGGGCGGCCGCACCGGAAGCCGCACCCGCACCCGAACCCACACCAACACCGGCACCGGCACCGGCACCGGCACGGGAGGCGTGATGGCAGGCACGGTCACCCCGCTGGGTACGGCCACCTCGGCGGCCGGCTCGCGCATCCTGGGCGTCGGCGCCTACCGGCCCGGCCGGGTGGTGCCGAACGACGAACTCGTCCCGCTGATCGACTCCAGCGACGAGTGGATCAGGCGGCACTCCGGGATCGTCACCCGCCGCTTCGCCGACGCGGAGGAGACCGTCGTCGCGATGGCGGTCGCCGCGTCGCTCAAGGCGCTCGCCCAGTCCGGGGTGGCCGCCGAGGACATCGACCTGGTGCTGCTGGCCACCATGTCCCACCTGGAGCAGTCGCCCGCGGCCGCACCGCAGGTCGCGCACCAGGCCGGCGCCGCGGCGGCCGCGGCGATGGACGTGAGCGCGGCCTGCGCCGGCTTCGTGCACTCCCTCGCCCTGGCCGACGGGCTGATCAGGACCGGGGCCTGCCGGCACGTGCTGGTGGCCGGCTCGGAGCGGATGAGCGACATCGTGGACCCGCGCGACCGGGCCACCGCGTTCCTGTTCGGCGACGGCGCCGGCGCGGCGGTGGTCGGCCGGTCCGACACCCCCGGGATCGGCCCGGTGGTGTGGGGCGCCGACGGCGGGCAGAAGGAGACGATCACGCACTCCGCGTCGTGGCTGGAGCTGCGGGACGGCGCCACGCCCTGGCCGACGCTGCGGATGAACGGCCCTGCCGTCTACCGGTGGGCGATCGGGCTGGTCCCCGACCTGTGCCGCCGGGCGCTGGCCGCGGCCGACACCTCCCCGTCGCAGCTGGGCGCCTTCATCCCGCACCAGGCCAACCTGCGGATCGTCGAGTCGGCGGCGGCCGCGCTCGGCCTGCCACCGCACGTGGCGGTGGCCCGCGACGTGGTGGACACCGGCAACACCTCGGCGGCGTCGATCCCGATGGCGATGGAGCGCATGTTGGCGCAGGGCCGCGCCGGCAGCGGCGACCTCGCGCTGCTCGCGGGCTTCGGCGCCGGGCTCAACCACGGCGCCCTGGTGGTCGCCCTGCCCTGAGCGGGCCCTGCGGACGGCGCCTGCCGCATGCCCGCGGCCGGCGCCGAAACCATTCCTGTGAACATGACATTTTGTCATGGCACACCTCTGGCCAGGGCCTCACACGTTCGTATACCGTTGCGAATGATTTCGCCGGAATACGGCCACGGAACCCTGAAGCACAATTACCGTCAGGGATGCGTATAAATCACTGCAACGGGCGCGCTCTTCCCAAATACGGACCAGGGGCAGCAGAAAGCCAGCGACCCGGCATCCGCCGCCAAGGCCGCAGCGGTCAGCATGGACCACTGCCCGGAACGCGGCCAAGAGAAAGTCAAGAACACGCCATCACCCCGCAAAGACAGGCGCCCTTGACAGGCGATACACGGCCTGACGTATGCTCTGCGCACGAACGTCTGACAATTTACATTCACGCACCGGATATACTCGAAATCCACTCCCTATTCGCACGCGTTTTCGTGGGGGAAGCATTGGACATCGGGATTCTCGGGCCACTGGTCGTCGGCGCCAACGATAAGGACGCGGCGCCGAGCGCACCGAAGCCCCGGCAGCTGCTGGCGCTCCTGGCGGTCCGGGCCGACCGCGTGGTCCCGGTCGACGTGCTGGTCGACGAGTTGTGGGAGAGCACTCCACCGCCCAGCGCGCTCACCACGGTGCAGACCTACATCGTGCTGCTGCGCCGGCTGCTGGCGGCCGCGTTACGGGTCAGCGGCGCGGTGGTGGCGCAGCAGGTACTGACGTACACCGGTTGGGGATACCAGTTGTCGGCGGGCGAGGGCGCCCACGACGCCAGCGACTTCACCCGGCACGCCGCCCTCGGCCGCCGGGCGCTGGCCGCCGGGGACAACAGCCGGGCCTCGGCCGCCCTGCGCCAGGCGCTCGCCTGCTGGCGCGGACCGGCGCTGGTGGACGTGCGCACCGGCCCGCAACTGCTGGCCCACCGCGTCTCCCTGGAGGAACAGCGCATGGGCACCCTGGAGCAGCGCATTGAGGCCGACCTGCGGCTGGGCCGGCACCATGAGGTCATCGGAGAACTCTCCGGCCTGGTGGTCCAGCACCCGCTGCACGAGAATATCCACTCCCTTTTGATGGTGGCGCTGTACCGCTCGGGCCGCCCCGGCCAGGCGCTGGAGACTTTCCAGACGCTCCACCAGAACCTGCGCGACGAATTGGGAATGGAACCGTCGCCGCGTATACGGACGGTCCAGCAGGGAATTCTGCGCCGGGACTCGTCGCTGGAGGCCGACCAGGAGTCCAAGCTGTTCCTCCAGCAACTGACGCCCTGCCACCCCGCGAGCTGACCGCCGGCAGAAGCCGCACGCGGCGGAAAGCCGCCGCACCGCAGGTGCTCCCGGCCGGCGCCGGACCGGCCTGCGGCGGAGCGCCGGGCGCCGAGCGGCGCGTACGGCGGTGCCGCGGGCCGGATGTATTCTCCCGGCGGGGAACAGCGGCGGGGAACAGCGGAACTCAACGAGGCGGTCGCAGTGGCGCAGGACCGGAAGTCGGGGCGGGCGGGGCGGAGCGCGGTGCAGCAGGGCATCCGCCAGGCGCTCGCGGCCGGGGACATGGTGCCCGGCCAGCGGCTGGTGGAGCAGGAGCTGTCGGACGGCTTCGGCGTCACCCGCAGTTCGGTCCGCGAGGCCCTCCAGGAGCTGGCCGCCGAGGGGCTGGTGGAGTTGGTCCCCAACCGGGGCGCGCGGGTGCGCGTGGTGTCGGTGGAGGACGCCGTGCTGATCACGGAGTGCCGCTCGGCGCTGGAGGTCCTGTGCGCGCGGCGCGCGGCCGTGCACGCCACCGACGACCAGCGGCGCGCGCTCGAGGAGATCGGGGAGCGCATGCGCGCGGCCGTCGCCGAGGGGGCGCTGGACACGTATTCCGCGCTCAACCGCCGCCTGCACGACCTGGTGGCGGCCGCGAGCGGCCAGACGGTGGCCGAGTCGCTGCTCGACCGGCTCAACGGCCAGATGGTGCGCCACCAGTTCCGGCTGGCCGCCCGCGCCGGCCGCCCCGCCCAGTCGCTGCCGCAGCACCTGGCGATCATCGAGGCCGTCGCGGGCGGCGACGCGGACGCGGCGGAGAAGGCGACGCGGGCCCATCTCGACAGCGTGCTGGCGCAGTTGCGCGCCACCGCCGACAGCGGCCTGGGCGCGCTGTGAGGCGCGGCCAGGCCGGGCGGGCGGTGGCGCGCGGCCGGTTCACCAGGGCTGCGCCCCGTGGCCGGTTCACGCGGCGGTGGTGAACCCGGCGTCGAGCTCGGCGTTCAGCCGGACCCGGTCGATCGCGTTCTCCCACTTGCCGACCACCAGCGTGGCCACGCAGTTGCCCGCGATGTTGGTGAAGACGAAGGCCGCCGACAGGATGCTGTGGATGCCCAGCACCAGCGCGATGCTGTCCACCGGGATCTTGTGGGTGGAGCTGAGTGTCAGCGCCAGGACCGCGATCGCCGAGCCGGAGACCCCCGCGCCGCCCTTGGAGGTGAGCAGCAGGATCAGCAGCAGGCCGAGTTGGGCCTGCCAGCCCAGGTCGGTGCCGGTGGCCTGGGCGAGGAAGACGCTCACCGAGGCGAAGTACAGGCAGGTGCCGTCGTGGTTGAAGCTGTAGGCGGTGGGCAGCACCAGGCCGACCACCGACTCGTCGACGCCGAGCCGCTCCAGCTTCGAGGTGAGCTGCGGGAAGACGCTCTCCGAGGAGCTGGTGCCCAGCACCAGCAGCAGTTCGGCGCGGAAGTAGCGCAGCACCTTCAGCAGGCTGACGCCGGCGTACCGGGAGACCGGCCACAGCACCAGCAGGAAGAACAGCAGCACGATCAGGTAGAAGACGCCGATCAGCTTGCCCAGTGAGGTGAGCGTGCCCAGCCCGTACTTGGAGACGGTGTAGCCGATCGCGCCGAACGCGGCCAGCGGCGCGATCCGCATCACCTTGCCGATGATCCAGAACAGCGTGCGCTGCACGGTGCCGACCAGCTCCAGCACCGGGGCGCTGCGCTCGCCCAGCGAGGCCAGGCCGCAGGCGAACAGCACGGAGAAGACCAGCACCTGGAGGATGTCGCCCTGGGCGAACGCCTGCACCGCGGAGGTGTGGACCAGGCCGACGAGGAAGTCGTCGAAGCCCTCGGACTTGGCGGGTGCCGTGCCGGTGCCGCCCTGGTGTGACAGGTCGATGTGCACGCCGGAGCCGGGGTGCAGCACGTTGACCACGACCAGGCCGATGATCAGCGCGGCGGTGGTGATCACCTCGAAGTACACCAGGGCCCGGACGGCTATCCGGCCGACCTTCCCCAGGTCGCGCACGCTGGCGATGCCGTGGGTGACCGTGCAGAAGATGATCAGGCCGACGACCATCTGGATCAGGTGGATGAAGATGTCGCCGAGGAACTGCGTGTGCCGCCCCACCGCGGGGGCGTAGTTGCCCACGACGACGCCCAGCGCGACGCCTGCGAGGACCTGGACGGCCAGGTCCCGGTAGAACGGGGTAGGGGGTTTGGGCGCCGCGGGCGGCGCTCCCAGTGTGGCGGTCTCGCTCATCGTGGTATCCGGATTCTCCGTTGAAGGCCGGGTGGCCGGGTCTCGTCCGTGCGCCTCGGCGGACCCGTTGACGTCCCGACTGAATCCCACGTCGATCAGATTGTCAATAATCTTGCCGAAGATATAGTCGCCCGAAGCGCCCGCAATTCCGTACCGGCCGCGCGGCGCCACGACCCGCGCCGCTACCAGCCGTTCAGCCCGGTCGGCGGCTCGCTCGCCCGCAACTGCTCGATCACGCCCGCGAGTTGGGCCTCCGCCGCCGCGTCGGCCGCGTCCGGGTCGCCGGCCAGGACGGCGTCCACGATGGCCAGCAGCTGCGGCAGCGACTCCTGCGGGCGGCCGGGCCGCATGGCCAGGCGGAACTGGAAGCGCACCATCTGCGTGTTCAGCCGCTCCAACTGGCGCCGGGCGACGGCCTGGCCGCTGAACTCGATGACCAGGTCGTGCAAGCGCCGGTTGAGCGCCGAGTAGTCCTCGAAGGCGCCCTCGGCGACCGCCGCGCGCAGCCGCTCGCCGACCTCGGCCAGCGCGGCGCGCTGCTGCTCGTCGGCGTGCTCGGCCGCCTTGCGCGCGCACAGCCGCTCCAGCGCGGAGCGGCACTCGGTGATCTGGACCGCCTCCTCCACCGAGACCACCCTGATCCGGGCGCCGCGGTTGGGCACCAGCTCCACCAGGTCGTCGGAGGCGAGGTCGAGCAGCGCCTCGCGGACCGAGCTGCGCGTCACCCCCATCCGGTCGGCGAGGTCCTGCTCCACCAGCCGCTGCCCCGGCACGAGGTCGCCGACCCACAGCGCGCGCCGGATCTGCGCACTGACGTGCAGCCGCCCGGCCGCGCCCTTCATACGTGTACTGGTCACCTGGACCGGACTCCTCTCCCTGGCTCCCCCGCACCCGCTCGTTCGGCCGGTAACCTTACCATCGGCAATATTGTCAGCAATATGATTGACGACTACTATGCGGAGCGCAGCGCGCCCGGGCGCAGGGCCTTCTGGCCCCTGCCCGGCCACCCCGACCGCGAGGAGAACCGCGTTGATCATCGACTGCCACGGCCACTACACGACCGCGCCCGCGGCGCTGGGCGACTGGCGCGACCGCCAGGTCCAGGCGCTGGCGGGCGACGGCGAACCGCCCCGGCCCGCGGACCTGCGGATCGGCGACGACGAGATCCGCGCGTCCATCGAGGCCAACCAGCTGCGGCAGATGGACGAGCGCGGTATCGACGTGACCGTCTTCTCCCCGCGCGCGTCCTTCATGGCCCACCACGTCGGCGACTTCGCCACCTCGGCGGCGTGGGCGCGCTGCTGCAACGACCTGTGCGCCCGCGTCGGCGAGCTGTTCCCGGACCGGTTCGCGCCGGCCGCGATGCTGCCGCAGTCCCCCGGGGTCGACCCGGCCACCTGCATACCGGAGCTGGTCCGCGCGGTCGAGGAGCTGGGCGCCGTCGCGGTCAACCTCAACCCCGACCCCTCCGGCGGCCACTGGAGCGCGCCGCCGCTCACCGACCGCTCCTGGTACCCGCTCTACGAGAAGATCACCGAACTCGACGTGCCGGTGATGGTGCATGTAAGCACCAGCGACAACCCCGCGTTCCACACCACCGGCGCGCACTACCTCAACGCCGACACCACCGCCTTCATGCAGCTGCTGCAAGGCGACCTGTTCGCCGACTTCCCCACGCTGCGGCTGGTCATCCCGCACGGCGGCGGCTCGGTGCCCTACCACTGGGGGCGCTTCCGCGGCCTGGCGCAGGCGCTCGGCAGGCCGGAGCCGGCGCAGCACCTGCTGGGCAACGTCTTCTTCGACACCTGCGTGTACCACCAGCCCGGCATCGACCTGCTGCTGAAGGTGCTCCCGCCCGCCAACGTGCTCTTCGCCTCGGAGATGATCGGCGCGGTCCGCGGCGTCGACCCGGACACCGGGCACCACTTCGACGACACCCGCCGCTACGTCGAGCAGGCGGGCCTGGCGCCCGCGGACCTCGCGGCGATCACCGAGGGCAACGCCCGCCGGGTCTACCCCCGGCTCGACGCGCGGCTGCGCGCGGCCGGCCGCTGAGCCGCGCCCCCGCGCAGCGCACCAGCGCCCGCACCACACACCCCGCACCGCAGCACGTCCGAGCGGCATCCACCGAGAGGAACCCACCATGCAGGAACTCGGCGTCGTCCACACGACCATCGAGCGGGCCGACCCCGCCGCCGTGGCGCGGCTGTCCGCGCTGGGCGTGGCGACCGTGCACGAGGCGATGGGCCGGCTCGGCCTGATGCACCCGGCGATCCGCCCGGTCTACCCCGGCGCCCGGCTGTGCGGCACCGCGGTGACCGTGCTGCTCCAGCCCGGCGACAACTGGATGCTGCACGTCGCCGCCGAGCAGGTCCGGCCCGGTGACGTGGTGGTCGCCGCCTGCACCTCCGAGAGCCGCGACGGCTTCTTCGGCGAACTGCTGGCCACCTCGCTGCGGGCCCGCGGCGCGCGCGGCCTGGTGATCGACGGCGGCTGCCGCGACGTCGCCGACCTGGAGCGGATGGACTTCCCCGTCTTCAGCACCGCGATCCACGCCAAGGGCACCGTGAAGGCCACCCTCGGCTCGGTCAACGTGCCGGTGGTGTGCGCGAACACCCTGGTCACCCCGGGCGACGTGGTGCTCGCGGACGCCGACGGCGTGGTGGTCGTACCGGCCGCGCGGGCCACCGCGACCGCCGAGGCGGGCGAGGCCCGCGAAGCCGCCGAGGAGGTCAAGCGCGGCCGGCTCGCCGCGGGCGAACTCGGCCTGGACATCTACCGGATGCGCGAGACGCTGCGGGACCGCGGCCTGCGCTACGTCGACTGAACGGACCGGCCGACCGAGCCGACCGTGCCAACCGAAAGGAACCGACACCGCTCATGCTGGTGATCGACAGCCACACCCACGTCATCTCGACCGACGCCGCGCGCTACCCCGCCGACCCGATCGGCGGCCGCCGCTCCACCTGGTCGCAGGAGCACCCGGTCGACCTCGAGGGCCTGCTCGCCGCCCTGGACACCGCCGGCATCGACCGGGCCGTGGTCGTCCAGGCGTCCACCGTCTACGGCCACGACAACCGCTACCTGGCCGACTCCGTCGCCGCGCACCCGGACCGGCTGGTCGGCGTCCACTCGCTGGACGCGATGGCGCCCGACGCGGTGGAGCGGATCGCGCACTGGCGCTCCCGCGGGCTGTCGGGCTTCCGGCTGTTCACCACCGGCACCACCATGCCCGGCCAGGCCGACTGGCTCGGCCACCCCGACACCTTCCCCGCGTGGGAGTACGCCGAGGCGCACGACATCCCGATCTGCCTCCAGATGACGACCGACGGCATCCCGGCGCTGCGCGGCGCCCTCGAGCGCTTCCCGCGCACCCGGGTGCTGCTCGACCACTGCGCGCGCCCCGACCTGTCCGACGGGGCGCCCTACCGGAAGGCCGCGGCGCTCTTCACGCTGGCGCACTTCCCGGGCGTGCACCTGAAGCTCACCCACCGCGCGCTCGGCGCCGCCGCGAAGGGCGCCTCCACGGTGCCGGACTTCCTGGCCGCGCTGCTGTCGGCGTACGGCTCCGCGCGGCTGATGTGGGGCTCCAACTTCCCCGCCGCCGACGGCAAGCTCGCCGACCTGCTGGCCGAGGCCCGGTCGGCGCTGAGCGGCCTGCCGGCCGCCGACGCGGCGGCGGTCTTCGGCGGCACCGCGGACACCTTCTACTGGGGTGCGCGCCGCGCGGAGGCCGACCGTGCCTGAGACCCGCCTGAGCATCGCGCTGGACACCCACCCCGTCGGCACCCTGCTGCGCGGCGGCACCCTCACCGACCCGCGCGTGCGGCTGGACTTCGCCGACGTCGCACCGATCCACAAGGCGTTCGCGCCGATGGTGCGCGAGCAGCGCTACGACGTGAGCGAACTGGCCGTCGTCACCGCGCTCCAGGCGATCGCGCACGGCCACCCGGTCGCGGTGCTGCCGGTGGTGGTCGCCGCGCGCTTCCAGCGCAAGTGCCTGATCGCGCACCGGTCGCGGCCGGTCACCGACCCGGCGCAGCTGCGCGGCCGCCGGATCGGGGTGCGCGCCTACACCCAGACCACCGGGATGTGGGTGCGCAGCCACCTCGCGGAGGACTTCGGGCTGGCGGCCGACCAGTCGCAGTGGGTCACCCAGGACGAGGCGCACGTCCCGGAGTACGCCGACCCGCCGTTCGTGGACCGCTCGCTGTCCGGCAGCCTCGTCGAGGCGCTGCGCTCGGGCGCGGTGGACGCGGCTGTCCTCGGCAACGACCTGCCCGGCGGCGACGAGTTCGTGCCCGTCTTCGACCGCGCCGCGCAGCGCGACCGCGCCTGGTACGACGCCCACGGGTACGCGCCGGTCAACCACCTGGTGGCGGTCTCCACCGAGGTCCTGGCGCGGCAGCCTGACGCGGTCCGGGGCGCGTACGCGCTGCTGTGCCGCGCCGAGGAGACCGCCGCGCGGCAGGCCGCCGAACGGCAGCCGGACGCGCCGCGCCTGACGAGGTCGGGAGCGGACCGGCTGAGCGGCCCGATCGAGGAGATCGCCGCCGCGTGCCTGGCGCAGGGGCTGCTGCCCCGGCCGCTGACCGCCGAGGAGGTCTTCGGCCCGGCCCGCGACCTGCTCGCCGCCTGACCGCCCGGCCCGGCCCCGCCCGGCCCGCGACCTGCTCGCCGCCTGACCGGATCGGCGGCGAGCGGGGGATTCAGTCCGCGACCGGCGTGCGCCCGCCGGTCGTGGACTCCCCCACCGCCAGGCGGTAGGGGGCCAGATGGACCGCGTGGCGCGGCGCGGTCGCCGCGCCGATCCGGTCGGCGAGGGAGGTGACCGCCAGCGACGCGATGGCCGCCTTGTCGGGCACCACCGAGGTCAGCGAGGGGATGGCGTACCGGCCCTCGTCGGTGCCGTCGACGCTGGCCACCGCGATGTCGCCGGGCACCGCGAGCCCGGCCTCGTGGAAGGCGCGGATCGCGCCGACGGCCAGCAGGTCGTTGAAGCAGAAGACCGCGTCGGGGCGGCTGCCGGCCGGGAGCGCGGCGAGCGTGCGGCCGGCGTGCAGGCCGCTGCGCCGGTCGAACTCCTCGACCGGCGGCGCCAGGCGCGGGTCGAAGGGCAGTCCGGCCTCGTGCAGGGCGAGTTGGAAGCCCTCCAGGCGCTGGCGGCTGGTCGCGGAGTGCTGCCGGTCCACGCCGACGGCCGCGAACCGGGTCCGGCCCAGGGACGCGAGGTGGGCGGTGGCCTCGCGGGCGGCGGCCACGTTGTCGATCAGTACGTGGTCGGTGGCGAGCTGCTCCCGGCCGTCCTCGCGCTCGCCGAGCAGCACCAGCGGGAAGCCGGCCGTGGTGGCGGCGAGTTCGTCGAAGGGCACCCGCAGCGGGGAGAGGATCACCCCGTCCAGCAGGGCCGAGCCGAGCCCGCTGGCCAGCCGCAGTTCCTCGTGGGCGTCGCCGAGGGTCTCCTCGATGAGCACCGTCAGCCCGATCCGGGACGCCTCGGTCCGTACGTGGTGGGCGAGTTCGGCGAAGTACGGGGTGGCCAGGAAGGGCACCGCCAGCGCGATCAGCCCGCTGCGGCCGGTGCGCAGCCGCACCGCCGAGGGGTTGGGCCGGTAGCCGAGCTCCTGCACCGCGGCCATGACGCGCTCCCGGGTGGCGGGCGCCACCTTCGACATTCCGCGTACAACGTTGGAAACCGTCTTGACGGAGACGCCCGCCCGGTCGGCGACGTCCTTGAGCCTCACTGCCGTCACGTAACTCCCCTTCTGAGCGGTGCCTCATTGTAGGGCAGTTCCCCGCAGACCGGCTCCCCTTCGGCGACACGGGCGATCCGGCGGCGCCCTAAGGGTTGACCGCCCGTACGCACGCTGGTTACAACGTTGGAACAGCGAGGCGAAGGAGCCGTCGGTCTGCCCCTGCTGCGGGGTTCCGCTGCGCCTCGCGCCTTGCGTGACGTACCGCCAGCCGCACGAGAGGGCCCGTATGTCCCCGCACGAACCGCTGCCCCCGCACCTCCCGGCCACCCCGCTGCGCACCGCCGTGGTGGGCGCCGGAGCCATCGCCCGCGGCGCCCACCTGCCCGCCCTCGCCGCGCTCGCGGACGAGGGCGGGGTGCAGGTCGCCGCCGTCGTGGACGTCGCCGAGGACGCGGCCCGCGCCGCCGCCGGACAGTTCGCCGTACCCGGCGCCTTCACCGATGTCGGCGCCATGCTCGACCAGGTGCGCCCGGACCTGGTGGTGCTGTGCACTCCGCCGGCCCTGCACCGGGAGCAGGCCATCGCCGCGCTGCGGGCCGGCGCCCATGTGTGGTGCGAGAAGCCGCCCTGCCCCTCGCTCGCCGACTACGACGCGGTCGCGGCCGCCGCGGGCCCCGCGCCCGGCGCGCCCACCGCCTCCTACGTCTTCCAGCACCGCTTCGGCTCCGGGGCCCGCCATGTGCGCCGGCTGCTGCACGAGGGCGCCTTCGGCCGGCCGCTGGTCGCGCACTGCCAGACCACCTGGTACCGGGACGCCGCCTACTACGCGGTGCCCTGGCGCGGCCGCTGGGACACCGAGGGCGGCGGCCCGGCGATGGGCCACGGCATCCACCAGACCGACCTGCTGCTGGACCTGATGGGGCCGTGGCAGGAGATCCGCGCGATGGCCGCCCGGCTGGTGCACGACGTGCAGACCGAGGACGTCTCCACCGCGCAGGTCCGCTTCGCCGGCGGCGCGGTGGCCACCGTCGTCAACAGCGTGCTCAGCCCCGACGAGGTCAGCCGGATCAGGATCGACTGCGAGCTCGCCACCATCGAGCTGACCCACCTGTACGGTTACCGCAACGCCGACTGGCGGATCACCCCGGCCCCCGGCGTCCCCGCGCGGACCGCCGCGGCCTGGCACGACTTCGGCCCCGACGAGCCGAGCTCCCACCTGGCCCAACTGCGCGCCCTGGTGGCCGACATCCGCGCCGGCACCCCGCACCCGACCAGCGGCGGGGGCGGCCGCCGGGTCGTGGAGTTCACCGCCGCGCTCTACAAGTCCGCCTTCACCGACAGCACCGTCCGGGCCGGGCAGATCCGCCCCGGCGACCCGTTCTACGCCGCCATGCACGGCGGCGCCCCCGACCGGCTCCCGGTCGGCGCCCGCGAGGAGGAGCAGCCCGCATGACGCTCTCGCTGACCCACGTCCACGACGACCGGATCACCGTCACCCACCAGGGCACCGGTACCGAGCTGTTCGCGTACGTCTACCGCCCGGAGGCCGCCTGGGAGGCGCCCAAGCCCTACCTCCACCCGATCCGCACCCTCGCCGGCGGCCTCGTCACCGACTACCGCCCCAACGACCACCGCTGGCACAAGGGCCTCCAGCTGACGGCCTCGCACCTGTCGGGCCAGAACCTGTGGGGCGGCAACACCTATGTGCACGGCGAGGGCTACCTCGCGCTGCCGGAGCGGGTCGGCTCGATGGCGCACACCGGCTTCGACGAGGTGTCCGCCGGCCCGGACGGCGTGGTGATCGCCGAGCGCCTGAGCTGGCACCCGCACGACGGCTCGCTGTGGGCGCGGGAGGAGCGCCGGATCGAGGTGCGGGCCGACGCCGACGCCGGCAGCTGGAGCCTGACCTGGTCCTCCGCGGTCACCAACCGGCGGGACGAGCCGCTGCGGTTCGGCAGCCCCACCACCGCCGGGCGCCCCGACGCCGGCTACACCGGGCTGTTCTGGCGCGGCCCGCGGGCCTTCCGCGACGGGCACGCCTTCACCGAGGACGCCGACAGCGCCGAGCGCGACCTGATGGGGCATCAGGCGCCCTGGCTCGCCTACAGCGGCGAGCACGACGGCCGCGACGGGCACGCCACCCTCGTCTTCGAGCACGCGCCGGGCAACGACCACACCGGCGCGAAGGGCACCCACCCCGCGCACTGGTTCGTCCGCACCGACCCCTTCGCCGCCGTCGCCCCGTCCTTCGCCTTCCACCAGGAGCTGGTGCTCGACCCCGGCGACACCCTCGCCCGCGCCTACCGCGTCCACGTCGCCGACGGCGCCTGGGACCGGGCCGCGGTCATCGCACACCTGGAGCGTCATCCGTGGTGACCGGATACGACGGGTTCCCCGGGGCGGTCGGCGTCTCCCGGCTGAGCGTCTACGACTGGCCGACCGTCGACGGCCGCCCCGGCGGCGGCACCCCGCACCTGCACCTGACGTGCAGCGAGGGATACGTCGTCACCGGCGGCGAGGGCGCCGTGCAGACGCTGACCGCCGGCGGCTTCGAGGAGACCGAGCTGCGCGCCGGCACCGTGGTGTGGTTCACCCCCGGCACCATCCACCGGCTGGTCAACACCGGGGAGCTGCGGATCACCGTCGTCATGCAGAACGACGGGCTGCCCGAGGCGGGCGACGCGGTCCTCACGCTGCCGCCGCACCTGCTCACCGACCCGGATACCTACGCGGCCGCGGTCCGGCTGCCGGCCGGGGAGGGCGAGGCCGCGCAGGCGGAGGCGGCCCGCGCCCGCCGCGACCTGGCCACCCGCCGCTTCACCGAGTTGCGGGCGGCGGTCGCCGCGGGCGACCCGGAGCCGCTGGCCGCCTTCCACCGCGCGGCGGCCGCGCTGGTGCGGCCGCGGCTAGCCGACTGGGAGCGCCGCTGGCGCGAGGGCGCCGCAGCCGCGGCCGCCGCCACCCGCGACCAGCTCGCCGCGCTGGCCGCGGGCGACCCGGGCCACCTGGCCGCGGCCCGCACCCATGCCACCGGCCCCACCGCCACCGGGCGGTTCGGCATGTGCGGCCGGCTCGACGTCTACCACGGCGCGTAGCCGCCCCGCCCGTACGGCCCCGCCCCACCACCCCTCAACACCCGCCGACCCGAGCGCCGGACCCCACCGCGAGCCGCACCGACCGTACGCCCGCACCCACCCCTCACCCCCGCGCACCCGACGCCACCCGCCGAATCGACCGCGGGCGATACCGCCTGCCCGCCCGGCGCCGCCCGGCACCTGTCCCCCATCACCCCACCCCGTCCCGAAAGGCCACCATGCCCGAGCCCCGAAGCGGCCGGCGCCGGTTCCTCCGCCGCCGGGCGGCCACCGCGGCACTCGCCGCCGCCTTCAGCACCGTCCTCCTGGCCGGCCTCACCTCCTGCGGCGCCTCCGACGCCGGCGGCCACATCACCCTCACCTTCTCCTGGTGGGGCAACGACGACCGGCAGGCCCGCACCGAGCAGGCCGTGAAGCTGTTCGAGAAGGCGCACCCCGGCGTCACCGTCCAGATGTCCAACGCCGACTTCGGCTCCTACAAGCAGCGGCTGTCCACCCAGGCCGCGGGCGGCGGCATACCCGACCTGGCCCAGCTGGACTACCGCCAGATCTCCCAGTTCGCGGGCGGCGGCGCGCTGCTCCCGCTGGACCGGTACGTCAAGGACGGCACCCTGGACACCGGCGAGATGGACGCCTCGCTGGTCCGCACCGGCCACCTCGACGGCAAGCAGTACGCCCTGCCGATGGGCCGCGGCATCACCGGCTACGTCTACGACGCCACCGTCTTCGCCCAGGCCGGCATCCCGGCACCCCAACCCTCCTGGACCTGGGAGGACTGGGCCCAGGTCGCCGCGAAGATCACCGCCATGAAGCTGAAGACCCCCGACGGGCGGACCGCGGCGGGCGCCAACGACGGCGGCAGCAACGAGGACGTCTTCGAGGACTGGCTGCGCGGCCACGGCAAGCAGCTGTACGCCGGCCCCAGCACCCTCGGCTACACCGAGCAGGACCTCGCCGCCTTCTGGAGCTTCTGCCACCGGCTCCAGAAGTCCGGGGCGCTGGTGTCGTCAAAGGACAGCGCGCAGGCCGACGCGACCGGCATCAGCGCCTTCAGCCGCGGCCTGGACGCCCTGGACTACTCCTGGGACGCCACCTTCACCGGCTTCACCAGCCCCAGCGGGCACACCATCCGCTACGCCCCGGTCCCCACCGTCGGCGGCCGGGCCGGCTCCTACTTCAAGCCCACCATGCTCATCGGCATCGGCGCCCACTCCAAGCACCCGAAGGAGGCCGCCGAGTTGATGGACTTCCTCCTCAACGACCCGCGGGCCGGCGACGTCCTGGGCGTCACCCGCTCCCAGCCGCCCAACCGGAAGATCGCCGCCGCGGTCGACCGCAAGCTGACCGGTCCCGACCGGCAGGTGTGGCAGTTCGACGAGGAGATGGAGAAGTACGGCGTGCAGCCGCCGCCGTCCGCACCCCCCAAGGGCGATGTCGCGATCGAGAGCGCCTTCACCCGCGAGTACCAGCGGGTGGAGTTCGGGCTCGCCTCGCCGCGGAAGGCGGCCCACGAACTGATCGTCCAGGCGAAGCAGGAGCTGGAGTCATGACCGTCGCGCCGATCGAACTGCCCGAGCCCGCCGGGCGCACCGCGGCGGGAAGCACCCGGCCCGGCCGCACACCGCGCCGCCGCGAGGCGCGCTGGCCCGCGTACGTCTTCCTCACCCCGTGGATGATCGGCGCCCTCGCGGTCACCCTGGTGCCGATGGCGGTCTCGCTGTACCTCTCCTTCACCAGCTACGACATGTTCAGCGCCCCGCACTGGGTGGGCCTGCGCAACTACCGCGAGATGCTCACCTCCGACCCGCGCTTCTGGCGGTCGGTGCTGACCACCCTGAAGTACGTGGTCATCGCGGTGCCGCTGAAGCTGGCGCTGGCGCTCGGCGCGGCGCTGCTGCTCAGGCGGCTCAGCCGCGGCCGCGGCTTCTACCGGTCGGCGTTCTACGCCCCCTCGCTGCTGGGCGCGAGCATGTCGATCGCCCTGGTCTTCCGGGCGCTGTTCAACGACGGCGGCACCGTGGACAAGGTGCTGGGCACCTTCGGCATCCACATCGGCGGCTGGGTCGGCAACCCGCACCTGGCCACCTACGTGGTGGTGCTGCTGACCATCTGGCAGTTCGGCGCCCCCATGGTCATCTTCCTCGCCGGCCTCCAGCAGATCTCGCCGGAGCTGTACGAGGCGGCCGCGCTCGACGGGGCGGGCCCCTGGCGGCAGTTCGCCGCCATCACGGTGCCGATGCTCTCGCCGGTGGTCTTCTTCAACCTGGTGCTGGAGATGATCCAGTCCTTCCAGGTCTTCACGCCCGCCTTCGTGGTCAGCGGCGGCAACGGCGGCCCGGCCGACTCCACCCTCTTCTACACGCTCTACCTCTACGAGCGCGGGTTCACCGCCTCGCACATGGGCTACGCCTCGGCCATGGCCTGGCTGATGCTGCTCGCCATCGCGGCGGTCACCGCGGTGATGTTCAAGGTCTCCCGGTCCTGGGTGTTCTACGCGGACGAGGCGGAATGATGAACCAGACCCTGCAACGCCGGCTGCCCCACGTGGTGGCCCTGCTCGCGCTGATCGCCCTGCTCTACCCGCTGCTGTGGCTGCTGGTGACCTCGGTGAAGCCCGCCGACGAGGTGGTGACCAGCGTCGACCTGTGGCCGCACCACTTCGAGTGGAGCAACTACAGCACCGCGCTGGACGGCGTCTCGGGCGTGTCGGTGCCCCGGCTGCTCGGCAACAGCCTGCTGATCAGCCTGGGCGCGGTGGTCGGCAACGTGGTGTCCTGCTCGCTGGCCGCCTACGCCTTCGCCCGGCTGCGGTTCCGGATGCGCGGCCCGATGTTCGCCTTCACCGTGGCGACGTTGATGCTGCCGCAGCACGTGGTGCTGATCCCGCAGTACATCATCTTCAACAAGCTCGGCATGACGAACACCTACTGGCCGCTGGTGCTGCCGAAGTTCCTCGCGGTGGAGGCGTTCTTCGTCTTCCTCATCGTGCAGTTCATGCGGAACCTGCCCCGGGACCTGGAGGAGGCCGCGCGGATCGACGGCTGCGGCCCGTTCCGGTCGTTCTTCCACATCATCCTGCCGCTGAGCCGGCCGGCGCTGATCACCACCGCGATCTTCTCGTTCATCTGGTCCTGGAACGACTTCTTCGCGCAGATGATCTACCTGTTCTCGCCGCAGAAGGCCACGATCACCCTCGCGCTGCGGAACTTCGTCGACCAGTCGAGCACCTCCGCCTACGGGCCGATGTTCGCGATGTCGGTGATCTCGGTGCTGCCGATCGTGCTGTTCTTCTTCGTCTTCCAGCGCTACCTGGTGCAGGGCATGGCCACATCCGGACTCAAGGGCTGAGGAGGAGCGTTGACCCGCACATCCGCAACCGCAACCGCACCCGCGACCGCATCCGCGACCGCACCCGCCACCGCACCCGCGGCCGTCTCCCGACGGGCGCACCGCGAACCGGGCGAGGTGTTCGGCGCCGGCTTCACCCTCTTCGCCGACATGCTGCTGGTGGGGGTGGTCACCGCGGTGGCCTGCCTGCCGGTGGTCACCGCCCCGGCGGCGCTGTCGGCGGCCAGTTCCGCGCTGCGCCGCAGCGCGGCGACCGGAGTGCAGGTCAAGGCGGGCGACCTGCTGGCCGGCCTGCGGGAGCGGCTGACCCCTTCCGCGCTCGCCAAGGGCCTGCTGCCGCCGGCGTTCGCGGTCCTGCTGCTGCTCGACGAGCGGCTGCTGCGCGCCGGGCTGCCCGGGGCGGGCCTGATGGCGCCGGTCCTGCTGCTGCTCGCGGTCGGCGCCGCCGCGGTCGGCCTGCGCGCGGTCGCCCTGGACGGGCCGCACCGGCTCTGCGGCCGTCAGGCGCTGGCCCGTTCGCTGGCCGACCCGCGCGGCACCGCGCTGCTGGCCGCCGCCGCGGTGCTCGCGGCGGTCCTGGTGTGGGCGATGCCCGTCCTGCTGCCGCTGCTGCCCGGCCCGCTCGCCCTCGCCGCGACCGCCGTGGACGTCCGCCACCGCCCGCCGGCGGTGTCCGGGACGGGCCGCTGACGGGGGCGGCGGGCGGGCGGCCCGGCGCTCACGGGAGGTACTTGTTGGTCCACTGGCTGTCGGTGACCGCGGCCTTCTTGTCCAGGGTGACCAGGGAGTTGACGAAGCCCAGCGTCGTGGCCCAGCCCTGGGCGTCCATCGCGTCGCTGGTCGGCCAGGCCACCTGGCGCAGGCTCGCGGCGACCACGTCCGCGGCCACGCCCGGCACCGCCTTGCGCGCCGCCGCCTGCACCGCGGCCGACTCCAGGTGCGCGTGCATGTAGGCGGTGGCCTGCTGGACGGCGGCGGCGACCTTCCTGGCGGTGTCGGCATGCTGGGAGAGGTAGTTGCTGCGGGCCACCACGAACTGGCCGTAGCCGGCCTCCTTCTGCGACCACGCCGGGACCTTCACCGGGTCGGCGACCACCACGCCGTCCCCGGAGTCCTGGATCTCCAGCGGGGTCGGCTCGGAGGTGGCGAACCAGTCGATCTGGTTGCTCTTCAGCGCCGCCTTGTCGGCCACCGGGCTGGGCAGCGACACCCACTTCACCTTGCCGGGGTCCACGCCGTAGCCCTTGAGGAAGATGCTCGCCTCGCCCTTGGTGTTGGCCGAACTCGATCCCCCGGTGGAGCCGTCGAGCGCCTTGGCGACCTGCGCCGCGGGCGTCGAGGCGGTCAGGTGGTGGGCCTTGGCGAACTTGGTGCTGACGATCAGGCCGAGCGGATAGCCGCCGGCGTCGGTGCCGATCGCGGTCTCGGGGACGTTCTTGCCGAGCGCGGCCAGGAAGCCGTTGGGGCTGTCGTTGAGGAACTGCACCGAGCCCGACTGGAGCGCGGACGCCCCCGTGGAGGCGTTCAGGGTCACGTATTCGACCTTCAGGCCCTGCGCGGCGAAGTACCCCTGGCCGTCGGCCACCTCGATCGGGGTGTCCAGGATGTTCCCGCTGACGCCGATGGTGACGGTGGCGCCGGAGGAGCCGCCCGAACCGGCCGAGGAGCCCCCGCCGCACGCGGTCAGCAGCAGTGCGCCGGCGGCGGCCAGCGCCGCCGCGGCCCGTCGCCCGCGAAGTTGAGGTCGCATCAGATCCGCTCTCCCTGGTCGCCGTCGTGGATTGTCCGACAAGGTGCGAGCGACCGTAACAGCAACCTCCGACCCCCACAAGACATCAGGACGCAAGACCAGGCCCAGCCAATTGTCCGACAATATTGTCAAGTTGTTTCCCCAGTGCTACGTTCGCTAGGGCGCTGCGGTGCGTCTGGTCGCACAATCCGGGCCTGGCCGACCCGTTGATGGACCGACGCCCACGCCCCATCCCGTCGACGGGCTTCGAGGTCGCTCCACCTCCATCGCACGCGGAGAAGGGATCACCCCCATGAGATCACGCGGAATGTCCGACCATCTCCACCGCCCACGCGCACGACGTCTGCCCCTGCTCCTGACCGTGACCGTCACCGTGACCGCCGCACTCACCCTCACCGCCTGCGGCGCTTCGGGCACCTCCGAATCGTCGTCGGGCACGTCCGAAGGACGGATCACCTTCGGCGACCTGAGCCCCACCACGACCCTCACCCCGTTCTACGCGGCCGTCTACGAGGGGTTCTTCAAGAAGGCCGGACTGGACGTGTCGGTCGAGAAGTTCACCGGCGGCGGCTCCTCCTCGGTCGCGGCGCTCGCCACCGGCGCCGTCGACGTCGCCTCCGGCGGCCCCACCAACTTCATCGGCGACATCGCCAAGAAGGCCATCTCCGGCAAGATCTTCGCGCAGGCCGCCGGCGCCCAGTACGACGTGCTCGCCGCGAAGGACATCACCTCCCTCTCCCAGCTCAAGGGCAAGACGATCGGGGTCTCGGGCGGCAACTCCGCCGACGAGATCTACCTGATGGCGGTGCTGTCCCACTACGGCGTGAACCCCCACGACGTCACCTTCGTCACCGCCGGCACCCTCGCCCAGCGCTTCGGCGCCATCTCCGGCGGCACCGTCAAGGCCACCGCGGAGCTCAACACCCAGCGCTCGGTGGAGCAGCAGGTCGGCACGGTCCTGCTCAAGGCCGAGGACAGCGCCGTGCAGGTGCCCAACGTGACGTTCTGGGCGTCCGACGCGTCCTTGAAGTCCCGCCCGGCGGCGCTGAAGAAGATGGTGTCCGTCCTGGTCACCGCCGCCAAGTGGGCCGCCCAGCCGGCAAACCGCAAGGCCGCGGTGGCCGACTGCCAGAAGGGCAGCGGCGCGACCGCCGCCAGCTGCGAGGAGACCCTCACCGTCAACACCGACCCCGCACGGGCCGGCAAGTGGACCTGGTCCTCGACCTGGGCCGTGGACACCGACGGCATCACCAAGGCGATCAGCGCCACCGCCCAGGTGATCCCCGACGCCAAGGGGCTGACCAGCGCCGACGTCGTGGACACCGCGCTCACCGGGACCCGGCCGTGACCGGGCCGCGCCGGACGGCGAAGGAGTACCGGTCCGCGCTGCGCCCGCTGCTGCTGGGGGCGCTGTGTCTGCTGCTGCTGGTCGCCCTGTGGCAGCTGGCGGTGACCGGGCACTGGGTCAAACCGCTCTTCCTGCCCGGCCCGTCGAAGGTCGTGCACGCGCTCGGCACGCTCTTCTCCGACGGTCAGATCTGGTCCAACCTGCGGGTCTCCGGCGAGGAGTTCGCGATCGGGCTGGGCGTCTCGGTGCTGCTCGGCGCGCTGCTCGGGCTGCTCACCGGCTGGTACAAGGCGGCCGACGAGTTCCTCAAACCGCTGGTCGTCGGCATCAACTCGATGCCGCAGGTCGCCGTCGTCCCCGTGCTGATCCTGATCTTCGGCATCGGCATGACCCCGAAGATCGTGGTCGTGGTGCTCAGCTGCACCACCGTCATCCTGATGAACACCGCGGCCGGCGTCGGCAACGTGGACTGGCAACTGCGGCGGCTGGCGCGCAGCTTCGGCGCGAGCGACCTCCAGGTGATCAGGACCGTGGTGCTGCCGACCCTGGTGCCGTTCTTCATGACGGGCCTGCGCATCTCCATCGGGCGGGCCATGATCGGTGTGGTGGTCGGCGAGATCTTCGCGTCGAAGGCGGGCATCGGCAACGTCCTCATCTCGGCCAGCAACTCCTTCAACATGCCGGTCATGTACGCCACCGTCGCCGTCATCACCTTCCTCGGCATCGCGCTGACCCAGCTCGCGGCGCTGCTGGAGCGCCGGATGCAGCGGTGGCAGCGGTGAGCCGGGCGGAGCGGCGGACCGCCGCCGCGCCGGACCGGCCGAAGCTCCAGGTGGCCGGCGCGCAGGTCACCTACCAGGCCCGCACCGGCGGGGTGGTGGCCGTCGACGGGATCGACCTCGACGTCGCCGACGGCGAGTTCGTGGCGATCGTCGGGCCCAGCGGCTCGGGCAAGAGCACCTTCCTGATGGCGCTGGACGGGCTGGTCCCGCTGACCGGCGGGCGGATCTCGGTGGACGGCACGCCCGTCGACCGCCCCGGCCCGGACCGGGCCGTGGTGTTCCAGGACGCCTGCCTGCTGCCCTGGCGCCCGGTCATCGACAACGTTGCCTACGGGCTGGAGCTCGCCGGGCGCGGTAAGAAGGAGCGGCTGGCGGTCGCGGCCGAACTGCTCGCGCTGACCGGGCTCAAGGGGTTCGAGCGCTTCTACCCCGACCAGCTGTCCGGCGGCATGAAGCAGCGCGTCAACATCGCCCGCGCGCTGGCCGCCGATCCCGGCATCCTGCTGCTGGACGAGCCGTTCTCCGGGCTGGACGCGCAGACCCGCGAGAGCATGCAGGCGGAGCTGCTGAAGATCTGGGACGCCCGCAAGAAGACGGCCGTCTTCGTCACCCACCAGATCGACGAGGCCGTCTACCTCGCGGACCGGGTCGTCGCCTTCAGTGCGCGCCCGGCCCGGGTGGTGGCGCAGTGGCGGATTCCGTTCGCCCGGCCGCGGCCGCTGGAGCTCAAGCACAGCCGTGAGCACCGCGACCTCGAAGAGGAGATCTGGGAGGTGGTCCGGGCGCAGAAGGCGCCCGGCACCGACCGCTGACGTACCTCTCGCACCTGCGGGCTGCCGCCCCTCCCCCGGTTTCGGGGAAGGGGCGGCAGCCCGTCGGCGGTCAGCGGCACCGGGTCAGCCGGCGGTCCCGGTGAGAGCCGCCTGGGGCAGGTAGAGGGGCATCGAGTCCTCCCACTGGCTGTCGGTGAGCATCGTCTTGCCCGAGCCGTCGGCGTTCATCGCCATGATCATGCCGTAGGGCTGGAAGGTGTTGTCGTAGAGGGCGGCCTCCTCGCGGAAGCCGTACATGCCGGTGTTGTAGAGGATGCGGCCGTCGGGGTGCCACACGGCGTGGCCGTCGTTGGCACCGCTGCTGGTGAGGACGCTCAGCCCGGTGCCGTCCGGTTTGATGGTGCACACGTCGAAGTTGGTGGGGCCGGTCTTGCGGGTGAAGAGGATGCGGCTGCCGTCCGGGGACCAGTCGGGCAGGTTGTCGGACGCGGTGGTGAGCACCGTGGTGGTGCCGCTGGCGAGGTCGAGGATGCGCAGGCCGTTCTGCGCGCCCCACACCCGGTAGACGATCTTGGTGCCGTCGGCGGAGTAGCTGGGGAAGCCGGAGTTGGTGGAGTTGTCGGTGAGCGCCTGGGCGCCGGTGCCGTCGCTGCGCACCCGCCAGATCGCCGCGGTCATCACCGCGCGCTCCTGGAACCAGCCGCCCAGCCCGAACGCGATCCACTGACCGTCCGGGGACCAGGCCGGCCGGAAGGCGCCGGCCAGGCCCTCGGTGACCAGCGTCTGGTCCAGGCCGGAGGTGGTCGTGTCGAAGACCACCTTCAGGTCGCTGCCGTCGGGGTTGAGCGTGGCGATGTCGGACTTGCCCGGGCCGGTCTGCTTCTCGGTGATCGCCAGCCGGTTCTGCGACGACAGGATCGGGAAGACGTCGCAGAAGCGGTAGTCCCAGTTCGCGTCCCAGCTGTAGAGCGGGGTGTCCAGGGTCCGGCTGGTGAAGTCCTGCTTCTCGTAGATCACCGACTTGCCGTCCGGGGACCAGCAGGGCGAACGCACCCCGGCGCGCTTCACGTTCGGGATCGAGCCGTTCACGTAGACTAGGCCCTCGTCCTGCCCGTTCTTGAGCAGGTAGCCGATCTCGGTGTTGGTGACGTACTGCGGGGAGACCTTGAGGTTCGGGCCGGAGGTGTGCTCGACGCGGTCGGTGCCGGTGGCGAAGTCGACCGAGACGATCTGCGACTCCACCACGCCGATGTCCTCGGGGCGGTGCGCCTGCCAGGTGCCTTCGACGGTGATCTCGTAGTAGACGATCCGCTGCCCGTCCGGGGACCACTTGGGCGAGCCCAGGCAGTAGCCGGGCTTCGTGGCGAGCTGCCGGAAGCCGGTGCCGTCGGGCTTGATGACGTAGATGCTCAGCTCCTGGGTGTGCTCCCAGCCGGTGCCGTTGTCGTGCCCCATCCACTGCGTGTTGCGGTCGGAGGAGAAGGCGATCCACTTCCCGTCGGGCGACCAGACCGGGCGGAAGTGGCCGTCGGGGCTGCTGGGGTCGCCGGCGAGCGCCGCGGTGCCGCTGAGGTTGGTCAGCGCACCGGTCTTGGTGTCCATCAGCCAGATCTGCGACAGGTGGTCGGCGGACCGGGTGGAGGAGAAGGCCAGGGTGCGCTTGTCCGGCGAGAGGGTGGCGCTGTCGTAGACGGCCGGGCCGCCGACCACGGAGGTGACGCCGGTGCCCTGGCCGGAGCCGCCCAGGGTGGTCGCGTAGATGTTGGCGTTGCCGTCGCCGGTGCGCTCGGAGGTGAAGTAGACGGTCTTGCCGTCGAAGGAGTAGTTGGCGTGCCGGTCGAACTTCGCGTCGGTGGCCGACAGCAGCTTCCGCTCGTTGGAGCCGTCGGCGTTCGCGGTGTACAGGGTCGACGCCGAGGGGCCGATCCGGTTCATCAGCATCACCCCCTTCTTGCCGCTGCTCGCCGCGGAGACGGCGAAGGAGGGGGTGGGCAGCAGCGCGGCGCCTGCGGTCGCCGCACCGGCCACCAGGAACGCCCGACGTCCTATACCCTTTTTCTCGGATGCCATTTCTCTTCCAACTCCCGTGGTGTGAGGGATCGAGTTCTTCCGTTGGCGCGCGCTTTCCCGGAGAACGTGCGGGACGCTACTCCGCGGCTGATCCACCGTCAATTAATCCGTCGGAAATACCGCCGTCAATTGTGGGAGCCCCTGGAAGTTCCGCGTCCGGGCATGCGAAAGCCGCCCGCGGCCCTTGCGGAAAATGCGGTGGACGCGGACGGAAAAGGCGAGGGGAAAGAAAAGGGAACGGGAAAGCGCACGAAGCGCGCGGCGGGAGACAGTTCGCCCCGTGGGCGCCCGCACTCGAAGGGTGCGGGCGCCTCGGGCGGCTGCGTCGGACGTCAGGCGTCAGCCTCAGGCGTCACCCTCAGGCGTCAGACGTCAGGTCAGGCGCAGAAGAAGGTGACGGAGTCCGGGTTGGGCACGGCCAGGGAGGTGCCGGTGTCCGTCAGCTGCCCGGACCGCGGGTCGACCGCGAAGACGTTCACGCTGCTGCTCGCCTCGTTGGCGACGAGCAGCCACCGCCCGCTCGGGTGGAGGGTGAAGCCCCACGGCGTGGTGCCCCCGCAGGGGATGCGCTGGAGCACGCCGAGCAGGTCGGTGCGGGGGTCGACCGAGAGGACGACCAGGGAGTTCTCGGCCCGGTTGCCGGCGTACACGAACCGCCCGTCGGCGCTGATCGCGAGGTCGGAGGCGCTCGCGGTGCCGGTGAAGCCGGGGGTGCCGACCGCGAGGGTCTGCCGGTGCGTCAGCTCGCCGGTCGCGGGCGTCCACTGGAGGGCCTGGAGGTCCGAACTCAGCTCGCTGAGCAGGTAGACGGTGCGGCCGGCGGGGTGGAAGGCGACCCGGCGCGGGCCGGAGCCGGGCGCGGTGGCGTAGCCGGCCGGGCCGTCCTCGGACAGCACGCGGGTGCGGCGGTCGAAGGGGCGGACGAAGACGCGGTCGGCGCCGAAGTCCGGGACCAGGACGAACCGGCCGCTCGGGTCCACCTCGGCGTGGTGCGGGTGCGGGCCCGCCTGCCGGGGGTTGGGGCCGGAGCCGGTGTCCTGCGCGCGCGAGGCGACCGCGGCCAGCTCACCGCTCGGGGTGATCGGCACCGCCGCGGTGAAGCCGTCCTCGAAGTTCGTGGCGAGCAGGGTGTTCGAGGGCTGGTCGATGCCGATGTAGGACACCCCGCCCCCGTTCAGGCCGGTGCCGCCGGTGGACAGCTCGCCGGTCGGGGTCAGGGCGCCGGTCGCCGGGTCGATCCGGAAGGTGGCGACGACCCCGCCGACGGCCATGGTGGCCACGTACAGGATCGGCAGCGACGGGTGGGTGACCGCCCAGTCGGCGTTGGCCTCGCCCACCGGGCCGAGCGCGGTCAGCGCGCCGGTGCCCGGGTCGAACCACGCACCGTAGATCTCGGTGCCCTTCCAGGTGTTGAAGTAGACGAGTTCCCGCCGGCCGGCGCGCGAGCCGGCGGGGGCGGGGGCGGCGGCCGCAGGGGCCGCGGCGGCCGCGGTGGACACGGCGCCGAGCAGCGGTACGGCCGCGGCGGCGGCCACCGAGCCCAGCAGCCGTCTGCGCGAGGGGCGCCGGTCCTGGCCGGCGGCCGGCCCGTCCGGGGTGTTCCCGGTCGCGGCGGATCTGGAGTCGAACATGTCGAGAGTGCTCCTTTGCATCTCGAATGTGCGCGGAAAGGGATGGAGCAAATGATGCGATCTACTGGGAACGCTGCCCCGACGTACGGCGCTTGGCCAGGCCGAGGTGCTTCAGGGCGAACTTGTCGAGCTGGGTCAATATGCTGTTGAGGATGAGCGTGATCGCCATCAGGACGATGAGTCCGGCGAATTCGGTCGCGGCGTCGAGGTTCATCGCGGAGGTGAACAGCTCGTGGCCCACGCCCTCGGAGGAGGCGATGAACTCACCGCCGATGACACCGAGAATGGCCAGCGGCCCGCCGGTCTTGAGCGCCGCGAAGAACGGCGCGGCCAGCGTCGGCAGCGTCACGTAGCTGAGCACATGGCTCTTCTTCCCGCCCATCACCTGGATGATCTCGATGAGTTCCCGGTCCCGCAGCCGCAGGCCGAGGTAGAGGTTGTAGAACACCACGAAGGCCACACCGGTCGCGGCGATGTAGATCTTCGACCAGGAGCCGATCCCGAAGAACAGTACGAACAGCGGGGCCAGCGCGATCTTCGGCACGCCGTTGACCGCGGCGACCAGCGGCTCCATCACCCGCCCGGCGAGCGGGAAGGAGCCCAGCACCAGGCCCATCACGGTGCCGATGGCCACGCCGATGCCGAACCCGACCACCACCTCGAAGGAAGTGGTCTTGATGTCGGTCCACCCCTGCGAGGAGCCCAGCAGGTGGTGCAGCGCCGTCCACACGTCGGTCGGCTTGCTCACCGCGTACTCGGGGATCACCGGGCCGCTCATCACCTGCCACAGCACCAGGCAGAGCACGATCACGGCCAGCCGCAGCACGATCACCAAGGCCGCGCCCCGCCACCGGTGGTCCTTCTTCTTCCCTCCGGTCGCCGCCGGGACCTCGGCCCCGGTCTTCTTCTGACTCATCTCACGGGTAGCAGCCACCACCGTCTGCTCCTTCCAGTCTCATCAGCCGCGAGCGCGCGAGGCTACGGCAGGTACTTGTTGGTGTAGTTGGCGGACGTGATCTTCGCTTCCTGGGTCAGCGCGCCCAGGGAGTTGATGAACGTCGTGGTCTTGGTCCAGTCGGCGTCAGTCATGGTGTCGCTGGTGGGCCATCC